>CAZPYG010000287.1:0-5321 GCA_964590465.1 uncultured bacterium | reverse complement strand
GGCAACGGTGCCAAAAGTTCAGTTCAGCAAAACCACCCCTCCCGTTGTTATCCCCGGGTTCAATTCCCCATCCGGTGCTGTGTCTCAAGATGGGGCAGCGGATTCTGACTCCCCACCGTCAGAGGCTTTTCCCGCTGGGGACAATCCTGCTTCAACGCCTCAACCCGCCCTATCTCCCCTGGCCACCGAAACCTCAGAGTCAGCCAATTCAGGTCAGGAGACCTCGAGGTCCAGTCAGCAATTGGGCAATTCTCCATCAGCCGATAGCCCAGAAGCGAACCGAGCGGAGTCACTGCATGAATCTGCCAGAGCCGAACAAGGTGCAACAGGACAAAGCCAGGGCTCCCATCAGGCTGAAACGACTTCCAACCTGGCATCCCCAACTTCCAGGCCTGAACCCCAGCAGGAGATGCCGCCAGGGCCATCCGAACATAAGCGAGATTCCCAACCCCTGCCTGCTATCGTCCCACCCCCAGCCTCAGGAGCCGCCACTCCATCCCCCCATCAGCCCTCCCCCACGGTTAACAATCCACGGGTAGGCGATAAGTACAGCTCCTCCGCCAGGGATCTGCTCCTGCCGCAACCGGAAACTCAGGCCGCTGTCCACTTTTCATCGAGCCGGTTGACAGCGGTGGCGGCAACCCGTGCCCAGGCCAGGCTATCCCCTTCCAATCCGACTATCCCAGCAATGGACTTGCTGCAGTCTGACCTGGACCTGACGTCCGATGCGGCGGAAGACGTTTTCCAACGGCCGGCCCCCCCTGCCGAAGAAGTTCCTCCCCAGCCGAATGCAGAGGCGGATGCCGAAGATTCCGACCCCCCTCAGGTCAGGGCTGATCAGATTGAAACCAACGAATACCTCAGAACCCCCCTCACGATCCCTCCCGGGGTTTTAGCTCCTTTGGTTACGACCATCCCCTTTAATAATGAACTCCTTGACTATGGTTCCCGTAGTCAGATCATCGCCGGGGTTAGTTTTGGGGATGATCGCAGCACCAACCTGCGCTACTCTGGCCTGGCCCATTTCAACCAAAATGTAGCAAGTGAGACCGGCCCAGACAACCGAACCACCCTGACCCAGCGCCAGTCTGTGCTGTTTGCCCGCGATACCCTGCAGGAAAGGCGGTTAGCGATTAGCTTTGGCGAGCCGGTAAGGATTTTAGGCCAGGATATTCAGCTGAGCCTGACCGGTTCCTGCTTAGATCCATCGGTGGATGAAATTTGTACTTATACACCGGGGCTGGCCACGGACAACGCCAGTATTGATGCAGCCACCCAGCTGCCCACCCGCTTTGAGCAAACCTCTAATTTCGGGGATGTGGTTGCTCCGGAAACCCTCGCCGCCATGCAAGCTCCCGGGTTTCAGCAGGGTACCGAAGCGCAACGGATCGGCATAGACCTGCAGTTTCCCCAGGTAGCGATTTTACCGGGCAATAGTCGATCCAACATGACAGAGGTCATCCGGGATGAGCAGTTCACCACCACCCCTGCGGTCGGTTATGCGACCGTGAGCCAGATAGTACAGGCTAATGCGACAGAGGCTGCCCTGGCCCGAAACATTCGCGGCCCAGCCGTGGTTTTCGATTCAGACCAGCCCATTACCAATATTGTTCTCGCCGCCCTAGCCCTGACCCTACCTGAAATCAGGGCATCCGTTCCCTCAACCGACGCCCCGGCTAACCAGAACGTCAACCTAAACTTGTTTAATGCGGCCAACAATACCCGCCTACCCACAGACAGCTTCACCCTCTATCAAGCCGGCGTAGGCTATGCCGACACCCCCGTCGAACCCCTCGAAAGTTCCCATGATCGGCCCCGGGCCAATTTTAATGCCGTATGGTTGGGCCTCTCTCCGGTGACAGAACGCAGTTATGAAGAGGGTTTTGCCTTTACCCCCCTGGGAGAGCGGGTGCAGACGTTAGCCGCCGGAGGTGAAGGGGGCGGCGGCGACATCCCAGATTTGACCTCACTGGTTGGGGGCACCACCTTCAACGTTGACACCGTTGACAACGTTTACGTTCAAAACTACATCAACCTGTATGAACAGGATGCCTTAAACCTCGTAACCTTTGAGCAGAGGGATCAAATTCGCTACTACCCTCATCTCAGTTTTAGCGGCAATATCACCGGGGCTTACGACACCTTTCGCTACTACCTCGGTACCATTGCTGGGGAGCAGATCCAGGCTTACGGTGGGCTCGATTACCAGGGCAGAACCGATGGTAACTGGTACTACCGGGCCGGGGCTATTGGCTTCATCAACCCCAACTATGACCGCTACAGCAATCTCTCGGGAGGGATCGCCAAACGGTTCGATTTCAACGAAAACCACAACCTCACCCTGGGAGGGAGTTTCAATTGGGCCTTGGACCAGGATACTAGCCTGGGCGATATCGAGCAGACCGGCGAGGGCAGCGACGTTACCCTCCAGGCCCGGATGAATTTAGGCCAGGTATCGGTGGGAGCAACCCAGGTTCTGGGAGGGATTTTGCCTCATTCCCAGGCGACTCGCACCGTATTCGATACGTCGGTACGTTTAGGGGAAGATGTCACCCTCTCAGGCTTTTGGGCCCCCTTCGATGACGCCGTTAGTGCTCCCGTTTTTGGCCTGCTGGCAGATATTAGATTTCGCCTTGGAGAGGTCGAACCTGGCCTGATTGTGTCCTGGCAAAATACTCGATACGAGTATGGTCAGGATCCATTCGGGAACGACCTCACCACCACCGGCGATTTGTTTGAGGTCTTGCTGCGGATGAACTGGTAGACCGCTAATGTCAATAGCAGCCAATGCTCAGCCTACCCATGGCGCTGCTGGTGCCACTGCCAGGCGTGGGCCAGAATGGTTTCAATATCGCCATATTGAGGATTCCAGCCCAATACTTCCCGCGCCCTTTCGCTACCGCCCACTAAAGCAGGAGGGTCTCCGGGGCGGCGTTCGGCTTCGATGACGGGAATCTCTTTACCGGTCACTTGCCGGGCGGCATCAATCACCTCTCGAACGGAAAAGCCGCTGCCGTTGCCCAGGTTGAACTTAGAACTTCCGCCCCCTTTTAGCAGATACTCTAGCCCGAGGATATGGGCATCGGCCAGGTCGGAAACGTGGATGTAGTCGCGGACGCAGGTGCCGTCCTGGGTGGGGTAGTCGGTACCAAAAATGTAGATGGCCTCCCGTTTACCCAGGGCCGTCTGCAATATCAGGGGAATGAGATGGGTTTCGGGGTTGTGGTCTTCCCCCAGCAGCCCTTCAGGATGGGCCCCTGCCGCATTGAAGTAGCGGAAGCACACTGATCTGAGGTCATAGGCCTTGTCGTAGTCGGTCAAAATCCGCTCTACCATGAGCTTGGTGGCCCCGTAGGGATTGATGGGATTTTGCGGATGATGTTCGGGAATGGGCAGTTCCTGAGGCACTCCATAGGTGGCGCAGGTGGAGGAAAAGACCAGGTTTTTCACATCGGCTTCTACCATGGCATCCAGTAGCGAAAGGGTGCCGACTACATTGTTCTCGTAGTACTTGCTGGGGTTGGTGACCGATTCACCGACATAGGCATAGGCGGAAAAGTGCATCACCGCACTGATGTCATATTTTTCAAAAACCCCTTTTAACAACCCCCTGTCCAGGGTGCTGCCTGCGACCAAATCAACCTTCAACACCTGATCTACCAGGTCTTTATGGCCGTAGACCAGGTTGTCCAGAATAACCACGTGATAGCCTGCCTGCCGTAAAGCCCAAACGGCATGGCTACCGATATACCCAGCTCCACCCGTAACTAAAACCGTATTTTTAGAAGATGACATTGCTAATCCTTAAACTTAAAAATTAGACGCTCAATACTTAACGCTTAATGCCGAAGGTTCGACCTGGCCAGAACGTGACCCGAATTACCCTGATTGGTGGGATAGAAATTTATCATAAACTCTGTCAATTCCGCTGCCAGGGCGATTCAAGTACCCCAAAATTAAACCCTTCCAAGGCCAGCAGGGGAGGGTTGCCTAAGGGAAGGCGACTGTTTTGAGCCGGACCTGGTATAAGCCAGAGGTAGATAGAAGCGGACCCGCTGCACCATTGTAGGAAAAGCAGGGCTGGGTACTCCCCCTTGGGCATAGCAGCCCACAAACATTTAAAGTTGCTTCGGGCAGATTTCATACAGATTTCTTTTATCACTCCTATCCCATCAGGTTCTGCAGCTGCTCTCGGTCCAAGGGATGGATAGCTTTGGTCATGGGCCTCCTGCTATTGCACTGTAACTTCGTTATCGCAGGGCTTTCCGGCTTCTATAGCGCTAATGTTGGACAGGGTGGTTTGGGCGATATTGCTGAGGGCATCCTGGGTGAAAAACGCCTGGTGGGCCGTAATGACCACATTGGGAAACGACTGCAGCAGTTGGAAGGTGTCGTCTTGAATCACCGTGCCGGAGAGGTCTTCGAAAAATAAGTTTTCTTCTTCTTCGTAAACGTCGGTGCCAAAATAGCCCACCTGACCTGATTTCAGCGCCTCAATCACCGCCTGGGTATCCACCAGGGCGCCCCGGCTGGTGTTAATCACCATGGCACCGGGTTTTAACCACTGCAGGGAGTCCCGATTAATCATGTACTGGGTTGAGGGCAGTAGAGGACAGTGGAGGGAAATAATATCCGCCTGGGACAGCAGATCCGGCAGGTCTACATACTGCATACCCATGTCTATACAGGCAGGATTTTGATACACATCGTAGCCCAGCAGCTGACAGCCAAAGCCTTGCATGATTTGGGTAAAGCACTGACCGATTTTGCCGGTACCCACAACTCCTACGGTTTTGCCATGGATGTCAAACCCCAGCAGACCGTTGAGGGCAAAGTTGTCGTCCCGTACCCGGTTATAGGCGCGGTAAAGCTTGCGGTTGAGCATCAAAATCAGCCCCACGGCATGTTCTGCCACTGCGTAGGGGGAATAGGCCGGCACCCGCACCAGGGTGATGCCCAGGTCTCTGGCCGCCTCCAGATCGACGTTGTTAAAACCGGCACAGCGGAGGGCGACCAGGCGGGTACCGGTACTGGCAATTTGCTGTAGGGTTGTTGCCCCCAGGTCGTCGTTAATAAATACACACACCGCCGGAAATCCCTCGGCCAGGGCTGCGGTGGTTGAGTTTAAGCGCGATTCGAAGAAGCTTAGATCGTGGTTAAAGGCTTTGTTGGTAGCTTCAAAACACTGCTGGTCGTAGGGCTTTGTGCTGAAAAAGGCGACTTTCATACAAATATTGGGGGCTAAACAACCGATCAGACCTTGGATACCTGGTTTTAGCCTAGGGCAGATCTATCCCTGTGCCGAGATTAAATCAGGAGAT
>CAZPYG010000286.1:0-5328 GCA_964590465.1 uncultured bacterium | reverse complement strand
GGGTCAGGTAGCGCTCAAAGAAACTGAGCTGCCCCCCGGCCTGGACGGCGTTTGGATTGACGTTGGATTGGTTGGTACTCATAAATCCTTGAAAGTGACTGAAGCAGCTGAAAAATAGGTGTAAGTTTTGAGTTCTGAGTTTCTGGATTGCCATCAACTCATTCAAAATTCAAAACTAAAAATTCAAAACTTTCTTTCTAAAACCGTTTTGTTTTCCGTAGTAGTTCCGCAATCGTTAAATTAGGTTGAGGGATGCCATCAAAGGCAGACCCGACTTCCCCTTCCTGGAAGTTGACCCAGGCGATGTGGTAGCCCTCCTCGTTTAAGGGGACATATCCAACATCATTTCAAAAATATTTGTTTTGTCAACCCATCAGCAAATCTTGATACACAAGCTTACATCAAGTTAGGCTGTCATTCTTCTGGTAGACAGGGCTTAGCGGGCAGCATGGCACTGAAGCGACGAAATTCCGACAGATACTGTTCGAGCTCGACTAGTTGAGGCAGGTTCAAACTGTAGTAAATCCAGCGCCCTTCTTGCCGCGAACGCACCAGACCGGCAGATTTAAGGGACTTGAGGTGAAAGGACAGCTTAGATTGAGCGACATCGATGCGATCGCACAAATCACAGACGCACATTTCCTGCTCCCGTAGCAGTTCGAGCACCTGTAGGCGAATGGGGTCTGACATGGCCTTAAAGCCCGCAACAACTGATGTTGATGCGCTTTGCAGGTTATGTTGCATCAATCTTTTTTGAATTATTGCTTTACAGCAGTGTAGCAGGTGTCCTTTGATAGAGCCTCAAGATAAAAAATAGAAAGGTCGAGGACTTAGATCACGGCTAATTGATGCGCTTGGTTTTACGCCGAACCTCGCCCTCGGTGAGGTTCGGCTAGGGTTGGCCGTCAAACACGGTACCGACTTCGCCTGCCGACGGCGAGGATGTCGGTAAAGCGATCCGCCTCCGCAGGCTTGACGATGCCCGCATGGACCTACTGCACAAACGTCTCGATATCATTTAGGGTGTTGACGAAAAATCGGTCTGTAATAAAAATCTTCTGAAGGGGCGTGCGGCCTACGCCCTGCGGGGGGAGGTGCGATCGCAGACCAATTCTGAACCACCATAGGGACAACCTACAGGGTTAATAGGGCCACTTCCAGGGAGTGATCTCATCCGGGTCGGTGCCGTGCTCGTGGGAGTAGGTGAGGTACTTGATGATGGCGTTCTTCATCTGGCAGTCCTAAAAGTGCTGCAACCAGACCTCTGAAACGTCGGCCACGCGGGCAATGCCGGCCATCGGAATCTTCTCCAGCAACAGTTTATCGATGAGGCGTTTCGTGTCCTCTCCAATCCGCTTCTGTTGAGGGTCTTTGACAAACTGCCGCCCGCAGTCGGTGCACTTGTGGTTCTGCTTCCCGTTGTGGATTTTGCCATTCTTGACAACGTTGGAGGAATTGCAGGTGGGGCAACGTAATGCGGGGGCAGACATTGATCAGCTTTTATCACAACACGGGTCGACTTTATCGTGAACACTTAGGGAGCAGACTTGAATAAGTTCCAAATTTTGAGTTTTGAATTTTGAGTTGAGCGGCCAGTTCAAAATTCAAAACTAAGAACTTAAAACTCATTCACTCCTTAGGGCCTTGCATCCCCTTACCGTCGTAAACCAGCTTTATATCCTTACGCGTTAGGGACTACCAACTATTGAAGCTGTTGGGTTTCGCTCCGCTTCACCCAACCTACGATGCCTGCTGCAGACCTGACGGACCTGCCCCCACAGATACAGGACTATTCCCCAGACGATTTGCAACGGATTCCGGTATTGAAGCCCGGCACCCGACTGGAGTAGGGAGCCAAGTACATTAATCTGAAAGACCCGGCCCGGCAGGAGTTTACAGGTATGGCCAATAACTCTGTGGACGATGGGGACTACATCGTGCCTAAGTCCCAGGTGGGCTATGACCTGTGGAATTGTTTGATTGAGGTAGAAAATTCGACCAGGGTGACCGGGCCTTAGAAACCCTGACGGCATAGTGCATTGCTTGTCGTCAACAGAGCCTTACCCCTGGCGCAATGCACCTTACAAAATTTGCAGCTTTCCCCTCCTGGGAGGGGCAGGGGTGGGTAATCCTGGTAAAAAGCAGACTTATTGTTGCGATCAAGTCCCCTACGTTACAGGCTTTACCCACCTCGGCCTCCGGGCATCCCTTCGGGGATGGGAAGGGCGATTATGAGCTACCATTTGCTGTGGAAAAATCCACAAAAAACAGCGCAATGGTTACGGCCAGCATAATCAGATAGGGCAGGTTAGCCCAGGACGCCATTGTGCCGGGCAACCTTGGCACAATGGCGTCCTGGGGGGCTTTCGACGGTTTCAAATGGGAAACATCGGCGTAGTACAGGTAGCAGATTTCGTTCGTTTGGGTGCCTACGATGTACTTCCCCAGATAGGTCATAGAGGTTTGGTAGCCGGTTTCTTCAAAGGTTTCGCGGGTGGCGGCTTCCTCTGGGGTTTCGCCGTCATCAATGGCCCCGGTTACCGGGCAGGGAAACAGGTTGAATTGCCCGTTTACTTCGCGGTTATCCACACAGAGGTGCTGATGCCGCACCAGCACTTCCCATGGTTTTCTATCTTCAGTACGCCTGGCCAAAAACACCGCAATGGAATCCTTACCCTTGCGTTCCAGGTACTGAAACCCTCTAGGACTCTCCCGAACGGCAAGCCACTTGGTTTTGAAAATAACTGGGTCGGGCGCCATGGGTTATTTTTTCATCGCCCCTTCTAACTGTTCACAAAAGGTCTTCAGCACCTTAATTCGGGCGAAGCGCTTGTCATTGGCTTCCACCAAAGTCCAGGGGGCTGCTGTGGTGCTGGTGCGCTCGATCATATCGCATACGGCAGTCTCGTAGGCATCCCACTTTTCGCGATTACGCCAGTCTTCGTCGGTCATTTTAAACTGTTTGAACCGCACCTGCTCCCGCTCTTTGAAACGACGCAGTTGTTCATCTTTGGAAATATTCAGCCAGAACTTAGCCACCAAAATATTGTGGTCTACCAACTGCTTTTCGAAGTCGTTGATTTCGTTATATGCCCGCAACCAGGCGGCTTCTGAGCAAAGATGTTCGACTCGTTCTACCAGCACTCGCCCGTACCACGAGCGATCAAAAATCGTCACCCGTCCCCATTGGGGAATGTGTCGCCAGAACCGCCATAGATAGGGTTGAGCCAGTTCTTCTTCAGTGGGAGCCCCAATGGGAATTACCGTATACCAGCGAGCATCCATTGCCGCCGCTACCCGGCGAATGCTGCCCCCTTTGCCGGCAGAATCCCACCCTTCAAACACGGCTACCAGAGCCCGTTTAGCAAACTGGGGTTGCCTCACCAGCAGATTCAGTTTGCCCTGGTAATGCTCCAAAGCCTCCTTGTACTCAGGTTTGGGCAGGGCCTGGGTCATATCCAGAGTGGAAAGAATGTGCCGGTTATCAATGGGCGGCAGCAGCGGCGGAGCAGTGGACCGGCGCTCTTTGAAGGGGTGGGATAACCGGGAGGTAATGGCCTCCAGCAGCACCTTCCCCACCGTCAGGTTGCGATACTTGGGATCGGTGCCTTCCACCACAATCCAGGGGGCTTCGGCGGTGCTGGTTTCCCGCAGAATGTGCTCTGAAACCTGGCAATATTTGTCATATTGTTTGACCCGTTCCCAGTCTTGCTGGGTGACTCGCCAGCGGAGTTTGGGGTCTTTTTCAAAGGCTTTCAGCCGCTTCCGCTGTACTTTTTTGGAAACGTGAAACCAGAACTTAACCACCAGGGCCCGTTCCGCCGTCAGCATGTGCTCAAACTGCACAATCTGGTGAACCTGCTGGTCTAGCTGGGCTGGCGCAATTTGGTCAGCGACATAGTTTTCCAGCATGTCGGTGTACCAGGAACCAAAAAAAACACCGATTTTCCCTTTCGGCGGCAGTACCCGCCAGAACCGCCACATGTAGGGATGGCGCAGTTCTTCATCCGAGGCCGGACCAAAGCCATGGACCTGAATATGGCGGGGATCCATCCACTCACTCAACAGGTTTACGGTTTCGCTGCGACCCGCCCCGTCAACGCCCCCCACTAGAATAATCACCGGGAATTTTGCCGCCTGGACCAGGTTAAATTGGGCCTCAATTAAGTGCGCTCTAAGTTCAGGAACTTCTTGCTTATAGGTTTTCTTGTCAATTTTGTGGCCAATTTCTGCAGATTCGAACATAGGTGCCTCCGTTGATCTGCATTGTATCGGAGGCCGTTGGGAATGATCCGTTCTACCGGTAACCAAAGCTTGGCGTTGGCAGATACACCGAAAACTTGCTTAAGCTTCTGCACCTATTTCTGCAACCTAAATAAGATGGAGGTAGGGTCAATTTTCAGAAGAGTAGTACATCAGCAACTTTGCAGGCTTTTTCTCTGCAAGTGACTCTGTCCCCAATCTATTTACGGCAATACATGAGCCAGATGCAATTACTGCCAGTTGTCTATTTTGCAGCCCAAAAGCACCGAGACCAAAGGCGTAAAGATGAAAGTGCCTCCCCTTATATCAACCATCCCATCATGGTTGCCAATCAGCTTGTAGAAATTGCGAAAGTTACGGATGTCGAGATTTTGGCTGGGGCTCTCCTCCATGACACCGTTGAAGATACTGATACCACTCCCCAGGAATTAGAAGCCTTATTTGGAACTCGAGTTCGTGAACTGGTTGAAGCCGTAACCGACGACAAATCTTTACCGAAACAAAAACGCAAACAACTGCAGATTGAACATGCTTCCTCCCTCAGTCCTGGGGCAGCCCTGATTAAAATCTCGGACAAAATTGCGAACCTGAAAGACCTGGCTCATTCCCCACCCTGCGGGTGGGATTCAGCACGAAAGCAACAGTACCTTGACTGGGCCATTGAAGTTGTGAGTCATTGCCCTGCGGTCAACGAACCCCTTGCAACCTGCTTCAACACAACAGTAGAAGAAGTTCGGCAAGCCCTAAAACACTAGTAAATCCAGGGAATCAGCTTTTTCACCCGCTGCTGATAGGCGGGATAGTCCGGATAGCGCTCCGCCAGCCAGACTTCCTCTTTGCTGGCCTTGGTGTTAAGGACCAGAAACAGGGCGATGGACACGACCAGATGGGTCAGGCTCAGCCACCAGAGGCTGAGGGCAAAGGTGCCCAGAATCAGACCGCTGTAGAGGCTGTGGCGGACAATGCCGTAGACGCCGGTCTGCACCAGTTGGCCATCGTAGGGCAGGGGGTACCCCTGTTAAGGTGAACGTTTGTTCTCCTTTTGCTTGAGGAGGCGAGCGGTAG
>CAZPYG010000285.1:0-5334 GCA_964590465.1 uncultured bacterium | reverse complement strand
CTTAATTACAGTTGAACAAGCTCAGCAACTGATGGAGCTGATTGAAGCAGGCCAAATATCCTTAGAGGAGGCTTATCAATTACTCGACAATATTATTAGCACTGAGAACGATAGCGGTTCCACTGCTCTCGTTAAGGCTTAGCCCAATGATGAATTAGGGGAACTTACATTCCGCAGGGTGACGATTATTTTACTGTGCGTTACCTGAGCTAATCGCTGAAAGCCTTTCTGGCAGGGGGTTTTGAAAAACAGAGCATCTGCCGCTCTAAGTAGCAGCTTAATACCTCGTAATCATTTGGGCGACAGCTTCCAAAAACTGAGATCGCCATTTGCCAGGACTTTCAGATGCCCTAAAGCCAATCTATATCGAAAATCATTTGTCAACCTGCGGAACGTCGGCTTTAAGCCCGTACCATCTTGTTCCTTATTAAATAGACTTATGGCAACAGAAACGAACGAATATCAGTATCCATCTGGCCTTTCTGATATATCAAAAAATATGAGGGTGGCAGGAATGCTCCTCTTCAGAGACGCTATTTTGGAAGCCATGGGAAATGGGAATAAGCAGACGTGCATTGTTCACATGGCACAGGCTGCTGAGACTTTGATAAAAGCTCGAATTGCGGATCAGGATGTACGAGAAATTTTTTGGCAACCAAAAAAAGAATATACTTCTTTAGAAGATTTTTTATATAACGCGAAGTCTATCGGTTACAGGGATTTGCCGAGTAAACTTAAAAATATTGCGAGGATTGAAATCGGAGAGGAGTATGAATCTAAATTAGAAGACCTTGGTAGAATTAGAAATCAAATCGTTCATACCTCAATAAAGCCATACCAAGATCTTCATAGGAGAGCATTAGTTTATGCCAATGATCTCCTAGATCCAATTTGTCAACAATTCTGGGGTTACTCAGTAATAAAATTCATGACTAATGATCCGTGGATTAGCGAATATATTTACCAAACATATACTGCATATTTTGATGGTACTTTTTCGAGTAAACATCATTTTGAGAGATTAGTTCCCTTATTTGAGAATACCCCTTTCTTGAGAGCGCTCCTTGCTAACGATGCACTAGATGATTGGGAGTCTTACAAAAATGAAGTAAAGCGAAGAATCGATGTAGATTCGGTCTCAGATGATCTTTTTCACTGCCCTGAAGACCTTGAGGAAAGAAGGCAGCAGGATGAACTGGATCAAGCGCTTAGAACCCAAATTGAAAGAGAAAAGCAAGAAAAGTGGGATTCTTTCCTCGCCGATTTTCAAGCTGTTTGAAGAAACACTGTGCTTGTAATATTTAAGGTAAACTCTTTCTTTTCTGAAATAAATGAGGATATCAAACAGGCTGTAAAGCAGGAGATTACTCAATTCCATCCTGTGAATAAATTCGTAACTGAATTATGCGGCCTTCATTACTTGTCCAGCACTGGCATGCTCTAAGCAATGAGGCTCAATCTCCTCATCCGTCAACTTTACCAGACTAAGTTCATCAGAAGCCCGACGACTAAGCCCAGATGGTCTAAAATCTCTATCTGCAAGGGAAGATGCGACCGCCAGAAGGCACGTTTCTTAGCCTATACCAACCTCACATCTCTTATTTACTGTCAACCTGCGGAATGTCGGGGGAAAATTCCTCCTTGCCCCCCTCTCCTCCCCCTGCTACCCTCCCCCTCGGTTAGTTATTTACGGTTCACAGGGGATACCCGTGAGCTGTCTTTTCCATCGCGGGTATCCCCGCTCTTTTCACCTCACCGACTGCTATCACGAGCACCAAAAATCCCCTACCCGTTGACTTTTTCACCAACTTAGAATCCGTGTGTAAATCTCACTTTCACCAACTTGAAACTTAAGCCTACGCTTCACCCTATGGGGCTGTGTGACCAATTCGCCCAACATAGTGGCGTGTTGACAGCTACCAATCGTGTGACAGTGTCGCCCGGTAAACCTTGCGGCTTACCACCCAAGGCTAAGGGTCGTGGATTAACCACCCACGATAGACACTGCACCTTCGAGCCGGAGCGCATCGAGAGGTGCTTATCCGTGCTGAAACGAGGGCTTGGGAGACTAATCTCCTGCGAGAGTTTATGAGCAGCGCGTGCTCATAGTCCGGTAGGAAGTAACCCTCTCATTCGACTCGGTGGTTCACTTCTACGGGGCACTAAGCTGTGCCGCCCCCCAGTTTTACGATCGAAGGTTGGCGACCAGGGAACGCCTTATGCCGGAGGGATCATCCTCCCGCATAAGGTCGCGGCACCCTGAAGGCTCGCCATCTGTGGCGAGTCGTAGGGAATTGTAGTCAAAGCGGTGAAATCCACCTCGGGCCGCCGAGGTGCGCTCGCGTGAAATTCACGCGGCTAATCCGTGGCAGGGGATGAGCTGTAATGGCGCATGACCTGTCCCAGGGCCGGGAGGTTGGGTGCGGTGACGTAGCCCACCGGCAGGATGGTAACTACCGGAGACCTTAGAAATTAAGGCTGCTAAAAAGCTCAACGGCAAAAGGCGCACGAGTCCCAAAAAGATCATGTGCTTCCTGGTAACTGCGTACGAAGCTGATGCCGAACCGCAAAAAGCGTACTGCGCTTGTAAGGGAGGAGCTTTCCGCTTTCTGCCCCCAAAAGTTGCAAGACGGAGTGGGTATGCCACCAGTGCAGTAGCGCCTGAGGATAGTAATCCTCTAGCGACAGGATCGTAACGTGGGAAGACTAACGCGAACTGGGGAAGGACTTAGAGGCTGGCGGGTGGTTCCCGCAAAGGTTGGTCATGCCCGACCAACGGTCAAACCTCAAGTCTGGGAGCGTGGCTCAAGTAGATGACCGTGCAGGGCAACCTGCCAGGTATGTCAGCAGGGGAGTAGGCTGCTCCTAATGGCATTGCTAACAAACCGGGGTGGTATCCGGTTGTTTCCTAGAAAATAGAATCTATTTCCTAGGAAACCAGCACTACGAAAGAGCTGAGGGGTCTCACACGATTGGTACGTGTGTCACGTCGCTGTGGGTTTATCAGGCACTCTGAAACACGGGTGTCTGGTAAGCCACCACAGCCAAAACGGTACAGTCATGCTCAAAAAGGTAATGCGTATGACAAGACATTCCACAGATAAGACAGCTCACTAACTACCAAGTAGACAGCATCCATCGACGCTCGACCTATCTAGGGTTCCAATAAAAAGGTGCTTGCAGCTTTAAGGTAAGTCTTCAAAACGACAACTAAAGTTGCAGCTTATTGGAAAGTGGATCGGCGGCAACTGGCGGCTCACGCCATCCGTGTGCCCGCAGGGGGACTTCTTGCGTGAGGCTTGGTTGGCGTTTCGATGGAACGACGGCTTTTGACTGGTTGAGCCTATCAACCAGTCTCCTTATCTGAAGTAAAGAGGGTATGAGGAAGGTCTTACCAAATTCCTTTGGTGATTTTTTAAGGCGGATAGCCTTTGATTACGTCCGGCACGGCTACCACCGGTACGTAATCCGGAAGATCCCAGAGGGAAAGGACCTTGAGGCTATTGACGAGAAGCTTTGCCGTACTTATGACGTCACCTCCTGTCGAACCAAGCGAATGAGGATGAGGCAGCAAGGCTTAGCCACCATCCAATACCTGAGGTGGCGGCATACCTTTGTCCTCCTCGCCACAGATGGTCACCATGAAGCTTTCCAAGGCTTAAAAAGCTATAACATCCGGGAAGTACCGATCCATCTCGGGAGCTATTCAATCGGTCTTCAAGGAAACAAAGTCTCTATCCAAGTAGCTCAAAGGGCTTGGAACCGAGTAATTCGCTGCATTCGCCCTATAGAACTAGACAACCAGGACAAGGTAGAAAAAGTGTTGGCTGCCCTCCCCTTCTACAACTTTCCGGGCGTAGTGACCCAAAAACGTAAACTCCTCCGGCAGTTAAATAGACGCCGAAAGCAAGCAGGGCTTCCCCAGCTTAACTTCGCTACCCTGCCAAAGGACCAGTATGTAAATGCCAGGAACTATGGTCCATTTCCGGTGGAAGCCCCTGCAGCCCCTCCAAGACCAGATACTCAAGGTCTGTCAAAGGCGTAGCTTCCCTACTAAGAAACGAAGTACGATTGCGGCATGGATAGCAGTCTCCTCAAACAAGAAGCCCTAAAGCTCTCACCCTATGAGCGAGCTTTGGCTTATTGATGCCCTTCTGGAAAGCCTTGATTCGACTGAACAAAAGGAAATCGATCGCGCCTGGCTTGAAGAATCAAAGGACCGACTAAAAGCATTCCAAGCTGGTGACATCTTGAAATGCGTATATACAACATGTAGCTACAGATGTTATGATTGAATTTGAATGGGACGACACAAAGAATAAGGCGAACTTAGAGAAGCACGGCATCTCCTTTGAAACCGTTCGAGAGCTTTTCTTAAACCCAATCCTCACTCGTATCGACGATCGGAAAGACTATGGTGAGATCAGGGAAAACTCGCTCGGAGTTATCGAAGATATTGTGCTTTTTGTGACCCACACAACACGTAATGGCAAGATACGGCTTATCTCTGCTCGAAGAGCAAACAGAGAAGAACGAGAAATCTACTATGAGTACACCCAAAGAAGCAGAGCTGAAGAAAATTAGCGCAATGTCTGATGAAGACATTCAGTACGACGATGATGCGCCGCGTACAGACCGATCGTTCTGGTCGGATGCTGAAGTTGTCACCCCAAACCGTCGAACAAAAGAGCTCAAATCAATGAGGTTTGATCCTGACCTCTATCAGTGGTTTGAGCAGCGTGCGCAGAAGCTAAAGGTTCCTACGCAGTCGCTGATGCACGAGGTCTTAGAATCCTATAAGAGGCATCATCTCGAAGAATCATAGAGGTGCCTATGGCAAAGAGCGGTCAGTACCTTGCCTGTTGCGGGTAATGGTACGAGAGGTGACCACAGTTTCCCACCGCCTTAGGCTATCGCTCAGCTACTGACCTTCCGGCAGCACGCAAGAAACGCCTTATCGTTGTAGAACCTATTTCCTATTTTCTAGAAAATAGGCTTTCCTAAAGGATTTCTAGTAGCCAGCCATGAAAACAATCGAACCTCATATTTCGATTCTAAGCCACTCTTCTTTACGCCCTATGGATGACATCTCGACTTCCATAAAATCCTTACAGCGAGCCTCCTGCTGACTCTCAGGAGAAAAAATATCGGAAAGCCTGTCCTAGCCTCCCCCCAAAGAGGATAACTTCGTCAAAATACACGCTTTTCTAAGAAATAGGTTTTAGTTTCTAGAAAATAGATTCTTAAAAATGCTCATAAAGGTATGAATCACAACTATTATAAAACACCACCTCAACCACCAAAACACCCGCCTTTAACAAGCAATTTGTCGAG
>CAZPYG010000284.1:0-5338 GCA_964590465.1 uncultured bacterium | reverse complement strand
ATTGAATTTTGGTTTACTTACCTTCGCAACAGTCTGGTTTAGCTTTATAAGACGGATGAGTTGTCCCCAGGAGGCGGTCCCAGAAGGTGAAATATAACCCGAAATGAAACCGATGGTAGCGATGGTGCAAGCCATGGTGGGCGGGACCAATTAATCCTTTACCTATCCATCTTAAATATTGTTTTGGCAAGCCCAAGCGGCTATTTTCGGAGATTAAGGGACGTCCCAAATGGGTGGCAATGGCCCAGAAGGTCATGGTTAAAAGGGCGGCAATAAGCGTAACAAAGTGGAGGGGAATCAAAAAGACTAATCCCACAAAAAATAGCCCCTGAATCAGGGCTTCCCCAAGCTCAAAGGCAAATGATGTCCAGGGGGTTGGGATGCGAGAGCGATGGTGGCCCCGATGCAACCAGCGGAATATCCAAGGCTGGTGAATCAGCCGATGGGTAAAGTAAAAGTAACTGTCCTGGAGGATTAGAGTCAGCCCAAAACTGGCTCCTAAATACCACCAGCCATAAAGATCTAGATTATTGTAAATTCGGGTATATCCTGCTTTGTAGGCCATCATCGTCAAGGCCGCCAGCACGGCAAAGACGACTCCGGACGAAATGGACAGCTGGATGTCGTGACGGACGAATGACCAACTATAGGCGCGCTCTGCAGTGGATTCCTGAAATGGCTTTTGGTTCCACCGCTGTCGTCCAAAGGATAGATAAAGCCAGAGGAAGGTCCCCCCTGCGATGACAAAATAGCGACCTAATATAAAGGCTAAAAAAACGAGCCAGTAGTAACCGAATTCAAAAACCAGCAATTGATATTCCAGGGACATATTGATTTGAACTTTAAATCATCACTAGTGGGGGCGATTCTATCTCAAAGACATAGTAATCCCTCCCGGGCTCAGGCTTGTGGGTGGGGGGAAGAATCTTTGTCTCCGATAGCCGCCGACCCTGGAGGGTATTCCTTGCTTCAAGCTTCAAGCTGGTATGGGCTGACCAGGGCCACCGGGTGATACCGCCGCAACAGCCTCCTAACGGGCTCTCTGAAAGCGGCTCCAGCAAAGGCGTTGGCAGATCTCCGCAGTCCGGTGCCACCGCAGCGGTGGCACCGGACTGCGGAGATCTGCCTGAGGTCAACTGGACCGGGTCCCCCGCACCGATGGGGAAACGCTCTGTGCCGCCATTTTGCCCCTATCGACACGGCGCAATGATCCTCTGTCGCTGTATTCTAGGGCATTGACTTCTTGAGTTTTAGGGCCGTTAGGTTTATCCATGGAAATTGGTGGGCTAAAATACGCCGCATCTAAGCTGGTCGGCACTGGAGTTGTAGTATGAGAACCCTGACGATTGTTCTGGCCTATGCCCTGCAGATTTTGCTGTTGATATGGTTAACGGTCTTGGTCATTTCCTTTGTGGGAAATATGGCCGGTAGAACCATCGGCATTGGTGCGGGAATTTTAGTGGCCCTTGGGGTCTGGTTTCTGGTGATTGATCCGATTATGGAATGGACTCGGCGACGGTTTTAGGGCGGCCCAGGGTTAGGAGGGTTGTGTCATCCGGTAGGGATCAATCGCCCGATCAAATTCTGCGGATGAAATGTATCCCAGCTGTAGGGCGGCGTCTTTCAGGGTCAGGTCATGTTCGAAGGCGTGGTGGGCAATTTTAGAAGCCTTGTCGTAGCCGATTACCGGACTCAGGGCCGTTACCAGCATCAGGGATTGATCGACATAATGCTGGATTCGTTTGCGGTTGGGGGTCACTCCCTGGACCAGAAAATCGGTGAAGTTGCTGCAGCTATCGGCCATCATCTGCACCGACTGCAGGATGTTAAAAATTATCATCGGCTTGTAGACGTTCATTTCCAGGTAGCCGCTGGCTCCGGCAAAGGCCACTGCGGTATCGTAGCCCATGACCTGAACCGCCACCATGGCCATGGCTTCGCACTGGGTGGGGTTGACTTTTCCGGGCATGATGGAAGACCCGGGTTCATTCTCGGGTAGCTGCAGTTCTGCAAACCCGGCCCGGGGACCACAGCTGAGCAGGCGAATGTCGTTAGCAATTTTGTACAGGGACACCGCCAGGGTTTTGAGGACGCCGCTGGCCATGACCAGGCCATCGTGGGCTCCCATGACCGTAAATTTGTTAGGGGCCGTAATGAACGGGAGTCCGGTCATCTGGGCAACGTGCCCGGCAGCGACCTGGGCAAAGCGGGGGCCGGCGTTGAGGCCGGTGCCCACCGCAGTGCCTCCCAGGGCGAGCTGGTACAGATCTGGCAGCACGGAGTTCAGGCGGTTCAGGTTATCGTCCAGCATGCCGACATAGCCGGAAAATTCCTGGCCCAGGGTCAGGGGCACCGCATCCTGCATGTGGGTGCGGCCAATTTTGACAATATCTGCCCAGGCCCGGGCCTTTTCCTGCAATCCTGCCCTGAGTTTTTGCACCTGGGGCAGGAGTTGCTCGACCAGGGCCCTGGCGGCGGCAATATGCATGGCCGCCGGAAACACATCGTTGGACGACTGGGACATATTCACATGGTCGTTGGGATGAATGGGGATTTTACTGCCCAGGGCCCCCCCTGCCAGTTCAATGGCCCGGTTTGCAATCACCTCATTCACATTCATGTTGCACTGGGTGCCGCTGCCGGTCATCCATACGTGCAGGGGGAAATGATCATCGAGTTGACCGCTGATGACTTCATCAGCCGCTTGGATAATCAAATGCACCTTGTCCTGAGGTAGCCTGCCCAGCGACCCGTTGGTCAGGGCGGCGGCTTTTTTAAGCATGGCAATGGCGTGAACCACTGCCAACGGCATTTTGTCGCGCCCAATGGAAAAGTAGCGGATGGACCGCTGGGTTTGGGCTCCCCAGTAGCGGTCGGCGGGCACCTCAATGGTGCCCATGCTGTCTGTTTCCTGGCGCATTGCGGCTGGATTGTTGACCATGCTGATTCGTTCTTTGCCCTTACTCTGCCATCCCTGATGGTAAACCGTAGCAGCCCAAACAACGGCAAGTTCTGTACTGCTCACCGGGCAATAGCCGCAGACTTTTCCCTGGGGAAAGCCAGAAATATCCTCCTTTTTAGGAACTTTCAGTACCTCCCACGACCGATGGGGCGTGGCCTGAATGCCTGTTAGGAATAAAAGGTACGACGGTTGCTCACTGTGCAAAGGAGGAAGCACGTATGGCTTCACAACATCGACGAGCGGTGGGTATTTTCCCCGACCGCCCCAAAACAGCATCGGCGCTGCAAATGCTGAGCGACTCCGGATTTTCCATGGGTCATGTGTCGGTGATTGCCAGAGACCCCGATCGACAAAATCAGATTGCCGGGGTCAGGGTCCAAGATGAAGTGACCAACCAGGCCGACACCGGCAGCAAAGTAGGCGCTGTCACCGGCGGAGTGCTGGGCGGCGTTACCGGCTTACTGGTAGGGCTCGGTACCCTGACCATTCCCGGCATTGGACCGGCTCTCCTGGCTGGGGAGGTGGCTACAGTCCTGACGATGCTGGTGGGTGGTGCCGCCGGAGTGGCCGCTGGCGGACTGGTGGGTGCCCTGATTGGCATGGGGATTCCCGAGCACCGGGCCAAGCATTACCGCGATCGGGTGGCCCAGGGGGACTATCTGGTTATGCTGAAGGACACCGAACCGGAAATTGCCCGGGCTGAACGGACCCTGAAGCAAGCCGGCATCGAAGACTGGGGCGTTTATCAAGCTTCTGGCAATGCCCCCTCCCTTGGCGCCGGACGACTCACCAACGGGATTACCGAAGTTGGGGACACGGATCCCCATGCCTATGACGGTAATGGCGTTTCTACCGCCCCCGCCCCCGATGGCCAACGCCAGTCAGATACCCATGATACCGGGACCGTCGCCCCCGATCGGGGCAATCCCTATAACCGGGTGGACCATCCCATGGATCAGGGGTACCCCCCCAGGGATCATCCCTCTGACCAGGACCGTCAGGTGGGCCGCCCCCGTGACTCCAATCCCGTCGATCCCTAACGGCGAGGAAGGTCGTTCACCCCTCAAGGATGATCTCTTTTCAGCCCCATGCAGATTTACAAACCCTGTGAGGAAAAACCTGTGAACATTTTGAAATCCATGCGTACAGGAGTCATTGCCCTATGTCTGGGCCTGCTCTTGCTCACTACCAACGCCTGCAGCAGTGCCACCCCAACCAGCACTGCGCCCCAGCTTTCCCCCACTTCGGCTTACGGTCAGCTTGAGCGGGGAGACACCGCCAGCGGCGAACAGTTTGGCCGCTGGGTGATGCAAACCGCCCAGGGGCTCGTCAGCGATGCCTTTGTACGGGATAACGACAAACTCGGGGTGGTTATTT
The DNA here is from genome assembly GCA_964590465.1 of uncultured bacterium. Lineage (GTDB taxonomy): Bacteria > Cyanobacteriota > Cyanobacteriia > Phormidesmidales > Phormidesmidaceae > CAZPYG01. The sequence continues at coordinate 999 of CAZPYG010000284.1, read as the reverse complement.
CCCCCGACGTTAACCCCCGGGATGTCAAATCCCTGGCCCGCTCACTGATCCAGGGGTTCCACAAAAACTTTCCCAATCGAGATCTGAGCGTGCTGGTTTACGCGCCGAATAAGGACTTAATTCTGACCGCGAACTACGACGACACCACCCGCCAGATTCAGTATCAGTAAACCCATATCCCATCACCAGGAGATTTTATGGCCAGTAGTAAAGACTATAAACGCCAGATTATGAATGATTTGGCCAGCGGCGATGTCGAAAGCATTGATGACCGCAGCACCCAGCCCGAGCAGGAGTACGCCAATTTCGACGACTTCGCCCAGCGTTCGTCCCGGGATCAGCGTCGGTCTATGATGCAGCGGGGGTTTCATCCCGACCGGATTCCCACCAGCGAAATGGAGCCCGAACTGCGCCAGGCCATAGCCCAAATCAAACCTAACGAGCGGGATGATGTCGCCCGTGACCTATTCAAGCACCTGAAGGAACGGGGGTTCAGTGAGCGCGATTTAGAAAAGCGATTGGGGCTATCGACCCACCACAGCCGCCGCATGAATGAGGATGACGTCACCAAGCTGGCCGCCTTTACCTATCACAACCATCCCGATATTTTCCAGGAAGTGCTGGCAGACCAACCGGGCATGCTTAAGTTCTTCAGCAACCCCCTGGTGGGAGCAGCGGTAGGTGCCATTGCCGCCAAGTGGCTGGGCCGCCGATAGGGTGAGTCCTAACCATACCCACGTCGATAGATAAAAGGTTATAGCTATTGACCGACGGCGACTTGGGAAATTTTCGAGAGGATGTAAATAGCACGCTATGGCTGAGTTTCATAGCCCCTGCCCGTTGTAAATTTCACGGGAGAATTTTTTATGAGAACCACCGATACTCAACAACAATACCGTCGTGCTGTAGGTCTGTTTTCCACCCGTCAGGATGCAGAAAATGCCCTATACCGCCTGCGAGATACCGGATTTAATATGGACCACATCTCCATTGTGGCCA
>CAZPYG010000283.1:0-5480 GCA_964590465.1 uncultured bacterium | reverse complement strand
TTCAAAAAGATCGGGCCTTCACCGAAATGTCCCTGGAGGACTGGAATCGGGTGATCGGCATTAACCTGACCGGGCAGTTTCTCTGCGCCCGCGAAGCCGCTAAAGAATTCATCCGCCGGGGCGTGGTGCCAGAGCGCTCCTGTGCAGCAGGCAAAATCATCTGTATGAGTTCGGTCCACGAAATTATTCCCTGGGCTGGTCACGTCAACTATGCAGCCTCTAAGGGAGGTGTCAAGCTGATGATGCAGAGCATGGCCCAGGAACTGGCTCCCCACAAAATTCGCGTCAACAGCATCGCTCCCGGAGCCATCAAAACCCCCATCAACCGTGACGCCTGGGATACTCCCGCCGCCGCAGCCAAACTGCTGGAACTAATTCCCTACCAGCGGGTCGGCGACCCAGCCGATATCGGCAAAGCAGCCGTGTGGATGGCCTCCGATGCCGCCGACTACGTCACCGGCACGACCCTGATTGTCGATGGCGGCATGACCCTCTATCCCGGTTTTTCCACCAATGGCTGAGGCCATGATGCGGAGCCGGGGGCGGCACCCTGGCCCATCGCCTCGCCACCAGCGGCAAACGCATTCTGGTACTGGAGCGGGGCGGCTTTTTGCCCCGCGAAAAGGCCAACTGGGACACCACCGAAGTTTTCCAGAAAGACCGCTACCATACCGATGAAGTCTGGCTGGATCAATACGGTCGCGACATCCATCCCGGTACGGGTTACTGGGTCGGCGGCAATACCAAAGTCTATGGCGGTGCCCTGTTTCGCCTGCGGGAAAAAGACTTCGACGCCGTGCAGCATGTGGGGGGCGTCTCACCGGCATGGCCCCTCAAGTATCCAGACTGGGCTCCCTACTACGACCAGGCAGAAGCCCTTTACCAGGTTCACGGCAAGCAGGGACAGGACCCCACCGAACCCCGGCGCAGTCAGGACTATCGCTTTCCAGCCCTGAACCACGAGCCGCGCATTCAGGAAATCCACAATGATTTGGCAGCGAAAGGATTTCAGCCTTTCCATTTGCCCCTGGCGATCAAGCGGAATGATGCCAACCCCGCCTTCAGTGAGTGCATTCGCTGCGACACCTGTGATGGGTTTCCCTGTCTGGTCCATGCCAAGTCCGACGCCGATGTGACCTGTGTGCGTCCGGCGGTGGAGGAATCGAAGATTACCCTGCTCACCCAGGCTAAGGTGACCCGACTGCATACAGATAGTTCGGGGCAGCGGGTGAGTCAGGTGGAAGCCGTCATCAACCACGAGCCGCATCGGTTTTCTGCCGATATTGTGGTGGTGGCCTGCGGGGCGATCAACTCAGCGGCACTGCTGTTGCGATCGGCCAATGATCATCATCCTAACGGGTTGGCCAATCGCTCTGATCAGGTGGGGCGCAACTTTATGAAGCACCAGAATGGCGCGATCGTCGGCCTGACCCGCAAGGCGAATCCCTCCATTTTTCAAAAAACTCTGGGCGTCAATGATTTCTACTGGGGAGAACCGGGCTTCAACTTCCCCATGGGCCATGTGCAACTGCTGGGCAAAGTCAACAAAGAGATGATGGCGATGGATGCGCCCCGCTTTGCCCCCGGCATGGCCCTAGAAGAGATGGCCCATCGCTCGGTGGACTGGTGGCTGACGGCGGAGGACTTACCTGAGGCCCGCAATCGGGTCAAGGTGAAGGGCAGCAAAATTCAACTGGAGTATACCGACAACAACGTCGGTGCTTTCGATCGCCTCATGGGCCGCTGGGTAGAAACGTTGAAATCGATCCACTGCGGCGAGGCAATTTTTCCCTGTTCAGTCTATTTCCGCAAGCGCCTGCCCATCCAGGGCGTGGCCCACCAGGTCGGCACCTGTCGCTTTGGCACCGATCCTCAAACCTCGGTGCTGGATATCAACTGCCGTACCCACGATGTGGACAACCTCTATGTGGTGGATGGCAGCTTTTTCCCCTCCAGCGGCGCGGTGAATCCGTCCCTGACGATTATTGCCAATGCCCTGCGGGTGGGCGATCGTCTGGTGGAGCGATTGGGCTGATGGTGACGTAATCAGCCATCTCCATGTCCCCGCAGGCAGCCATTAGCTTCTTCCCTTCATTGACATAGGGATGGTATAAAAAAGCAACGATGGCGATGGAGCTCGCCGAAACCGCCCAGGGTTTGAGCATTATCACAACGTATGGGCTGATGGCTCCTACTGTTCCGACTTGTAGCGGAAGGGTAGGACTGTGTCTGTATGGGCTGAAGTAAGTCTGTCGCTACAAGTCACGTTGATAACTCGATTCAACTGCAACGTGACGCGATGTTAGAAAGCATTATCTGGATTTTATTGATGGGCTTTTTCGTGGGGCAAATTGCTCGACGAATACGAATTCCGGCACTGGTAGGGATGGTGTTGGTCGGCATTGTGCTTGGCCCCCAGGTGGGCAATGTAATTGCGCCAGAGGTTTTGGCAGCGGCAGATTCGCTGCGAGTCATCGCCGTCATGGTGATATTGATGAAGGCTGGGCTGGGGCTTGATCGAGAAAAGCTCGCTCAGCAGGGGACTGTCGCATTGCGCTTAGGCTTTTTGCCGGCGACTTGTGAAGCCCTGGCCATTGCACTGGCCTCAATGGGGCTGCTCCAGTTTGACTTTGCCACCGGGCTACTCCTGGGCTGCGTCATTGGCGCGGAATCTCCCGCCGTCATTGTGCCGGGGATGTTGCGCTTAAAAAGTTTGGGATGGGGGGTGAAGAAAGGGATTCCCGATGCCATCTTAACCGGCAGTGCGCTGTCGGATGTGTTGCTGCTGCTGGTCTTTAGTTTGCTGCTGGCGTTTTTGTCTCAACGTGCGGCAGCGGGAATCACCTTGCCAGGAGGCTTAACCCTGAGTCCCTTGCAGTTGTTGCCGTTTCAAATCATTCTGCAAATTGGGTTAGGGGGTTTGTTGGGATGGTTGGCGGCTCGTCTCTTGGTCTCGTTGTTAGCTCAGCAAAATTGGACACAAAACGCGGTGCAGGATGCCCTGGTTGCCGCAGGTTTCGCCCTATTGCTCGTGGTCTTAGCAGCAGGTTTTCCAGTCTTCTCTGGCTATCTGGCCGTTATGACAACTGGCTTTTTCCTGATTGAGATGGATGCTCCATTAGCCCGACGGTTACGCAGTGGCTTTGATAGTTTGTGGGTGATTGCTGAAATCATTCTCTTTGTGCTGCTGGGTGCGAGTATTCAGCTTAATGTACTGGAGAATACATGGCTCATGGGCTTAGTCATATTAGCTATTGGCACGTTGATGGGGCGTTCCCTGGGCTGGTATCTGTCAACCGTAGGAAGCAACTGGACATGGAAAGAGCGGCTATTTCTGCTGCCAGGAAACTCTGCCAAGGCCACCGTACAGGCGGCGATCGGCGCAATTCCCTTAGCCCAGGGCATCGAAGCGGGCGAAACGATGCTGGCCTTAGCAGCCCTCTCTATTCTAGTAACAGCACCCCTGGGAGCCTGGGCAATTCCCACCTTTGCGCCCAAGCTGCTCCAACGGGGTGAGGTTGACCCGACGAAGGTTTCAGTGTCTCGACGGGTTGTATTGCTGGCTGCCGTCGATACCTCTCCCCTGGCGACCCAGGTGCTGACGAAAGCGGCGGAGTTGGCCCGTCGCAGCGATGGGGAGGTGATAGTGCTCCATGTCATTCGGATGGATGACCCGGCAGGGGTTGAGCGGCTGCGCCATCAGGCTAGACGCATTCTGGCAGATATTCGGTATCGCTTTGTCACTGCCAGTGGCCCGGTGCCGGAAGCGATTGTTCGCACGGCTCAGGATTATGGCGTGGCGGAAATTGTGATCGGCAAACGCGGTCATCGTCCCCTGGAGGAGGTTCTGGTGGGGTCGGTTCCTCAGGCGGTGTTGGAAAGCAGTGCCATGCCCGTTGTGGTTGTGGAAGCCGAGTTAGCATCACCCCCAATTCATTAGCAAACCATTTGCAAAAAACTGGAGTATTTCATCATGCTCAAACAGCCTGTTGTGCGAACTGTGATGGCATGTTGTGTCTACCATAGTTTCAAATACCTAACCCGCTGGTCTAATCCCGATTCTCACAAATATCCCCGACTCTTCTCAGGCCATTCCCATCAACCTGCTACAGAATAAGGGCGCAGTCCTCGGGAAATGGACCTATGTCCTATGTCCAGCTCAGTGTATTAACCTCCCTGGCGATGGTGGCCTTTGCCGCGAATTCCCTGCTCAGCCGGGCCGCGTTGAGTCACACCCGCATTGATGCCGCCAGTTTTACCACAGTGCGCCTACTGGCAGGAGCGCTGATGCTCTGGTTGGTGGTGCGGCTGCGGTCTTCCCCAAAAATCGGGCGGGGCAGTTGGTTGTCGGCTCTGGCATTGTTTGTCTATGCGGTGGGCTTTTCCTTTGCCTATCTGAGCTTAGCGACGGCAACCGGGGCACTGCTGCTGTTTGGAGCCGTTCAAATGACGATGATTGGCTATGGCCTGGGGCAGGGAGAACGGTTGCAAAACAGGCAAATCGTTGGGCTTCTGCTGGCTCTGAGCGGGCTGATTGGCCTGTTGCTGCCGGGGCTCTCAGCCCCGCCTTTGCCTGGTGCACTATTAATGGTGGCGGCTGGCATTGCCTGGGGAATCTATTCTTTACGTGGTCAAGGAAAAGGCGATCCCATCCAGGTGAGTGCCGGAAATTTCCTGCGGGCGGTGCCGTTGGCGGTGGCGGCGAGCCTGTTAATGCTGCCGGACCTCTCCCTCGATTGGGCTGGCATTGCCTACGCCATGGCATCTGGAGCACTGGCTTCCGGTTTGGGATACGCAGTTTGGTACACCACCCTGCCTGCCCTGAAAGCGACCCAGGCCGCTACGGTGCAGCTCAGTGTGCCGGTGATTGCTGCCCTGGGGGGCATCGTTTTCCTGGGAGAGCCCATTACCGGGCGGCTGGTGTTGGCCTCCATCGCCATTCTGGGGGGCATTGCCCTGATCATTCGAGATCAGGTAGCTGATCGTCCCTCGCTCAACCCTTGAAATCGGAGAGTATGGATCGTCAAGGCTGACTGGTTTGCTAACCCATGGGTCACGCGTTCTTCTCGGCCCTTGACCTTCAAGTCGGGTTCAAGGTTTAGGCTTGGCCAGCATTCCAGGTAAACCCATGACAAGATAAGCGCCTGGACGTACCCCTGTGCGACTGCTTCGGTTGGCATGGGTACCCTCTGTAAGATCCGGGTTCATCGCCATGCCCCTAAGGAAATCCTCGCCCACAGGAAAGCTGAGCGATGTGGTTGTGAGGTCAATAATCCCCAGGGAAGGTGCTGTTTGGCAGATGTGCGATCGCTACTGAACTAAACCCCGAAAGCAAACCCAACCTGACAAAGCGGCCCTTCAGTCAGTTCTCCAGAGTTTGACTGATCCTGGCTGCGATCGCATCCAGCGTTGCGATCGCTTCCCTCAAAGCCTGCTTCCCCACCTGCTCATGAAGCAGCCCATCCAGTTGAGCCAGAATT
>CAZPYG010000282.1:0-5481 GCA_964590465.1 uncultured bacterium | reverse complement strand
GCCCGAATCCCATCCCTCGCGACTGTCCACCCTGCTTAAAGTTGGCGCAGGGGTTGGGGGGCTGGTGCTGGTGGGTGGGGTTGGGGCGGCGCTGGTGTGGGGCGACGATCTGATTAACGGGCAGTTGATTCCCTTTGTTGAAACCGCCCTGGAAAACACCTTTGACCGCCCGGTTGAGTTGGGCAATCTGGAGCGGCTGACCTGGAATGGATTGCGCCTGGGGCCTTCCACCCTGCCCCCAACGGATGAGGTGGAAACCGGGGCCACGGTGGAAGCAGTGGCCCTGACCTTCAATTGGTCTGATCTGCTGTTTAACCGCACTCTGCGGGCCAGCCTCACCTTTATTGAGCCCGACATCAATCTGGTGCAGGCTCCCGACGGTCGCTGGATCGACATCACCCTGCCTGACCCCGAGGAGGACAAAACCCCCAGTCCCATTGAGTTTGAGCTGGCAGAGGCGCGGGTCGAAAACGGACGTGCTTCCATCTTTAGGGACCTGCCCCCGACGGCATCGCTGGTGGAGGCCGTACCCATCATCGTGGAAGACCTGAACGCCGATGTGGAATTTCTCAGCCCCGCCGAGCAGGATCTGCAGGAGGTGCTGTTTGAAGCCAGTGGTCGCATTGGGGATGGGGCCTTTGAAATTCAGGGGGATAGTCTGCTGGAGGAACAGGCTTTTAACCTTGCCCTGCAAACCACGGACCTGCCCATCGCCGGGGCAAACCTCTTTCTGCCGCCGGAACTGGGCATCGTTGGGGGCACCCTGAACAGCAATCTCACCACCGAACTGCGGCTTCAGGAAGACAACCCCCTGAACTCTGCCCGGGGTACCGCCCGCCTGCGGAACGGAGAAGTGCGGGTCAGCCAGCTGAACGAACCGATTCGCGACATCAACTCGACCCTGCGGTTCCAGGGCGAACAGGTGGTGGTGGAAGATACTTCCCTGGAGTTGGGTGACATTCTCCTTACCGCCGTCGGCACCCTGGGCATGGAGGAGGGGTATGACCTGACGGCAACCGTTCCCCAGGTCAGCATCGAAACCGTAACCAGCCTGCTGGAGGTGGATTTGCCGGTGGAAGCCGCCGGCGACTTCCAGTTTGAAGCCACAGTCACCGGCACCCTGGATCAACCCCGCCTGGTGGCTCAACTGGAAAATCTCAGCCCCGTCCAGGCCGATCAGATCACCCTGGAAACCGTTTTCGCTAACTTCGCCGCGACCCCTGAGCAGGTTGACCTGAGAACCCTGCGGGTGGTTCCCGCCGCCGGGGGCTTCGTCACCGCCAGGGGTCAGGTGGGTTTGGCTGAGCCGGAAAACCCCTCCCTGAACCTTGATGTACAGGCGGATTTACCCGGGGATGCCCTGGCCGCCGACTACGGCGTGAGTCTTCCCGACAACGGGGTGATTGGTGCTATTCAGGTGGAGGGACAGGTGCGCGGTTCCCTGGCCGACCCCCAGGCGACGGTACAGTTTCAGCTGGCAGAGTCCACCTACCCCGGCAGCGGTGAGCTGACCTACCGCAACAATATCCTGGCGCTGAATAACGCCCGGTTCCAGGTGGAAGGGGGCACCCTCAATGCCAGTGCCCTGGCCCAGCTCGACTCGGGAGCCTGGTCTGCCGACCTGACCACCGCCAGTATCCCCCTGAATCGTTTCACCGACCAGGCCAGCGGGTTACTGACGGCGGATATCAACGCCTCGGGCAATCTCAACAATCTGGATTTACAGACCCTTCAGGCCAGCGGCACCGCTACAGTGGCCGATGGGGTCCTGTCCCTGAATCCAGAATCCCCGCCCCTGCTGGAACCCGGGGACTGGACCACACGCTTTCGCTGGGCTGGCAATGGCATCCAGGTTGAGCAGTTCAGCGCCCCGGGAGTGGTGGCGGCGGGGTTTATCACCACGGATCTGGGGGCTTCTCCCCCCATCGACACCGTTGACCTGGAGGTGCAGCTCAGCCGCTACAACCTCAGCCGCCTGGCTCAGTTGGCTCCCCCCCAGGTGGCTGAACAATTGACCCTGGCCGGGCTGGCCAGTTTCGACGGGCAAGTTACCGGGCCACCGTCGAATCTAACCCTCTCAGGAAATACCCAGTTGTTTGATCTGGCCCTGAATGAATTCGCCTTTGAGCCAGTACTGTCTGGCCCCATCGACATCTCCCTGGGGTCAGGGGGACAGATCGATCTGCGGGGCGGGGGCGATCGCATTACCGCCACGTTGGATCAGGACCTGCTGCCCAGCCAATTTAATCTGCAGTTGGGGGACATCATCGCCCAGGGGGAACTGGTTAATCGACAGCTGGTGGCCGATGTCCAGAACTTCCCGGTGGAAGTCCTGGGTCTATCCCCCGGTGAAGCCCTGGGCTTTGGCCCCCTGGCAGGCACCCTGGATGGGAACCTCACCGCTGACCTGACGGACTTTGCGAGTCCTTCTGCCCAGGGCACCGTGACCATTGACAACCTTGCCCTGGGAGACGTTGTCGCCGAAAGGTTTGACGCAGAGTTCACCTACGCCGATGGCCTGGCGCAACTGGTGCAGGGAGACTTGCAGTTCGCCGACAGCCAGTATCAGCTGAGCGGGCAGGTGAACCTGGCCGCCGCTGTGCCCGTGTATGATGCCCGGCTCGACATTGTTTCCGGCAACTTTGAGGACCTGCTCAATGCCCTCGGCTGGGAAACCTTTGCCGATATTGGCTTTAGACGCGAACAGGGGAGCGACGCTGGAGCCGCCGCCCTACCGGTTGATGCGGCGGCCCTCCCCTTTGCTCCTTTCTTAGAGCAGTTGGAAGCCTTTGCTGGATTTCTGGCCCGTTACGAACAACGGCAGGAGGACGACACCGAAATTGCCCTGCCCCCCCTGGACGCCCTGCAGGGGGAATTTTCCGGCACCATCACCGTTGCCGGGGCAGGCTTCTCCCCGGAGGATATTCAGGCCACGGTGGATTTGCAGGGGCAGGACTGGACCTGGGGCAACTTCCTCACCTGCGATGGCCTGATTTCCTCCGACGTTGACGCGGAGGGTGAACCAGACACCGTTGATTTAGATGCCCCCGGGCCCGAAGACTGCAACCAGTTTGAGCTGGCGGCCCAGTATCGGCAGGGAGAGTTTACCGTAGAGCCGCTGCTGTTCCGGGCCGACGAGTTTCTGGTCAGCTTTACCGGCAGCGGTAATTTAGACAACCTGAACGGTCAGCTGCTGGTCGAAGGCTTGCCTGTGGCCGTTGCCGAGGCGTTTATCGACTTGCCCGTTGATCTGGCCGGCCAGCTCACCACGGCGGCGCAGTTGGGGGGCAGCGTCTTCAACCCCACCCTGGAGGGAGAACTGGCCATCCTTGATCCCGCCATTAATCGGGACCCCCTGCAGGCGGTTGAGTTGGATTACGCCTACACCAACGCGGTGCTCAGTTTTGATGGGGCCGCCGTCATCAATGACCCGGCAGAACTTACCCTGCAGGGCACCATTCCCTATGCCCTGCCGTTTATGACAGTGCAGCCCCCCACCGACCGGGTTGATATCGTCGCCACCCTGGAGGACGATAGTCTGCAGGTGCTCAATCTGGTGACCGACGATCAAATTCGTTGGGAAGGGGGGAGTGGCCTAATCACCGTCCAGGTGGGGGGCACCCTGGCAGATCCGGCGGTGGTCGGCCGGGCAGAATTTCAGGATGGAGAGCTGACCAGCACCGCCCTATCTCAGCCGATCACCAATTTGAACGGAGAGGTCCTCTTCAACCTGGACCGGGTGCAGATCGACCAACTCCAGGCCAACTATGGAGAAGGCACCATTTTCGCCACCGGACGCCTGCCCATAGGGGAGGGGGATAATCTGGCCCTGGTGGCCCAAACGAAGCAAACTCAACCTCTCACAACTGGCCTGGCCGTCGCCTTAGAGGATGTCAACATTAATTACGAAGGGTTCATCCAGGCTGAGTTGAATGGGGAAGTTCTGGTGGCGAACTCCGTTCTCAATCCGGTGGTTTCCGGCGACATTGGGGTGGGTAATGGGTTGGTTCGAGCGAACGATATGCTGGGTCAACTGGGGTCTTTACCCAACTCAGATCTGGAAGTGCCTGAAGACCCAGCCGCTGAACCGGTGCCGAAATACATTGAAACCTACGTGGAGACCATTGACGGATTTAACCCACCCCGGGGGTTAGAGCCTGACCTACCCGGACCGCTCGAACGATTGCGGCTGAATAACTTAACCCTGAACCTGACCGATGAACTTGCGATCGCCGGTCAACCCTTCTACTTCATTAATGCCTCGGGGGATTTACAAATCAGCGGCACCCCCAGGAATCTTCGCCCCCGGGGAGTGATTACCCTCGACAACGGCTGGATTAATATTTTCTCAACCCAGTTTCGTCTGGTCACCAGCGCCGCCAATACCGCGACGTTTTACCCCGAAGAGGGGCTCGATCCCTTCCTGGATGTGGAAATGCGAGCCAGGGTACAGGAATCGGATGTTACCCGGGTGGTAACCAACAACCCGTTTACCTCCGCCGAAATTAGCGACAACGTAGGGGGTGCCGCCTTTGGCCAGGTGGAATTTGTCACAGTTTTTGCCTCTGCCTATGGCTACGCCAGCGCCCTGCAGGATAGCGAAACCCCCAGCCAGGCGGGTGAGCTGATTACCCTCACCAGTCGTCCCTCTCGCAGTCAGGAAGAGTTACTCGCCTTACTGGGTGAAAGCGTCATCACCAACGTTTATTCAGCCTCCCTAGAACAATTTGCCGGGTTCCTTGGGGCTGGCGCCCTGGCCGGTTTCGGCGATCGCATTGCCAATACTATCGGTCTGCGTTCCTTCAGCATTTTTCCCACCACTGACCTGGCTGCCGAAAGTACTGCTGGCATTGGCATTGGGGTCGAAGCCTCTTTTCAGGTTGGGGACAGAATCACCATTGACGCCCTGGAGATTCTCAACAGCGGCAATCCGCCCCAGGTCGGGGTCTCCTACCGATTCAGTGACCAGCTGCGGACCCAATTCACCACCAACTTTTCAGGAGACGAGAATGTTTCCATCGAGTACGAGGTGCGTTTCTAGATATCACCCCATTCTGTACACAATATCTGAACGCAATATCTGTACACAATAAAAGTTCCTGCCCGGGTACATCCCCCTTTTGGACCTGGACAAGGTTTAGACGCACTATGCCCGACTGGGTCAAGTCATAAATCTACTGATTGGGAGAAGTTTTTGACCCTGGTGAAAAGGTCATTTAATCACAATACAGGCTAATTATTAGGCGAAAAAAGAAGAAAAATATCTTTATTTTCGAAGCTTCAGAGTATTTCGCCCTTTCCCAGGGGATGACGTTGATTTATACCGATCTGCGCCATTTCAAGCAGGATTTAAAACACCACAAACCCCAGTATTTCTTTTCGGTGCCGCGATTATTGGAGGCCATCCAGAGTGGGTGCATCCCAGTTTTGCAAATGTCATTCTGTTCGCGTTAGCGGCTCAGAAAGAGCAACGTAGCGATA
>CAZPYG010000281.1:0-5522 GCA_964590465.1 uncultured bacterium | reverse complement strand
TCCCGGGGCGTGAGGTAGAGCGCGCCGCTGGTTTCATCGGCAAACTGCTCGACCCGCACAAACTCGGGTGGACGATAGCCCGGCTCAGGCAGGGCCTTATCAGAACAGTCGTGATGCTCAAACAGGGTTTTGGTCAGAGACCCGGTGTGGGCATATTTGCGCTCTTTCCAGCCGGGTTGCCGCTTCTCGGCCCGAAAGATAATCCACTTACGCATTACTCCTCCTCCTTGTCGGTATCGTAATAGGACTTGGGAAACTCGGTTGCCCCTTCAAACACACAGTCCACCTCAAGCACGGGGTCGCCGGTTTCTTCTACGTTAACCAACTGCCACCCATATTTCTCAGCCATCTCCTCACAGCAGTCTTCATCTGCTGCCGCATGGCGAGAAAGGTTAGCCTCTTCGTCATATCTGGGTTTTGGCATTCTAGTTCAGCCTAGTCATAAACCTTGTCCAAGTCCAGAAGTGGAGTTTTGCCTTAGAGAAAACTACAGATTTCGAGCTGGACTTGGTATAGTGCTTAACTTACCAGAGGACACGACGCCCAGAGGACACAATGCATTAGTCCTTCATCAACATCCGCAGCGCCGCCAGCACACGCCGGGGATTCTTACGGTGCATGGCCATCCCCAGCCAGTAGGCAGCCTCCTCCCGGCCCATGGCCTCAATGCCCTCCACACAGGCCAGCATATTCTCCCGGCTGCGCATGGGGGCCAGTACCCGAAAGATTAACCCCAGCATCATGGCCAGGTCTTCATCCATGGGGAAAGCTTTAGGTTTTTCGGGCTTTAGCCCCCCCAGGTCAATGCCAGCCTTAGCCAGCCGCCGCAGTACCCGATGCTCAATTAGCGCCAGGTTGCGCCCCTTTAGCCCGGCAATGCGCACCGGCTTAGTAATTTGGGGGGTCGCTGTAGAGGGCAACTGCCACACCTCCAGCTGTAGGTTGCTGGCACCAAGATGTTCGGCCCGCAGCTCGTAGTGGGGCTTACCGTTCGATTGGGTCAACACGAGGGGGGCTCCCGGTTTGACTGCTGTAACTGCCACTTAGCGGACTCCTTCTGCCTTAGCGGATACGTGGGCCGCGCCGGTGCCCATGCGGCTGAGGCGCTCTGTGAGTTTCTCAGGTTCATCCCCGGTTACGTCAAGCCCATCAGAAAACTCAACAGTATAAGTGGCATGGAGACTTTTGTCGCGGGCAGCCCGCATTTGCGCCGCCAGAAAGTCTTTGATGGCAGAGGCATCGCCAATTTGCCCCTGGAACTCAAACTCAAAGGTACTCTCCTCAGACGTAGAATAGCCTCCCTCAAAGGCGACATGGGTGGTGGAAGAACGAATCTGGCGGACAAAGCCCATCAGGGTAAAAGCATCACTATCGTTGTAGAGCTTAATCTCCAGGGTGGCGAGTTTTTCTACACTGGCGGTTCGGGCCTGCTCCCAAACCCGGTTCAGAGCTTCCTTGAGGGGACCTTCGGCGTGAAAGGTGTTGGGAGAAGAGATTGTCTCGGTAGAACCGCCGCCACCGTCCCCTGAGCCGCCTGTGTCTTCATGACCAGAGGTTTCAGTGCCATCCACATTGAGGCCACCCAGCAAAGCGCTCAGAGCCTTCTTCAAATCATCAAACTGCTGGGGATAGGCATTACTGCCGTGGGTCGAAATTGATTTGCCATCCCACTGAATCTTCAGCGACCACTGGGTGCCATCCATGATGTCTGAGTCGTTATACTCAGCATCCCAGCTCCACACCCGTAGAGCATCCAGGGCTTGAGCAAACTGTTGCCAGGCTGCATCAGAAGGGGTAACGGTTTGCCGGTTGTCAGCAGCATCGTCTTCATCCAGCAGGCTACGGGAATACCCATTTTCTTGCAGACTATACTTCAGTGCCCTGCCTTCAATCTCAATGTTGTAGTTGGGACCAGAGAAGCCACCCACAAAAAAGCTCAGCTCCTGAGGGATGGTTGGTGTAGGTGGAACATCTGGTTCGACCGGCTTCGGTGGCCAGATGTCGCTGTCGCGGGCGAACTCCGTGGTGTAGACATAAGAGTTCTCATCAATCTTGATCGAAGCGGAGGGGTCGCCCTGGCCCCAGAGCAGATCGCCACTGCGGTAGACAAAAATGCCGGCCTCAATGCCCTGCACAATGCCTTTGGTGAAGACATCATTGCCCACCAGCATGGGCAGGTTGGGGTCACGGTAATACTCCAGCCGGAAGCTGCCGGTGCTGATCTGGCCCCGCCGCAGGGGAGTCTTGTCCTTGATGTAGGAGGGGGCATCGGGGTTGTCTTCCGGTAGCCGCAGCTTCCGGCTTTCCCGCAGCTGGCGCACCACCTGCTTTTGCCCTGCCCCTGGCGACTCCGACGCATTGGGATCATCAATCGAGGCATGAGCCAGGTCAACGCTGCTGCCGTCTACCCTGACCCTGGAGGGGTAGAACAAATGGCGGTAAGCCTGCTGGGCCGCAATGGCAGCCTGCTGTTGCGACTTACCTTTTTGTTCCTGCAGATTGTCTTGCTGATACTGGGCCAGCTGGCCAAAGGTGGGGGACTGAATCAGGTTGCGAATGGCCAGATGACGCTCCATTTTGCGCCGCATGTCGTCTTTTTTTTGCAAGTCCACACACAGGAAGACGACATTGTTGCGGTTGAGCCGCTTGTCGCCGCTGCTGCCCTTTTCTTCATAAAGCCGTTCCACCAGGGCCGGGACTCGCACCCGGTCGCCATCGACCGACTCTGCCTCGTAGCCGATGAGGGCTAAGTAGGGTTTGCCATCGCCAGTATCGTCTGGGATGTCGTAGGGACCACCGGGAAAAGGGATCAGGTTGAAGGGGCCACCCGCTTTGAAGATGCCTTTGATTTCGTCGTTGAGTTCATCTCGCACCCGGCCCGGATCAATTAGTTGCTCCTGGCGGCGAATGAGCTGGGTCAGGTTCGCCTCCGCCAGGAACCGCAGGGGCGCACCGGGACGATCGTCCAGATAGGCCGACTCCTGCACGAACCGGCGGACGGCATCCTCCGCGAAGCTCATCTCTAGGTCGGGGGCCAGGATGGCGTAGCGCAGCTGCTCTTTGGTTAGCCCCTTCAGAGACTCGTTAAAGGCCAGGGAGTGGAACAGGATAATGCGGGCGATAAAAGAGCCATAGGGCAACAGCCCCCGGTAATGCTGCCGGTCCAGCTCCTGGGCCAGGGCAGGCTGGTCGCCCTCCACCCCAGCCACATCCGCCCGAATGGCCGGGAGAAACTGCTGTAGCGCCAGCTTGGTGACAATTTCGCGCCGGATAGCTTCGTTAGCCGGATTCAAATGGTGGAGATGGATAGCATAGGTGGTCTTGGGCTGGTCTTTCCACAGCTCTGCCACCGTTCGGGCCAGTAGCCGCAGCATCCCCCGTACCCGCTGAAAGTTGCTAAGGGTAGAGGTTTTATCCCGCAGGGTCTCGATCAGCTCCGGATGAAGGGGAAAGCCGCTGCGGAAGGCCTCTATCCGCTGGTCAGCCGCCGTGGTCTGTACGATAGATTCCCGGTGCTGGTCCCACAGCCGCTGGTAAGCATCAGTGATATTGGCAGCCTGGGTATCGTCAATAAAGCCAAACAGCCGCCGCCGCAGAACTTTGACCGTCTCGTCTTCCTCCGTCGGGTCCAGCAGGGTCGCCTTACGGGCAGAGACGCTCATCAGCTCATCCATTTGGGCGGCAATGAACTGGTTCTCTTCGCTGTAGGCGTCGGTCGCTTTGCCCCCTTTACCAATAGCCAGGGTGTAGACCAGGGCTGCATTGGGGGAAGACTCCACAGCCTTGAACAGAGCCGTCAGAAAAGCGGTGAGCTGCCCACCGGTCCGGTCCCGCTCCTTAGCCTTGAGTTTGCGCAGGTAGACAGACAGCTCATCCATCAGGATGAGGGTCGGCTCACTGCCAAACAATTCACGAATGGTTTCGGCCCCTGGGGCGATACATTGCTCGTCACTGGCGCGGATAAGTTCATATCCGTCTCGGCCAGCAAGACCGCTGGCCAATTCCCCCCAGGGCGTTCTGGCCCGGATGCCATTGTCAAGAAGTCTGCCGTTGGTGGGGTCTGCGTTTTCACCATCGAAAGCGGCTACCCGTACTTTTTGTTTGGGCACCAAAGCGGGATCGATGAACTCGTCCACATTCTCTACCCCTTCCATACCGTTCACCACATGGATGAGGGCGATCAGGGAGTGGGTTTTGCCGCCGCCGTAGTTAGTGTCGAGCCGGAAGATGGAGCCGATTTGCTCGCTGCTGCCCTGGAGACGCTGGCAGACGCTGGCCAGAAGCTCCTTCAAACCCCGGGTGGGATGGGTGTTGGCGAAGAACTTGACCGGGTTCTGGTACTCCTCGGGGGCATCCTTGCGGATGACACGGGCTAAATCTGCCGCAAAGTCAGATTCCGCGATTCTCCCTTCAAGAACATCTTGGCGGGGCGAGCAAACTTCAAAGAGTGTGGGCAGAGTCATAAGACAAAAATACAATGCCGCAGGTTTTACCTTCTAGTTTGCCCAAGTTCTCGAAATGCGGTGCAAAGTCTGGGTAAGTTTTCTGCAAAGCTTCGCCAACCTGAATATGGATGTAAAGCTTACTTCTAAAAGCTTTAGCCTTTTGTTAAGCGATTCAACTCAATGCAACCCCTGGCAAACTTTCATGAAACTTTGAATATTTTTCCTGCCAAGCGATCGATTTCGGAAATAATCTGGGATTCCTAAAGACAGATCGCTTCAACGGTAAACATATGTCTGGAAATGCAGGGCATGCTACGCTTCGCCACATCTCGATTCGCGTACCCTGGCACGATACCGGTTGGGAAGGCAAAGTCTGTGATGCCCCTAAGCTGAATGGCGCTTGCCTGAAGCTCAAAAACATTGCCCTGAGTAAAGACGAAAACGCTGAGGCGGGCATCGCCGGACAATCCATTCAAGACCTAGACCAGGCCGATTGGCCTCCCTGTGTTTCTGAGCGGGTCACCTTCATGGCTCCCTTTGAATTTTATAAGAGAGCTACCCATCCCTATGTCGCTACTTCACAGAAGACCCACGGCCATTTTCTGCCAACTCCATTGAGGCATCCCGCTTACTCTGCTCCTGCTATTCCTTTCCGCTGGATGCGTTCTGACGAAGCCGAAAGGCACTATCAAGAGCATAGGATGGTGTTTGAGCCAGACAGAGAGCCCAAGCTGGACTTTGATTCCGGATGGCTACAAGACCACGAAAATCAAAAAGCGGCTTTAAATTGCTTTTACCAGCAACTTGAACCTGAAACTTCCCTGTGCTTTTTTTACGCCAAGCAAGTTCCCTTTGTGGAAGATGTTAGTAGAGTGCGAGTCTTGATTGGCGTGGGGCGCTATAAGCACGTTGGCCCGGCAACGGAGTACGAGTACTCTGAGAATGGTGACCACAAACTACGCTCAATTCTAGTTCCACCCGAGTTTGTGTTGAGTAAAATAGGGGGAGAACGCTCAGGAGGCCACTGTTATGGCCAAGCAACGACGGCAGCGTGGAACGGCAGGCGACAAAACGATT
>CAZPYG010000280.1:0-5524 GCA_964590465.1 uncultured bacterium | reverse complement strand
GGATGCTGATTCGGTTGGCTTACAGTTCCGTGGCGGACCTGGCCATTGTGCAACTTCAGGACATTCTGGGGCTAGACAATAGCGGCCGCATGAATGACCCCAGCACTCCCTACGGGAACTGGCGCTGGCGGTATGCCGATGGGGCCATGCTGACGGATGAGGTGGCGACTCGTTTGAAGGATTTGAATCACCTTTATCTGCGCTGAGGGTAAACCGTTAAAGCATTGAATGGCTGTAGGGTGGAGTGTCACTGAAATAAGCTGAAGTTAACCCTTGCAAATGGCTGAAAGCCTTGATCTGCTGTAGGGTGGGCACTGCCCACCAGCTTTATTTCAGTGACATTCTGTGGAGGGTGTATTCTCGGCCTCAGGTCAGCCCTGCCATGGTGCAGAGGCTCCGCCTTGGCCGGAACGCACCGTTTGCGTCATGCAAGCAGCCCGATACCGTAAGCGATGGGTTACGGCCCAAAGGTATCGTCTGGGAAAAAACCACCCCCGAGTAGGGGCGCAGGCCCTGCGCCCTTGGTGAGTGCCTGATAAAGTGGGTAATTTTGTGGCAAGAGATCTCCTAAGCGTTAGTCCCCGGGGGCAAGCACCGTCAGGGATTGGGGATGGCATTCTGCCGTTAGGGGGGTTTCCCCGGCGGGCTCGCCGTCAATAAAGATTTTTTGCGGCGGTTCCGTTTTTACGGTTACTTTTTTCACCTTGCAGGCTTTCACGGTTTCCGCATGGGCTGGCTCTTGGCGCAGAGCCGACAGAAACAACTTGGTGGCAGAGGTAAGGATTCCCCACCGGTGTTCGGGAGTTACGACCGTAACGCTCAACTTACCGTCATCCACCGCAACTGTATCGGGGCCCTGGGCCAGCACCATGTCGAGGGAGGCAGAATTGGCAATGGTTACTGCCGTAGCGGGTTCACGCCAGGTATGCTCGGGGGTTTTTAACTCCACGTCAAACTGCTCGACATCCCGCAGTTCTTTCAGGCTATTGATGACGATGGCAAACTTACCCAGGCGAGACTTTTCCTCCCGGTCCATATGGGTCAGCATGTTTGCTTCGAAACCAATGCAGGCCACCAGCAACATCAGCTGACCATTGCAGCAAGAGGTATCGACGGTGCGGCGATGCCCGGCCTTGATAACTTCGCAGGCCTCGCGGATATTTTCAGGAATGTCCAGGGCCGTCGCAAAGCCATTGGCGGTACCCGCCGGAATGATGCCCAAACAGCGGTCGGTTCCCAGCAGAGCCGACGCGACTCCCGTCACGGTGCCGTCCCCGCCCGCGGCAATGACGACGTCTGCTCCGCTATCAAGGGCCTGCCGGGTTAAGGTCTCGGCGTCTAATTCGGGCTTAGTGAGATGTACTTGCAAATGGGGTAAGTCTTCCAGGGCCGACTCAAGCTGAGTGAGGGACTCACCGGGTTGGTCAGGACCAGAAACGGGGTTAAAAATGACGTGGTAAGAAAGGGAACGAGTTTTATGGGGAGACTCTGTTTGCATAGCAACGAACACAACCAAACACTTCACCTCTGACCACGGAAATTTTCTCCCTTAAGCCAGAAAAAAGGATCAATCAATAAAACTTGTCCAAGCCTATGGGTAGGAACCCCTTGCAGGACCATCCGCAAACTTTAGCCGGGCCTTGGGGGGAGTTTTATCGTTGCGAAAAAAGGTTCCTACAGCTTAACTAAGGCATTAACCTCCGCCTTCTGCCACGGGGATGACTTTTCAAAACCTAAGGAATGAGGATCTAATAAAATCCAATTTTTGTAGGGCAGGCATCTTGCCTGCTCTTGGACAGCCGAGACGGCTATCCCACATTATTGAATTCCCATTCCTAAGTGTCGTTGCGTTAGGGGAACCCATGGGCAGTCCAGTAAAGGTTGAATGCAAAAGCCAGGCTCAGCCTTCCAGCAGAGAAAAGCAACCAGAATGCCGGAAACCGGATAAAAGAGCCCCCTAGGAGTCCGGGTCGGGGTCGCCATCTCCCTCGTCGGGGACATTGGCGGGTTGGGCCTCGGTTTGCCCCGAGGCGTGGTGGCGGTGGCCATCTCGGTTTTGCCCATTCTTGCCGTCTTGGTTGCCCTGGCCAGTGCCATCCAGAGAGCCTTCCAATTTCAGGCGAAACTCATCCATGGGATGCAGCCACACATCTCTTTGGGGAAAGGGAATTTCCGTATCGGAATCTTGTAGGGCCTGCTTGAACCGGCGACGGTACTCCCGGGAAATGTCCCACTGTTTCATGGGCTCGGTTTTAATCCAGACGCGAATGATCAGGGCGCTATCGCCGAAGTCATCGACCCCAAGAATTTTGGGTTCTTCGCGGATCAAGTCGTTCCATTCCGGATCGCTCTGGAGGTCTTCTCCCACCTGCCGCACCACGTCCAGCATGTAATTCACATCGGCGTTGTAATGAATAGGGATTTTCAAGTCGGCCTGGGACCAGTGAAGGGAGTAGTTAGCCACCCGGTCGATGTCGCTGGTGGGAATGGTGATCAATCGCCCTTCCGTATCCCGCAGTTGGGTAATGCGCAGATTCAGTTTTTCCACGATGCCGGCATCATCCCCAATTTTGACCACATCACCAATGGCGAACTGGTCCTCCAGCACAATGAAGAAGCCTTTGATGGCACCCTGGGCCAGGTTTTGGGTGGCCAGGGAAATGGCCAGGCCGATAATCCCCACGCTGGCCAGCAGCAGCCCCAGGTTAATGCCGGTAATGGACAGGGCAAGAATAAACCCAATGCCGATCCAAATAAAGTTGGTAATGTTTTTGGTAACGCTGGACAGAGTCGAAATTCGTAACCGGGTTCGGCGGGAATGGTGAAAGCCGTCCTCTGAAAGCCCCACGGCAATGCGGTCCACCACGGTGTAGGTCACCCGGATGCCGACGTAGGCCACCACCACGACGATGGCAATAATGATTGGTACTTTAAGGCTGGAGAGCAAATCCTGCTGCAGATTACGGGTTTCTGGAAATCGTCCCAGAATCCAGATCAGCACGCTGGACAGCAAGGCCCCCTGCACCAGGGGAATCAGCCGGTCCCGCAGGTCATGGAGCTGGTGCCGTTGGTCAGCGGTAATGTCATCCTGGTTAAGGGAAGTCCCCAGCCCCGACAGGGCTAACCTCAGCAGATAGTTGGAAAAGAAACTGATGGCCACCATCGCCCCCAGGGTCAGCACCAGGACTATGCCAATAATCCAGTACTGCCGCTGGCGATATTCTGGCTGACGCTCTTGATATGACTTAGATAGGATCTCAGGAATCGATTCTTCTAGCCGCCGCCCTAAACCAGAGGCGGTGGTGCCCTGCAGCCGGGCATCTTCCTGGGTGATGGTCATCAGGTACTGACCATTCACATAGATTTGGGGTTGCCCCTCGTCGGATGGGGTGGTGGTAATGTTGGTAATCGGGGTTTCGAGCTGCAGGTACCGGTCCAGAATCTGCTGCAAGTTCTCGTGAATTTCTTCTCGCCGCTGGCCCAGGGCCGAGCCTGGAGCAGTAATCTGAAACCCATCGTAACCGTCTAGCTCCACCCATCCCAAACTGTAGTCGCTGCCGCCGCCACCACTGTTGCCCCCGGGGAACTGGGCCATTGCTCCCGGGGCAAGGCCCGGCAGAGCCGTCAAACTCACCATGACCAGGGTGGCAATCCCCAGCAGGGTATAGCGTATCCATCCCAGGGGGCGTAGAGGTGTTCCCTGGGTTTTGCTGGATGCCGTGGGTGCAAAAAAAGGAGGCATATTTCGATTTATTTCACTTAGGCGGCCGTTGCGTTTAACTCTTCGTTGATGGTGAGATGGCGATGTGCCATCGCTGCCTTGAACAAATCCGTGGGTAGTATTTGCTCTACCGGGTAAACCCCAGGCCGCTGAAGCTGACCCGACAGTAATAGTTCGGCAATGCTACCGGTGCCCAGCCCCGTCGCTACGGCGGCACTTTCATGGGCAAAGGTGCTGACATAGTGGGCCGGGTGTCCCTCCCGTTTACCGCGAATGTCGCACCGCATGGCAACTCCCGTACCGCTGAACTTGTCGGTAAAGTCGGTCATTTTGTGGCTGACCTGGGCCAGAAATTCCACCGTTTGAGGACTGCGCAGCACCGCCGGGGGCAGCCAGTGGGCCATGGTCCAGGTGGCATGGTTGTAGAAGTCGGGCACCACGCCGAACTTAGTAATCACGCTGCTGACCGGAAAGGACTGCTGCAGGGTGATGGCCTCGGGCATGTCGTACCAGTAAACGCTGGCCTGGCCGTAGGGAGGGGGAAATTCCAGGGTTTCCCGGGCGGTGTAGGGTTTGATGGGTTGCCAGGTGCCTTCCAGCCAGGCTTCGAAGGGGCGCTGCAGGCCAATGAAGGTGGTGCGCATGACGGTGACTCCGGCCCCACCGGACCCGGCGACAATGTAGCTGAGCTGAATCGTATCGGCCTGATCCAGGGTTTCAACCCCCTGACGCACCATGCTGTTGGAAATGCCGGGGAAAACCCCCGTATTAATAATGGCTGTAACCCCTGCTGCCTCAGCTTTGCCATTGAGGGCTAGAGCTTTGCGGGTAAAGCTGCGCTCGTCGCTGACATCGGTGTAGTTGACTCCCTGTTGAATACAGGTCTGCAGCACGATTGCTTCCCGGTGGTGAAAGGGACCGGCTGCATGGACAACCAGAGCAGCCTTGGCGACGGCTTCGTTCAGCTGCTTTGCCTTGCCCAGATCTAGCACCTGAAACTGAACCTTGGCTCCCAATTGTTCCAGGGCGGTCATGCCCATTTGGGGATTGCGACCGGTAATGGTCACTTCAGCATCGGTGTGCGCCAGAATATCTCGGGCAATGCTGCGGCCAATGCGGCCACAGCCGCCAATAATGAGAACACGTTGCATGGATGATGAGCAATATCAGCAAAAAATGGGGTTTCCGTCTGGCTCAGTTTATCTTTTGGCGGTAAGTAAAGTTATCCATCCCCAGAAGCATCAAGCTTCCCTATTTATGGAAGTCTATATCTAAAAACTAGAGCGTCCAGGGTACTGCCCCCAAGGGAGCTGGCCAGGACCGTAAGCGGTACGTTCCGGCCAGAGCAAGCAGAGCCCTGCGCCCCTGGTGAGTGCCTGATCAAGGGAGTAATTTTGTTGCAAGAGGTCTCCTAAAAGCTGGCGAACCCTGCCACGGACTGGCGCACTTCATCCAGCAGTTTGCCGACTCCCCGCTGGGAGCCAATAAACGCCCGAGCACAGTTACGACCGGGCATTCCCGAGATGGAACCGCCCGGATGGGTACCGGCTCCGGTTAAATACAACCCACTGATGGGAGTTTGATAATTGGCGATTTCCGGCAGGGGACGTAGAAACACCATCTGCTCGAGGGACATGTCGACGTGGTAGTAGTTGCCCCGGTAGGCTCCCAGGCGCTGCCCCAGTTCTGCCGGGCTTTCCACACGCCGGGCCAGGATGGATTGGGAGAGGTTAGGGGAATAGTCCGCCAGCTTAGCTAACACCCGGTCGGCGACCTGGTTTTTCCGTTCGTCGGTCCAGCCGG
>CAZPYG010000279.1:0-5526 GCA_964590465.1 uncultured bacterium | reverse complement strand
CCATATTCCTGCAAAAACGAGGCAAAATCCGTCAGGGCTGCTCGGGTTTGTTCACTGGGGGCGAGTTGATGTCGTATTTGGAGAACAATCCATCGATTTTGGATTCTAGCTCGGCGAGCCGCTCGTTCTCCTTCCTCAGCTCTTCGTTGTTCTTCTGCAACCAGGCGGTTTGTTTCTCGGTTTCGACGGTCCCACTCAAAGCCGAAATTAACCACCGCCACCACGAGGGCCGCCACAGTGAGTCGGTTACTCCAGACTCGGGGCTCGTTAATGAGTTCGAAGAAGCTGAAGTCTCGTTCGTCATAGAATCTCAAAAACGCAACAGCAATGGTTAACAGCGTTAGCGCCGTCCCCGGCAGCAGAGAGAGAAAGTTGAGCCATACCTGACGGTTCGATGATTCCATTCTACTTTAGAGGACATCGGCTTTCAGCCCGGTCAATTCATTGCCGGGCTGGCGGGCTGTGGGGCAAAATCTCGCTTGTATCAGCACCTACTCTGTTGGGTTCCGCTGCGCTTCACCCACCCTACGAGAACTCAGACCACTTGCCCAGCCCGTAGAACCTGCTTCGCCGTGAGCCGCAACGTCGGAAACGTTACTGAGATAACACTCTCTTGCTCCCGAAAAACTTGATCGTCATACGCCCCTTCGTTCCATATGCAAACTGTGACCATTGATTGGGTTGGATCAACAACCCAATACTCGGGAATATCTAAAACTGCATATTCTGTTCGCTTAGTTCGATAATCGGTAACCACTGTAGACGAACTGACCACTTCTACCACCAGCAAAGGAGGAGACTCATGGGCACGAATCACAGCCTCGCGATCCTCCATGGCATCCCACTGTTCAACCGGCAAAACTGTAATATCAGGAATACGACAGGTATCCCAACGATTACCCCGAGGAGATTGAATACCCACTGCAAAACGTTGAGATGTTAACCCCTGGGCAGTACGCTGAATCTCATCATTAAAACAGTCGTCCAGGAACCGGGTAATTTTGCCATGCATCCCTGTGCCCAAACCCACCGGCTTTAATTCTCCTTGAACCAGTTCATAGCAGATATCTGTCCCATCGTCATAAGTCAGAAACTCTTCAAAGCTCATCCGCTGGGTTGTAGTTGTCATGGCTATCGAGCGCTCATGGAGAGTAGACTAATTCATTGAATGATTCCATAGTAACGGGGAGGGAAAGGCGTTAGCTTTGCTATGTCCCTGAGTTTATTGCCGGGCTGACGGGATATGGGGCAGTGGGGCAAAATCTCATGGGTTTAGCACCTGGCCTGTTGGGTTCTGCTGCGCTTCACCTAACCTCCGGGAACTCAAAACTTAACATTCAAAACTCAAAACTTATACCCATCTCGGGTGCCGCTGCGCTCCACCCAACCTTCGATCCCCCAGCGATACCTTAAAGGCTGTCACGATATGGGTCTAAGACAGCAATCGTTTGGGTTAATTTTCGGCGATTTTCATCGGAAGGGTCTGCCAAAAAGCTCAAGGATGCCAGATCTCGTTCAACTTCGACTCTAGTTCGGCGAGTCGCTCGTTCTCTTTCCTCAACTCTTCGTTGTACTTCTGCTGCTCGATCATCCGCTGCCTGTGCCTCTGCTCTTGCAAGGCGGCCTGTCTCTCGATTTCGACGGTCCCATTCAACGCAAAAATTAACCAGCGCCACCAGGGCGGCGGCCACTGTAAGTCTGTTGCTCCAGACTCGGGGCTGACCGATGAGTTCGAGGATACTGAAGTCTCGTTCGTCATAGAATCGTAAGAACGCAACAGCAATGGTTAACAGCGTTAGCGTCGTCCCCGGCAGCAGGGAAAGGAAATTGAGCCATATCTGACGGTTCAATGATTCCATTCTAATTCAGAGGAAAGCGGCTTTCAGCCCGGTCAATTCATGGCCGGGCTAGCGGGGTGTTTGGCGTTGGGGCTTAACCATCATCTCCATTGATAGGGAGCCAGGTTTCATCTAAAACTGTATCCAGATCTGGGACTAGCACCGCAGGAAAATCGGCTAACGGTAATCCAGACGCATCAGCAACTAATTCTCGAGCATCTTGATACAGTTCATCGAGCTGTTCTTCTAAGTACCCCCTAAGGCTGGGGCTCACTCTCAAATCTCGATTGATTTGTTTGCGAAAGTTACGAACCTCTCGTTTCCAATGATTGAGATTGTATTGGCGCTCTACCTGCCAGCATTTCAGCTTAAGAAGATGTTCCAGGAGCCGGGTCATCAGACTATCAAGTCGACGCTTTTCTCTCCGGCTCAAATCTAGAATCTCCTCAATGAGATGTTCAACATCAAGAGATTCAAGCGCATTATCTTCAAGCTGCCTTAGCGTTTCTACCAGCCAAAGATGGTAGTCTACATCGTATAAATTTTGAGTCCATTGCTTTGACTGAGCAACCATGACGGTTTCCAAATGTCCTCAGACTCCAACTGTAACATCGACTTTTGATCACGCACTCATCCGCTCCACAATAAACGGCATCGCCAGCCGGTACAGCAGCCAACCCAGTAGCAAAAACACCAGAGCCAGCCCACTGGCCAACCAAAACCCCCCTGGATGCGACACCGTACCCACCGTTGCCAGCTCTCGGGTCGTCACCAACAACGGCGTCACCGGGTTTAGCTGCACAATCGTCCCAAACACCCCGGACTGAGGAGGTGGATATACCACCGGAGTTAGCAATAGCCAAGGGGACATAATCAGCGGTAGCGCCCGGGTCACATCCTGATAAAGCGCCCCAATCGGAGCTAACCACAGCCCAATGGCTGTTCCAAAAGCGACCAAATGTACCAGGGCCACTGGGGCCAGCACCACCGTCCAGGGTACAGGGATGCGAAACCACAGAAACAGCGCCACAATCAGCAGCAGCTTAATGGCAAAGTTAAAGAATACCTCCCCTAGCTTGGCCAGCACAATCGCCTCCCGCGGAAAGTTAATCTTCGCCAGCATCGGTTTGGCAGAGTTCACCGCCTGAATCGGCCCCATTAATGCCTCGGTAAAGGTCTGCCATAGGGCCATGCTGAACATCACATAGGCCAGATAAGGAATATCCGTATCTCCAATGTTCACCACCCCGGCGTTGCGGGCATAGGTTAGCGTAACCGCCGTAATCAGCGGTGGCACAAAGGCCCACACTACCCCGAACAAAGACTGCCGATACTGGGCACTAATATCCCGCACCAGCAACCGCCAGGCCAACTCCCGCGATGCCAGCAAATCGCGCCCCATACTTTGGGCCATCCGTAGAGGATGACGAATTTTGCTCTCTGGGGTGTAAATCACCCGGTGGGGGTGGTGTTTGGGCTGGGTCGGACTCATAAAAGAGGGATAGTGAATGAGTGGATGGGTAGGGGAGTGGGAGGGAAGGAGGCTGGTGGTAAAGATTTATTGGGTTCCACTACGCTACCCAAACCACTGTCTTGGCTGACACTGGGTAGCAAACGTAGGATGGGCAAAGCAACGCGTGCCCATCAATGGAGAAACTTACGACAACCATCATATAAATTCGGTGGGCAAACGAGTCGAATCTTTCCCAGGCGCAGTATCGTGGACAGGGCTCTGCCCACCAGTCTTAGATCAGTACCATTTTCCCTACCCCCTTATTAAGAGGTGAAGGTTAAGAGGTGAAGGAAATCCTAAAGTCCTTGTCAATGGATGACTTAATTTCACAGGCGATGGTCATACCATTTCTAATTATCAAATCAAGCTCCACCTGATCGGGACGGCCAAACACCTCTCCCTCATGGTCGTACAGAGTCAGGTTGACTACTTCTACCCCAAAGGACTCGGTCAAAATCCCCGCTAGAGCATTGCGAAAACTTGCTTCTGAGGCAATTCCCCAGCGTGAACCCAGGGCACCGATGGTGCTATCAAAGCGCTTATCGAGACGGCGGATTTCCGCCAGTTGCTCATCCCACTTGCGGGCCTGTTCCTCACGATCCCGCTGCAGCTCTGCCAGAATGCGGTCAAATTTGCTGTCCGTTTCCTGCCTACCAGCATAATATTCAGAAACCGTCCGCAGAATAAATTCCCTCACCTGAGGCTCTTGGATCATGAGCCTGGGGAGTTCCTGCTGAATCATGGCAATGACGTCTGCTTGTTCCATGGCCGGGCCCGATTGCGTAGCTCATCACTACAGCTAGCATACTCGCTCCTTCAGGGCCTCTGCCTCAATCGGGTCAATCTCCATCATGCCCTGGATAATTTCCTTAACTCCATATTTTGCCTTCCACCCCAGGTGCTGGTTTGCCTTAGCCGGATTCACCCGACTCACCGCAATATCCGTTGGTCTGAACAACCCCGCATCGGTTTTGACATGGTCCTGCCAGTGTAAGCCCACCAGTTCGAAAGCTTTTTCAACAAACTCATTCAGGCTGGTGGTTGTACCGGTGGCAATAATGTAGTCATCCGCGTGGGGCTGTTGCAGCATTGCATGCATGGCCTGTACGTATTCCGGTGCCCAGCCCCAGTCCCGCTGAATGGCGGTATTTCCTAACCTCAGCACCTCGTCACTGCCGTTGGCGATGCGCTGGGCTGCGGCCACAATTTTTTGAGTAACAAACCGCTCTGGCCGCAGGGGGGAATCATGGTTCGACAAAATGCCAGAGCAGGTAAACAAACCATAGGCTTCACGGTAGTTAGCCACCTCCCAAAAGGCCGCCGCCTTGGCCACCCCGTAGGGGCTGCGGGGCCGAAACGGAGTGCTTTCATCTGCAGCGCCATGACCCGTATCCCCAAAGGATTCGGTGGAACCAGCATTAAAAAAACGAATCGGCTGATCCAAAAAACGAATAACTTCCAGCAGATTCAGGGTGCCCGTAGCGATGCTATCGAGGGCCTCCACCGGCTGTTCAAAGGACAGCCCAACGGAAGTCTGCCCCGCCAGGTTGTAAACTTCATGGGGCTGCGTCTTCGACACCACCTGCAGGACACTACGAAAATCCGTCAGGGCCATGGAACAGAGGTTGACCTGATCTTTAATGCCCAGCCGCACGAGATTCCGAAACGACGAGAACTGGGCATCTCGAGATGTTCCGTGGACGATATAGCCCTTTTCCAGCAATAGCTTCGCCAGATAAGCGCCATCTTGTCCGGAAATTCCACAGATCAGGGCAGTTTTGGGAGCAGCCATACCGTTTACGGGAAATAAAAAATCAGGTTAACAGCCAGGGGAAAGCCCATTAAGTCAAAAGCATAGGGGATTTGAGGAAACTGGTAAAGAACAGTTACGTATCCTCAGCATTATCCACAGCTCAGTCCCACATTCCATGGGGGGCTGAGTCAGAGAGACCGAGATCCGAAGACCGTCGAGGCCTGCCCTTTGAAAACCTGATAAGCACTATTTATTTGATGAAAACGCCAGCACCTTGTGGCTCTATCGAGGTGAATTCCACGCCCAAAATCACACGTGATCGAAAAAGATGGAATAAGAGTGTTCCAACTAAAAAGTTATCCAACCGAGATTCCTCCCGTTGGTTCTCCCCCAGGGAGACGCTTCGCGAACGGAATGACACA
>CAZPYG010000278.1:0-5550 GCA_964590465.1 uncultured bacterium | reverse complement strand
AATAATCTCTACTGTAAATTGCAATCGCGCTCAGACCAAGTAGACTTTCAACGACTGCAGATAGGACCAATAGCAAGTGCGGCATGCCATCCAGAATAAAGCTGAGTATGCGTCCGGCGGCCAGTCCCAGCATAAAAACTGCACAGCTCACGAGGGCTGGAGCGGTCATCTGCTGTTGGAAAGCACCCCAAACCCAGATCACGACCATTCCCAAATACAACCCCATGATGGCCCGCATGATGTGCGTTAAGTTGATTGTGTCGACTGTGATGTCAAAGAGGGCGTCGAGACTGATCGATGGTTGGGCTCCGTACCCCAGCGCAATGGGCGCTAAGCCAATCGCGCAGAAAATCAGAAACGCGCGTGTTTTTATAGAAAGTGGCGCTTTACTCATTTGATCCTCATAAGGCTGTTTCTTCTAAGCAGAAGCGTGAGTAACAATTGCCGCGAAGCCCTCACGAAAGACCGTTGGGGCTCTCTGCCACTACCTTATTCAATCCTCATGGGTCGATCCTCAATACATCCTTGCTGTCTACTGGGAGTTCAAACATCATGCCGTCTTGGGTGAGCACTGTTCCTTTGGGAAGCTCACGCGAGAAGATCTTTTTGAATAGAGCATTCTGAGGCGGTGGAACCAGATGATAAAGGGCAAGCTGCCGCACCCCACTCTGTTCTACCAGGGCTGAAAGGTCACTCGTAGGTGCATGGTACTCCTGAATATCATGAAAAATCTTCTGTAGCCGCGAACCCGCCGAGGCTTTCTCAAGAGTCTTGATAATCGGCAGCGATAAACTGTCCTGAAGCAATAGATCTGCTCCGGTAGCGGCTTCAATTAGCCCCGGTGTAACAGTGGTATCGCCACTAACCACCACTGATCTGCCAAGATAGTCGAATCGGTAACCCACCGCAGGGCGGATTGGATCATGATTCACCAGGAAGCTGGTGATGGTCAAATCTCCGAGATCAAGTACCGTTCCAATCTCCATCAACTGAGACTTCATTACCCCAAGCTCAGGGGGCAAAAGTTCCTCGCCATGATGAGCCACCCGATAGGTTGAGTCGAGCCGGTAAGCGGCATTCAAGCCATCGACAACTTCCGAGACACCATCAGGACCATATACGGTCATCGGCTTGGGCCTCCCAGCTACCCAGGAATTCAGGTTGAATTCAGGCAGCGCGGCGATATGGTCGGAATGATAGTGGGTCAGGAAGACTGCTTCCAGACGTTCTAGCGGCAAGCGGCCAAGGGTGGCGACCTGAGCAGAGCCAGCACCCGCATCCACCAAGTACAGGGATTCCCCAGCGAGAACCGCAACACAGGCTTGAGCCCGCCCCCGGGCAGGCATTGGGGAGGACGTGCCACACAGAAAGACTTTAAGTCCATCGTAGCTAGACATGGCAGAAGGACGGGCCATCCCGGCGACCACAACTTTTTCCAGCATCCAGTCCTGCGCGGCCTCCGAATTCCAGGCCCCAATTGCGAGAACGATGATTATGGCCATCAAGCCAGCGAGAAATCCCAGAGCTTTCTTCATCGTATTGACTTATCCTTCATGAAATATGAGACCCAGATCAGCGTTACGTGGCTTTGACTTCTCTCACGCTTTCGCCTGACGGCGCTGACGCCAGAGCACCCCCAGGAGCAGCAGTAAGACCACCGGAATCAGCGCAAAGGGTCCGTAGTGTTTGAGAATATATGCCACTGACTTACGTAACACTTCGTCCTCGGCTGAGTAGCCCTCCGGCATCTCAATCACGCCGACATCTTGGGCGTAAGCGGCGTAGGCGGCCATCATGGCCTGAAACCGTTCCGGTTCTTGTTCCGCCAGGTCTTTAGTCTCACCCGGATCGGTTTTCAGATGGTAAAGGTGCCAGGTGTTGTCGCCGAGGGGAATGTTGTTCTTCACGATTTTGTAATCGCCGAGAAAATAAGCCGCAGAATTAGCAGCTTCCAAGCCCACCCCTTCATCTGCAGCGTAGACCGGCACCGCCGGATTTTGGATATGCGCCAGCAGACTCTTGCCGGTGATGGGTACCGCCTCATCGCTGCTGGGGGTCGGCAGTCCCGCCAGGTCCAGCATGGTGGGCACCACGTCCGTGATAAAGGAAAAAGCATTGCTGGTCCGCCCCTGAGGGATGTTAGGTCCAGAGACAAGCAAGGGAGTGCGCACGCCCCCTTCGCCGGTGTAGTACTTGAAAAATGAAAAAGGCGAAGACAGCGCCGCAGCGAACTCAGGGCCAATGTCCCCAAAGTAGCCGGCATCGCCGACGCGGTTGGGGTCTTTGTGGTAACCCATCACCTTTTGCCAGGCCTGGGCTATTTTTACTCGGTAGTTGCCCCCGTCGGGACCATTGTCAGACGTAATGAAAAAGACGGTGTTGTCAAAGCGTCCGCTGTCTTTGAGGTATTGAACATACTCGCCGATGTAAAAATCCATGGCCTCCAGCATGCCCGCCGTCACGGCCATATCGGTGACGTATTCGGCCTGAAGCTCAGGACTGATCTCCTCCCATTTTCTGAACTGCGGGAAGATTTCGTTCATGGCCGCACCCGCCGGGATGATGCCGAGCGCTTTCGCCTTTTCATAGCGTTGCTGTCTCAAGACGTCCCAGCCCGCTGTGTAAACGTCTCGATAGGGCTCTACAAAGCGTTCGGGGGCCTGAATCGGTGCGTGGATGGCTTGAAAGGCAATGTAGCTGAAAAATGGAGCGTCGGGATCGCTCTCGGTTTCATGAAAGGCGATCGCACTTTCGATATAGTCCTTAGACGAGTAAAAATCCTCTGGCAGATCCGCTTCTTTGCCGTCGCGGTACCATTGGGCTTCGGGCTTCATCGGTACGTAGCCCCGGGTGTCGTAGTTATTGGCCCCAGACCCCCCGAGAATGAACGAGTGATCAAAGCCCTTGGCGTTCGGCAAACTCGTCTCGCTGTAGCCTAGATGCCACTTGCCCGTGGCGTAGGTCTCGTAGCCTGCGGCTTTCAGCCGGGTAGCCACGGTGTTGACGTTCTCACTCAGCTCACCGGCATAGCCTGGCTGATCTGAATAGCCCTCCGGCAGCATTTCCGGCAAGTTGGCCACGCCGGTCAAGTGACTGTCGCTGCCGGTGACCAGCATCGCCCGCGAGGGCGCACAGACCGGGGAAGTGTGAAAATTATTGAACCACACGCCATTTTGGGCCAGCTGATCCAGGTTCGGCGTGCGGGCTTCACCGCCAAACGCGCCAAAATCCATCAATCCTGAATCATCGACGAGAATAACGACAAAGTTGGGAGGCTGCTGCGCCTCAGTTTCTATCGCCACCGTCTCTGGGTTCTGTGTGGCCTCGGCGACTCGAAAAGCAGGCTGGTTTTGCGGGCTACCGTGCTTTACTCCAGGGGTGTCAGCACCGGATGCTGACTGAAGGGTGCCCTGACTGGTGAGCAGTGTGCTGCCTAATGTTGGCTGTGTCAGTGCTGCACTCAGCACCAAGGCAACAGAAAAAGTCAGCGCCAGCCATAATCTTCGGGTACTGAGCATCATTTGGCGCTCCTTTGGGAAAGCAATTCCATCATCTTTTGGGCCGTTTCATGGCCGGAATTCTGGTTCTGCCCGGTGACAAAGCGCTGTTCATGATCTACGACCGTCACGGTGGCAAAAATGTCGGCCACCGGATGGTGATTGGCGCGATAGTCTGCCCCGGCCTTTTTGAGTTCCTCTTCTGGGTGCTTGGGCGTGAATTTTATGCCAAAGAAATCGAGCTGTCCCTGGGTCACGCCCGTCATCTTGCGTCCCGCCACCAGCGGCTTGCCTGCGGCATCCTTCGCGCTGACAAAGGCCAGAGCGCCATGGCAGACCGAGCCCATAATCGGAGTTCCAGCGTAGTAGGCCGCGCTCACCCTTTCCGCCAGCCGTTTTGACTGGGCAAAATCGTAGGATGGCCCCCAGCCTCCCACGAAGAAAATCAGGTCATAGTCGGTGAAGTCAACGTCGTCGATGCTGGGCGAGTTTTTAATCTTGTCCTGAAAGGCCGGATCCTTTAAGAAGCGTTTGTCTTCGTGGGTAATTAGGAAGTAGTAAAACGATTGGGGATCGATGGGAACTTCGCCGCCTTTGATGCTGGCCACGTCCACCTGCATGCCTGCATCGAGAAATTCATAATAGGGCACGGTCATTTCGGAGCCGAAGGCCCCGGTGGGTTTACCCGTTGTTTCACCAGGTTTACTGAGTACACCATGGCTGGTCGTGACCACCAGCGCTTTTTTGCCCTGTAAGTCGTATTTTTGTCCCGCGTCATAGTCGGGATGTAAGCCCATGGCTTTCAAAATCTTCGGCAGCTTAATGGCCACGACTACCGCAGAGAGAATCAGCCCGACGGCAAGGGTGCCAAGGTTGATGAATAATGTATCTGTGAAATTGGTATTTAGCATAGATAGCTTTATTGAGGAGTTGGAACCAATCGGTCCTTCATTAGCGGTGAACGACACCAAATCTGCCGCCGGTGGCACCCGTTCCATCACGTCTGCACTATCGAGATCGCGCTCCCAAGCAAACTGAGCACTGCGGTTCTCTTCAATCTGAGCCTCAATCAAATCCAGGCTAACTAAATGACTATCGGCATCAGCGTAGGAATCAGGAGCCGCATCAGAAAGTGCTCCAACGGTTAACACCTCCGTTGCTGCGACTTGTTTGGTCACTGCTCTTGCCAGTGCCCTAGACGGTGCAGCTAAAACCAGAAGCAATCCACAAACAGATACAGCAACTGTTGAACGCAGGTTGAATTGCATATTTTGAATGGTTGCAGAACTTAATGCCTAAGATTAGACATCAAGCACGCTCTACACATCGTCCTATCCCAACGAAATCAACGCATTAAGGGGCCTATTTTTATAGGAGGGTACTAGGACCACTGGCAGGTATATGGCCCCTTAATTAGGACCTTTGAACCTGACGAAAATAGGGGTCTGCCACTAAGGTCTTATAAAGTTTTATTGCTGAGTGTTCCGCCAAAACGAAGAGCCATTGTCGAGAGAAATCGTGTTGCTCAATTTACGAATGTCAAGACTTCCAATCCACCGAGGACGACTAGTCATGAAAAAAATATCGCTGTATTCGATCAAGATTTTGCCTTGGCTAGTGGCCTCGGTGTGCGTGGTCTGGCAAACGTCAGGCTCGTCATTTTTACCACTTCAGGCCATCGCCTCAGCACCCCAGCTAGTCGCCCAGTCGGCAACCGAACTGACTGCTGAGACTGCCATTGCCACCGATCAGTCCGACAGCACTGACGAATTGGTGATTGACGATTTGACCAGCGCTCAGTCGGCCCAGATCGAGCTAATTTTCGAGGAATACCAGCCTCAAGTTGAAGCGGCCATTGTCACCTACGAAGAGGCGACGGCAGACCTGCTAGACCTATTGCAGCCCAATACTCCAGCGGCAGATCTGATCGCCGCTCACGAGACCATGCTAGATGCCGAACGGGCCGTCGAAGACTTGGTCTTTGAGCGCACCTTGGCCGTGCGGGAGGTGCTTACCCCCGATCAGCGTCAGGCGATCAGTTCCTATCTGCGTA
>CAZPYG010000277.1:0-5578 GCA_964590465.1 uncultured bacterium | reverse complement strand
CCTGCCGTTTGGGGGTCTAACCGCCTGTCTTACCGGTGTCCTGAGCCCTGGCAAAACAAGGTAGAAACTCTGCTCACCGACCGGCCAGTTCCCTTTCGCTATCGCTTGGGGGGCCGTGGCACAACCAAACGCCTCTCGCGGGGACGCTATGCCGTACCGGCGGGGACGGTCTACGTGCTGCAAGAACCGCTGACCATGCCCTGGCCTGACTGGCCGGATGAGTGGTTCCCCAAGGAAGGCCCCCACATGAACCGCTGGGGTTGTGGGTTGGCCCTGCCGTTGCCAGAGGAGATGGCCCAGGTATCTGTAATCAGGGAGGCTTCTTGATGAATGATCCTTGACTGGTGGGTTACGGCTAAGGCCCAAACTGGTGGGTATTTTGCCTGAACTGGTAAACCTAACCCACCCTGCAGTGAATGCCACTGAATTAAGCCTGGTGGGCAGTGCCCACCCTACGGCAGATCAAGGCTTTCGGCTATTTGCAAGGATCAATTTCAACTTGTTTCAGTAACATTCCATCCTACAGTTCTTCATCCTTTGTTTTTCGATTGTGCTAT
The DNA here is from genome assembly GCA_964590465.1 of uncultured bacterium. Classification (GTDB taxonomy): domain Bacteria; phylum Cyanobacteriota; class Cyanobacteriia; order Phormidesmidales; family Phormidesmidaceae; genus CAZPYG01. The sequence goes on along the minus strand of CAZPYG010000277.1, from coordinate 5,021 downwards.
GTACAAAAAAGCCCACGGTGTTATCGAAACCCTTGCCCCGCTCCATGTGGGAGCCAGCGCCGGAGAAGAAACCGGCAACCTGAACCTGGTTTTTCGGGACCAGTTCACTCAAACCGGGATTATCCCCGGCAGCTCCATCCGAGGACGGTTTCGGGCCGATATGCGTACCAGCGAAGCAGGCCAGGAACACCGCTGGTATGGCCATGAAGCGGTGGCTGGCGTCGAAGATGGCGGCACTACAGAAGCCCTGGTGAAGTTTGAGTATGCCTCCCTGGTTTGGCTGCCGGTCTTTTGCCCAGGGCAACCAATTGTCTGGGTGAGTTGCCCATGGCTATTGCGGCGGTACCAAAAAATTGCGGATATCAAGGAAAATGTCCCTGCACCCTACACAGCTCCCTCTACCCTGCAGGGTAGACAGACTGAAACAGACGGCAAAATGCTGTTCTTCAACCTGGGGTTTCTCAAGATTGAGCATGAGCAAGACCTGACTTCCTGGGTACCTGAGGGAGTTGGCATTCGCAAAGATAGTTTGGTCGTGGTGGATGACCGTGACATTGGCATGATTCACGACATGGCCCTTTACCGCCAGAGCCGGGTACGCCTGGAAGATGACCAGAAAAAGGTTGCAGGTGGTGCATTTTTTAACGTTGAAGCCCTGCCCGAGAGCAGCATCATGGTTTTCCCCATTGCCCTTAAAGAAACTGGGTGGAAGCCGTTTGGGGACGATAAATCTCAAGAACTGTACTTTGGCGGTTTAGAATCCATCGGCTTTGGCCGGTGCAATGTCACATTATTTGGAGAGTATCGGTAATGGGTTGGCAGTCTTATGGCCTTGATCAAATCGCTCAACGTCTCGTTCTGGATGCTAAACAGCGAGACCCCCAATCTCTAAATCAGTCTTACAAAATGCGGATGGCCACAGCCTACGGGTTGGAACGCTTTTGGGGAGAGCATTTGCGCCTACAGGGGCGGGAGCAAACTAAGTCAGACTTCTGGAAAGATACCTGGGATGCCCTGGTGGATGTCCTGGGTGAGGCAAAAGTCACCCTCCCCAATCGGTCTGTGGATGCTGACAATACCCGGTCCATTCGGGATATGTCTGAAGACCTTTGGCAACTTTCCCCCGAAGATCAGCGAGTTGCCCTGGCTGTACTCACTCAGCTCTGCGACTGCCTGGTGTGGTGGACCCAGCGGTACAAAACCTAGCAGTGTCCATTACTTTGTTTAATGTCTGCGTAAGCTAAAGATATTGCCACAGCAGGAAAGCTTCCATGAGTACCGCAACCCAAACCCTCACCCTGAAGGAGTTCCTCAAACTCCCTGAAACCAAACCCGCCTCAGAGTTCATCAACGGACAGGTCATTCAAAAACCCATGCCCCAGGGAGAACACAGCCGACTTCAGGGAAAGCTCTGCGAAGCCATTAACCAGGTCGGTGAAGCCGCCAAAATAGCCTATGCCTTCCCAGAGCTACGCTGTACTTTCTCTGGGCAATCCGTCGTACCTGATATAGCCGTATTCCGTTGGGACCGCATTCTGCGAAAACCTTCAGGGCGCATTGAAAACCGCTTTACCATTCATCCTGATTGGTCAATTGAAATTCTGTCTCCAGAACAGAGCCAGACCCGAGTCTTAATTAACCTGCTGCATTGCGTACAAAACGGCACTGAATTGGGTTGGTTAATCGATCCTGACGAGGCCACTGTGCTGATTGTCTGGCCTGATCAACGAGTAGAGGTGTTAGAGGGAGATTCTACGCTTCCTGTTATTGATGAACTAAATTTATCCCTTACCGCTAACCAGTTATTTGATTGGTTAATTCTTTAGGTTTTAAGTAAAGTCAGAAGCTTCTATGCCCAGCTTTTCCCTCCATCCCCTAGCCCCTTCCTCCCAAAATGGGCGGAAGGGGAATAACCGTCAAAGTCACTCTCCCAACCTTGGCTACTAAGTACACACATCTCGCCCTCACCCCCTCAATCCCCCTCTCCAAAAATGGTAGAGGGGGAAGAGGGAAAACACGAAAGTTCAAGCCTTTCGAGACTTATGTGTATCTATTAGCCCAACCTTGGGAGAGGAATTTAGGGAGAGGGCAAACCCCAATCCAAAGCAGATTCCGATCCATCCCAAACCCCAGCTATTCCCATGCCTAAATCCTTCGATGTCGCCAGTAAAGTTCCCCTCATGTTTCGGGCTCAGGTGGGTGGCCGTTGCCAGGTGCAACGCTTGGTGCCAAAAGCCCCTGAGCAAGATGCCGAACGCTGGGCCGATGAGTGGATTGACAAAGCCTACCCCGATGCGCCCGAGTTTGGGGGTGGCGTACAAACCCGCACCTATGAACTGAGCTGGCGCTTCATCACCAACAGCGGCCAGGATGATGGTGTCATTCGTCCCGTAATTGGAGCCAGAGGCTGGCCCTTCTACCCCGGCAGCAGCATGAAGGGGCTGTTCCGCCAGGCCGCCCAGCGGATGGAGAAAGCCGGGGAAATCTCTTCACGCACTTGCGATCGCTACTGCGGTATTGAATCTAAACAAGACCCCGGCATCCTGCGGTTCCATGGCGGCTACCCTACCGATACCCGCTGGATCGAGAACCTGGTGGATATCGTCCATCCCCAGCAAAAACAACAGGTCAAAACCGACGAGAGATCCAGCAGCGCCTTCATTCAAATTTCCCTTTACAAACCCGAACTCAAGTTTGGTATTTCCAGCACTGAAACCCTGGATGAAGCCGAGTGGGAGCAAATCTGGACCATCTGGGAAACCGCCCTTTCCATGGGTATTGGCTGTCGGGTCAGTGCTGGCTATGGTCAACCCGAAAAACATACTGGCGAAATCCTCTACCGGTCTCGCCTCAAAGGCCAGGGCCAGGCGGCCAAGTTGATCGATGGTACCGGAGAATTCCGCCCCAACATCTTCCGCGCCGCTATTCGTGGCCATGCCCTGCGTATCTTCGGTGGCCTCACCGATGGCGATACCGCCGAGGGCATTATCCGAGAGCTATTCGGCGGCATTATGGGTGGTGCCACTGTCGGTCTAATCAGCATGGCCTTTCGGGACACTCGCCTGGAGCTAGAAGAATTTGGCCAGGGCTCCTACGCCCAACCCACCTACACCGTCGAAGGCGACCTGCTCTGGATGCTGACCAGAGATTTGCCGGACGCAGAAAAGCAGGCCCTAACCAAACTGATCGAAGCATTGACCCGCTTTGCCATGGTGCTCGGCGGCTTTGGCAAAGCCTGGCGTCGGGCCGATCATCGCCTGGTGTATCCCGAATACTATGACCAGGGATATAAACCCCTCATCGGCTGCCACTGGGAATGGTCAGGCAAACGCTCCCAGGTGCGCGACGTGCGAGTCCGCAAACTCGACAAAGTGGGCGATTTCATCGAAGAGGTCCGTCAGGCCGCCCGCGACTGGATGCAGCTGAGAAACATTACCCCTCGCCCTAAAAACTACGCCCACTGGCGCGAAGCCTGGCATCCCCAAAACGTGCAGGTGTGGGGACGAGAAACCGACGGCATCGACGATTCAGAAGCGGTGAAATGGCTCCATGGCCCTTACCGTGAAGCCATCCCCTCCGTCGGCATTCCCGAAGGTTCCATTTACCGATCTTCCGTCACCGGTCGCATGGGTCAAATTGGGCGGCTGTGGCACCGCATGTATCCAAAGGTGCGTCTGGTTAAAGACCCTGAGAATCCTAAAAGGCCAATGCCTTTAGTAACCCGGCAGTATTTTGAGTTAGTTACCCTTTTCCCCGACCAGACCGTTGAATCTGAGGAGTTACTGACCTTTCTAGAAACCCAGCAAAAGCTATTCAAAAAACTGTGGCCCACCAGCCCATAATTGGCATAGCCACCCCCAAGCTGGGATGGCAGAATAGATATCTCTCAAAAAGGCCATGATGGCCGCTGGCAAGACTGCGAAGCATGCTGCGATAGCTTCGAAACTGAAATGTACGTTGACACCGGCACCAACGAATACAACTTCGAAAAGCTTAAAAATCCACCAAAGTACAAACCGACCCGTTGTGCAGAATGCAGTCGCAATATTCGCCTTGGGTACGATGGCTATTCTTATGGTTCAGAGGGCTACGTTTGCGAAAAATGCAGTACCAAAAAGTTTGGTGAGACCCCTGACTTTACCTTGTAGACTTTAACATTCCCCTCTCCAGGGGGGGGCATACTGAGCCCATTCCTTGAGACTCGAAAGCTTCATAGTAAGACCAGAAGATAGAGTCGCGAGTCTCATTTCAAGACAATTCTTCACCCCCAGGCCGCTTTCTTTCCCTTTTTACAGCAATTCTCAATATGGCTTTTAAGGGGTTGCACTACCGCTCAGGCCGAACGATAGGAACTCAAAATGAGAATTGCTGCCCTTTTTAAGATGCACTTGATTTTTGATCCCACTGGCTTCGCTGCGCGAATACGGGAATGAAATGCAGGATGCTCTTTGCCTTTATATCCCAACGAAGGAGTTCACAGCTATACCCTCCTTCGAGGTCAAGGCTTGTGACGGACGGGTGTGACGCTTGAGTAGTTGCGGAATCCGCAAATATTCAAACCTCCAAAACTATTGAATAATAGGGATTTTGGCGAATAGGATTTTGACCTGGACTGAAATTGGACTGAATTTTCCGCCGTTTTTTATGCCGTTCCAGTCTCTTTTTCTTTTCGTGGGGTGCCCGAGAGGGTGATCCGCGATCGCGCATTGGTCGAACGCACCTTACCCAACCATCTCATTTCCTGAGCATCCAGTGAAGCCATATTGGTGCCAGTAGAGCAATCATAAAAGGCTTTTAGAATTTTGGATTGACATTCACCCCTCTGACTCCAGGATGTCTGCACCCTGGAGTCAATCTCTTCATGAGACCAGGTTAGCCAATAGAGAGTCTGATATTTCTATGAATTAGTCTCATCATGGGACTCGCCGAAAGAAAAATTGTCTTAGAGTACTCCCAGAAAGTAATGATCCAGTAATCACTTAAGATGTTTCGACTCCGCTTCGCTTCGTTGCTCCTCTGGA
>CAZPYG010000276.1:3264-5621 GCA_964590465.1 uncultured bacterium | reverse complement strand
GGGGAGGTGTTTAGCTACCTGCTGCGGTATCGGCAGTTGAGTTAGCGGCAAGTCAGAGTCCAGGGTTCTTCGAGACCCCTGGGCTCTTTTCAAATGCGACAATGGTATTCAGTGTTAGAGGGTTCTCCATGACTCGCGAAGAACTTTTATCCCGGATATCTATTAATCCCAACATCTGTTTTGGTAAGCCCTGTATTCGGGGCCATCGGATTTGGGTATCGCTGATTCTGGATTTCCTGGCAAGCGGCATGACCATTGCTGAGGTACTGGAAGATTACCCAAGTTTGGAAGAGGCCGACATTTACGCTTGCTTGGCTTATGGGGCTGAAATGAGTCGGGAGCGATATGTTGATATCTCCCTGGAGGCCAGTGCGTGAGGCTAAAGGTACATGAGCAGGAGGGCTCAAGCATGAAGATATCACTGGCAAACTGTGGACAGTTCAGAGGGGAAAGATTCGGATTTACCAGGAAGAATGATGATTTCTGTCATGGGCAAACCTCCTCGTCGCTGTTGGGATGGTTCTATTATGGCTGGAACTCTTGGCAGCGGGCTTCGGCTAGCTGCAACAGGACTATCCCCTATCTGCTCTCACGGTTATTATTGATGTAATCAAGAGGGACAGGCTTTTTGAGATGTCAGGCAATCCGGTTTCCATCTTTATCTCCTACTCCAGAAAAGATGAAACCTACATGCAGGAACTGGTGAGCCATCTATACCCCCTCCAGCGGGATGGATTGATTAGCAGTTGGTACGATGGCCAAATTCTTCCGGGGGAAGAGTGGGCACCACAAATTAAGCAAAATTTGGAACTGGCTCAAATCATTCTGTTGCTGATCAGCAAAGACTTTCTCAATTCTGACTACTGCTACGAGATTGAGTTAACGAAAGCCATTGAACGCCACAAACTCCGTGCAGCTTCTGTCATCCCAGTGATCTTGAGATCGTGTCTGTGGGATCAAGTCTCGATTGGCGGTTTTCACCTCAGTGATCTACAGGCGTTACCCAAAGACGCCAGACCCATCCGCCGGTGGGACGACCCGGACGATGCCTTTACTGACGTTGCAAAAGGACTTTTAGATCGTATTCAGCAGTTGCAGCGGCAGCAAGAGCAGGCTCGTCACCAGGCCGAACAGCAGCGGCAAGCCGCCTTAGAACTACAGCGACAGCAAGAAAAACTAGAACGCCAGCGACAGGCCAAAATCGAGGCAGAACGGAAGCGTCAAGCAGAACTAGCAGCTAGACATCAACAACAGGAGCAAGAAGCCGGTGAAATAAAACGACGAGAAGCTGAGGCCAGACACCGACAGCAAGCCGAAGCTGAACGGAAGCGCTCTCAGCCTGTCTCACCTGCTGGAGAGACTACCATTTCCAGGCAGCAGTTTTTGAAATGGGCTGGGTTGGGCAGTGTCGGTTTAATTGCCGCCTTTGGCATCAGTCAGATTTTCAATGAGGCTCCGTCGCCCCCTACAAATACCGATCCAGACGCTGACAACAATACCAACCCGGATGCCGACAACAATACGAATCCCGATGCTGACAATAATCAGGCCTCGCAAGTGGACTATTCACGATTAGAAGAACTGTTGACGGCAGGCCAGTGGAAAGAAGCCGATCAGGCAACCCTGAACGTGATGCTGAAAATTGCCAACAGAGAAGAGGAAGGTTGGTTAGGCGAAAGTATCCAGAACTTTCCTTGCGATGCCTTAGAAAAAATTGACCAACTCTGGGTAGAAGCCAGCGATGGTAAGTTTGGTTTTAGCGTACAAAAAAAGATTTACGTAGAAGACTGCGGCGGCACACCCGATGGCGAGTATGATGAAACCGCCTGGTACTGCTTTGCAGAAATAGTTAGGTGGCGCGTGAATGGCGAGTGGTTATCCTATTCAGAAGCAACAATCCGGGAAGCCCCCTCCGGGCACCTCCCTTGGAGAGCCTCCTTTTGGGGCCTGGCTGGCACCCCCCAACTTCTGGCGGTTCTCTTCTCTCATGTCGAGACTTGTAAAGTGTAATCCATGGGCAATCTAGGCGTTCCTAAAATTTTATTTCCACGTTTCAGGCAACGAAAGAATAAGGCTTTCAGATGGTGGTTACCTGGCATTGGGGTCGGTGGGGCACCGAGGTCGGTGTAGGGGCGAAGCCTTCGCCCTAACGGCACATTAACACGTCACATTGACCAATCCCCCGTAGGGGCAAACGGCGTTTGCCCTAACCAGGCAAGATTTCATCAGACAGGTTTACGCATTCCCGTTCCCCAAACGGCCATCATTTAATATACGTCGCGATAGGGCGAACACCGTTCGCCCCTACCAGGCCAGGTTTCACCGGACCGGTTTATGCACCCCCGTTCCCCAAACGG
>CAZPYG010000276.1:0-3164 GCA_964590465.1 uncultured bacterium | reverse complement strand
TTCCCCAAACGGCCATCATTCAACATTTTCGGGATAGGGCGAACGGCGTTCGCCCCTACGACATCATGGCAGGACAGAAATTTCCATTGGTGGGGATTATGGGCATTCTTAATGCATCGGCGTTCAGGCCATCCCATGAAATACGATCCTGACAAACACCATCGTCGTTCCATTCGCCTCAAGGATTACGATTATTCATCCGCCGGGGCCTATTTTGTCACGATCTGTACCTTCCAACGTCAATGCCTGTTTGGGCAGATTGTAGATGGTGCAATGCAATTAAACGAAATTGGCCAGATTGTGGCAGAAGAATGGTTACAGTCCAGAATGATTCGAAAGGAAATTGATTTCGACCAGTGGGTGATCATGCCGAATCATCTACACGGAATCATCTTGATTGAACCGACAAATCCCGTAGGGGCAAACGGTTGTTTGCCCATCCGAGAGAATCATTCCCATCGTATGGTTCCGCCTATGAAGAAGCGCTCTTTGTCCTCCTTTATTGCTGGGTACAAATCTGCTACCACCAAACGCATCAATGCCCTACGCAATGCAGCAAAAACCTCAGTCTGGCAACGCAATTATTACGAACACATCATCTGTAATGACGATTCTCTCCAATACATTCGGCAATACATTCAAAACAATCCTGCAACCTGGCAAGAGGATCAGCTAAATCTATCTAATCCATCAAAGTTTTAGCTGCCGAGATGCTTAATCGGCAACTCCATCATGCCCACCAAATGCTGAGCCAGCACAGCCCGGTGGCAGCATTCCGGATTCGCTTCCATACACATCAAAACACTCGGTTCAGACTTCAGTAACGACATCGCCGTTTGCAAGTCCTCCCAGCGATCCGACAACCCACACCGATATTCCTTAAACAGAGCCACATAGCTATCCGTTGAGGATAAATCGGCTCTCGCTGAACCTGGAATTCCTAACCCTGGCAAATGCTGGTAATCAATATCGAGGGCATTGCATAACCGCTTCAAAGTGCTCTTGTGAAAACCATAGCGACGGGAAATCGGGTTGTAGCGCACATCAATCAACCTGCGAATGCCCGATCGCATCAGCAGATTCAAAAACTCATCAACGGTTTTGCCTTCATAGCCAGCGGTATAAATTGCCTGATCAGCCACAGGACGCTGTTCTCGGCGTTGTCCCGGTAAGTCACTGTTAACCGTAAACCAGGGATAGTTGGCATAGACCGTATTGATAAGGGCTGAGCCAGAAAAATTGCCGTACTGCTGAGTAACAGCCTTAATATCTTGAGCGATCGCCCTGGGTAGCTTGACTTCCTGCTCCCTTCCCAGAGAGGTTAACTGCCAAGTCTTATTGGTGGCCTTCTCTATAAAGCCATTGCGAACCAACGTATCCGTTTCGCGGTTCAGGGTAAACGAGTAAGGTCCATAACGATAAGGGATGAACTGGTAAAAAGTCTTACCGCCATGAGATTGTGTCTCCTGACCCAGCAGAAATGCCCACTTCATCAATTGCAGGGTGGTTGCTTGCCCTCCCACCTGCTGAAGAATTGAAAGTAACGCCTTCTGCCGATGTAACACTCGTATCCTCTAACTAGTTCCTTTGTATTATACTTGCCGCATTACGGTAAGAAACAAGATTATCCGATGCCTTGATCAGATTGAAGATGTCGGAAACATAAAAACACTGAGCCTTTTTGCCTAGTAGGTGGGCAGTGCCTACCACTCCATCAAGGCTTTTCACCCATTACTCCCTGACCGCAACTCTTACCTGGAGCCAATACAATCCACAAATCTGCCTTCCATCATTCAAGGCGAATTGCCTCCAAACATAGCCCATAAATTTGCATGGCAAACCTTCGGACAATTCTTGCTTTACCTTGCTTACTTGACCCAATAATACCTCTGCTCCTACCTGGGTTATAACCCCAGCAGAGAACTGCTAGCATAAACCCTATGAGCCTCCTCCTTCCCCCACAGCTTCAATCCCTTCCGGCCTCTCTCCCCGTCGAGGGGGCCGTCAACATTGTGATGGAAGACGGCATTCCTATCTTTCGGGCCTCTCAACTCGTTCAGCAGCGCATAGAAGCCTTACTCGATAAGCAAGCAGACAACCACCTTAGCCCAGAAGAAAACTCCGAACTGGATCGCTACGAAGAGATCGACGACTATCTAAGCTTCGTAAATCGCACGATTCGCAACCTCTACCTTAACCAGCCAAACACTGCCGTTAGCAATGGCGCGGAGTAAGCTCCCCCCGGAAATTCAGCAACAGGTTCGGCAACGAGCCAACTGTCTTTGTGAGTACTGTCATGCTTCAGATCAGCCCTTAGCTATGCTTGAAACACAGCACTTCCCGCCAAATCCCAACCCATGCAACTCTCTATCCCCGAATCCATCATTCAATCCATTCGCCTGCCTGAAGGCCGCATCGAAGCCGAACTCCTCAAAGAACTGGCCCTTGTCCTCTATGCCCAAGACCTCCTGTCCTTCGGTAAAGCCCGCGAGCTGGCCAATCTAGACCACTGGCAATTCAGCCAGCTTCTAGGCGAGCGCAACATTCCCCGCCACTACTCCGAAACCGATCTCGCAGAAGACCTCGACTATGCCCAGTGTCAATAACCCCGTCTCCTTAACCACACCTTCTCAGACATAATCCTGCCCTCGCTCCAGCCGTGGACGGCGAAAGCAGTCCACGGACTGATAGACCACCTCATCCAGCTTTCAGGACTCCCGGTCTAGCAAATTCTGAATATCCTGAGCGCCATAAAGCACTCGGTTATTGCCCCTGGTGCTGCTGAATGAGATTTTGTCGTTCCTGCTCCCACCATTCATCGGTTGCTTCAATACCTTCCTGGCGATCCAGGCTATCTAAACCTTCCGTCAGCAAATCATCCAGGGTTTCTTTTGCCCGGTTCCGCTGCTGCTCCCGCTGCACTAACGCCAAAAAATACTCACTCACAGAAGCGTAACCCGCTTTGGCGATTTGCTCATCAACATAAGCTTTCAAATCGTCTGGTAGCGAAATGCTGATGTTACTCATTGGAGAACCCTTCGTGCGTACCTTTATTTTACTGATTGAGATACGGAGGACGCGAACCAGACGGCAAAACTTGAACCGCTGCCACAACAAGTGCCACAGCTCTTCGGCTCCCAGGGGACGCACCGTCAGGCCCATCT
>CAZPYG010000275.1:0-5626 GCA_964590465.1 uncultured bacterium | reverse complement strand
TACTGGGGTCTACGAAATTACCCACGACCCGAAGGACATGGGCCGGTTCAAAGCCCCCAGCCTGCGCAATGTTGTCCTGACCGCTCCCTACATGCACGACTGCCTGCGGTAGCCCCAGTCTCAAGCGTTTAGACGGTTGAGCACTGCTTGCCCTCTGGGCGACAGCCGATAGCCGCCTTTGGCAATGCTCTCGGTCAGACCCAGTTCTTTAAGCTTACGCACATTGGCTTTCAGGACCGCTGTCTCCAGGGAAATCAGGTCGGCCAGGTCGGCGGCTCGAGTTTTCGGGTGATCTTGAATCAAACGCAAAATCATCATTGTCCAGGGGCCATGTTGACTCCGGGCATCCCACTGGGCCAACTGTTGACGCACTTGTTCCAGCTCGGCAGATGAAAGGTCCGTTTGCTCCCGCAACACCGCCCGTGGATCAGGGCCAGCCCAGTGCAGTTGAATCCGGTAGATTTGCCCCTCACCCCTTTGTCCTAGCTCATCTACCAAAGCCTTTTTCGATTCATACCCAGCCTGCTGGGCGTCGGCCTCAGTTACCTGGGAAAGAGTGATCCGATCAACCGCATCGATAGCCAAGACCCCAACAGCGGTGCGCAGTTGGCCACCGGCCCGAACCGTAGGGCGTTGCCAGCGTCGAAAGACCAGGCTGATGTTGCCTTGGGCGATCTGTTCTAAAATCTGGTGTTTGATGAGCATGGCATTTGAGGCTAATGAACACTTGCTAGCCACTGGGCCAGCCGCAGGCCATACCGTTCGCAACTGAGGCGATCGCCCGGATGGAGTTCTGGGCCACGGTCAAAGGCCATCGGGCTCTGCCCCATTACCCCCAGATACGCCCCCATGCGGTTAACCTCGTCATCGGATTCTCGCGCAGTGCAGTCGATATCCCCTGGGTTGACCCAAACCATGCCATGTTGAGCGGCGAGGATACTGAAATATATCAGCGTGCTGAGTTTATCGCCGCTGAGGGCCGAACCATGGGTAAACCCGCCCGCCAGCTTGTCTTTCCAGGCTTGCTGCAGCCAAATTTCACTGCTGTAATCGGCAAAGGCTTTGAACTGGGCGGCGACAGTGCCCATATAGGTGGGCGACCCGAAGATCAGGGCCTTCGCTGTTTGCAGACGTTCTATAAACCCTTCATCAAACCAGCGTCCCGCCTGGATCTGAGTGCCTTCAATTCGTAGTAAATCAGCGCGAGTATCTGCATGACGATGAACCCCAGCGGCGATGGCCTCAGCCATTAAATGGGTGTGCCCTGTGGCAGAAAAATAGACAATGGCAACGCTGTCCATGAATGTTTCACCAGGTTGATAAAGAATGCCATGAACATGGTTGATTATGGCGCAGCACAGGGCTTGCCGGATTGTAAAAAACTGACCTCAGTCCGACAGCTCAACGTGAAAAGGCAGCACACCTCGCTTTGCCACATACTCGGTTGGTGTGCAATCTGCAAAGTGTCGAAAGTCATGGATCAGGTGTGCTTGATCAAAGTAGCCACAGGTCAATGCAATATCCAGCCAATCGATCTGCTGTTTCCCCGCCACCAGTCTGAGCACTTGTTGGAATCGTCGAACTCGGCAAAACAGTTTGGGGGTGAGCCCTACCTCATCTCGAAAGAGCTGGTTAAAGTAGCGGGGGCTCAACCCGATTTGTTCGGTCACTGTGCTGACAGGAGTGTGGGGGAATCGCTCAAACTGAAGTAGCGCAAAATCGACAGCGGGATGGAAATCCCATGGCCGCATGTATTGGAGGAGAAATTGCTCCAGGGCTTGGAATCGTGTAGTCATCGTGGCGCGGAATCGCAGACAATCCCGAAGTTCTTCAGCGTCCTCCCAGAAGGTTTCTAATGAAAGAATTTGGTTGCACAGCTCTCCCATCGGCAATTTTAGAAAAGCTGCACTTCCCCCTGGCTTAAAATGCACACCCATGATGGAACAGTTTCGGTTTCTGGTAATGATAAAACCCTGAGAATGGACACCGCAGATTCTAACGCCTTTGGTACTGCCGCACTGAGTTTGACGATGAAGATCGAAGAGTGGAATGTTGTCTTCATTCAGGTCAACCACCAGCTCTACTGAACCAATGGGCAATATGCAGGACTGAGACTCGGTCGGATTCTCTTCTTCCCAATACCACAGGAAATCAATGAACTGAGACAGCGGTGAACAGGGCCGGTAAGTCTTGTAAATCATGGGAGCTAGGAATAGTAGGCTTAACCGTGTAACTTATTTTCGGTTCCAATACCACCTTGGAAACCAAAAACTAAAGGCTACTAGGGCTGCTAATAAAGGAGTACTAAACGCTGTACGCATGATCAGGAAAATTTCGAGTGGCAACCAAATTTGGGATAAAATCAATACAAGCGCCGCAATTAGATGCGTAATGCCCCAGATGATGGTGAGGATGATCCAGGCAGACCGAAATTCATCAGATTTGCCAAACTCCCCTAGTTCCTGTGATTTTTGGATTCCCCCCATTGCTTGAGCAAAGATGAGGATCAAGGGACGAGAGAAAACTACTGAACCAAGACAAACTAATCCCCAAAGTATATGCTCGATCGCTGCTGTAGCTAGATAAAGTTCTGGGCTAAGTGTGATGACTATACTGGCAATTTCAATAAGGGTTATAGGGATAGATAATGCAGCAAAGAGATTTGTTTTCTTGAACAATAAACGGGTTGTCGTTACTACTCCAACGCTCCACCCAGCAGCTAAAAAAGCACCCGCCAAAGACTTGTCAACACGATGGAATAGATAGAATATTATGATTGGAATCAGCGCTCCAATGATGAACTGTTTCCAGGGGAAGTGCTGTCTCATGGAACGCCACCAGGTTTTTGGCTGATTTTGATTTTCCATAGTGTTTTTTCTCTTGGTTCAGCCAGGTCCTCCGGGGTTTAGATAAGTGCAAATTCGTTTCATCGTGAACGACCCGTTGCTTCTGCTAACAATCTCAAAGCCAAAACGCTGATAAAGCCGCACGGCTGGGTTATCTGCCGACACGCTCAACGAAATAGGCAATTTCCCACAGTCGGATGCAAACAAGTGAGTCAGCAATTGAGTCCCTACGCCTTGACCACGGTATTCAGGGAAAACTGCGATACTGAGTTCAGCGGTATTGTCGTCTACATAGCCGTAGCCTTTGTGTTCTCCGATCGGTAAGCGGAGCCATACGGCACCGATCGGTTGGCTGGTTAGTGTATCGCTACCCAAAAAACCGCAATCGCCCTCACGCCCCCAGCCTTGCACGTAGCGAGCAAGTTCTGGGATTTGGACGATCTCTCGTGGCAAAGGCGTTTGCCCCTCGGGTATGTGGATGGCTTGATACAACATTTCCCAGAGAAACGGCTCGTCTTCTAATTTGAGGGGTCGAATAATGCAGGTCATGGTCTTGGGTTGCATCAAAACTGTGTGAGGTTCGCTAACGGCAAAACGCAGCGACGGCAAGCAACCTCTGGGAAACTGACTAGCAGATCTCGTCCGTCTGCCGCCGTGACGTGTTAGTTGGCTGGCCCCCGAACCGTCTTCTGTTAACGCAATTGAAAGAGACGGACACTTTCGATGATTAAAATTGTTGCCCAGACCAAAATACTAAGGCCAGCCGCTGCTGCTGCGATATCTTTAATGACTCGGATACGATCATTCTGTTGAGGCTCAACAAAGTCGCACAGGACTTCAATCGCGCTGTTAAACAATTCAGAAATAAGCATTAGCCCCATCGCAAGTAGTATCAAGCTGACATCTACCCATTGGCGAAAAAGGAAAGCACCACCCAAAACGGGCACCGTCAGGATTACCTTATAAGCAACACTGAAATCAGTGACTACCGCAACATAGAGACCCGCTAGGCCCACCTTGAGCTTTCGAATTGGGTGATAACCCGATGAACGAAATTGGTTGGGCATGACCGATTAGTCTAAAGGAGCTGTACCGATCGCATGAGCCTCTGTAACTTACTCCACCGTATGGCCTTTTGCCGTAATCGCTTCCCGCACGGCACTTTCAGAGGCGCTGGTTTCGGCAGACACTTCCTTGGTCTCAACATTGACGTTGACCTGGGCACCGGAATCTAGCTCAGTGATGGCCTTGGTGATGGTGTCGGCACAGCCGTCGCAGACGATGGAGGGAACCTTGAATTGCATGGTCATGGGGTTGAAATCTCCTTCTTCGTTCAGAACTACTTTAAGGGATAACCAAGGAGGATCGATGACGACACCGTACCGTCATCCCCCCGCATAAAATTCTGCATTCGGGAGTTGCCCCCCCAGCAGCTTGGGGTTCACCTGCATCAGGGCTTGATAAAACACCTCCAGTTCGGGTCGGGCCTCAACGGCGGGGACATATTCAAACCGGTTGTTCTGCAACGATTGTTCAATCACTGCCGGGGGAATTTCCATATATTTTGCCCCCAGTTCAGCCGCGGCAGTCGGGTTCTGGTCAATCCAGTCGAGGG
Organism: uncultured bacterium; assembly: GCA_964590465.1. Lineage (GTDB taxonomy): Bacteria > Cyanobacteriota > Cyanobacteriia > Phormidesmidales > Phormidesmidaceae > CAZPYG01. Next base: position 1,165 of record CAZPYG010000275.1, on the reverse strand, counting down.
AGTTGCGCAGTTCCGTCTGGATTACCTCCACCACGTCAGGGTGGTCATTCTGTAACCGGCTAAGGATAGAAATGCCCGCCTGAGGAAAGCGTGGCGGTTGCCCCGTCACCTGCCCCCAGGCGGCCTTAAAGTCCAGGTTGTAGACCATGTCGAGATTCTGCTGTCGGGCTTTGGCGACCACGCTACTGGCCTGGGGTTCGGCGAAAACACCGGCATCCCCCTGGCCGGAAATCAGCAGTTGGGCCGTGGATTGAAAGTCCTGGGTAGACTGAATGGTGACATCCTGGTCTGGCTGCAGCCCCGATTGGGAGGCCAGAAAGCGGAAGATCATCTCCGGCATACTGCCCTTGAAGGGAATCAGCACCGTTTTACCCCGCAGATCTTCCCAGGCGGCGATGCTGGGGTCGGGGGAAAGGACAAAGATATTGCCCCAGATCATGACATTCAATAACTTAATCGGTAACTCTTGCTGATACAGCCCGGCAGAAAGCAGGGTGGGGTTGGGGGCAAGCTGAGCCTGTTCCGACGTGAGCAGTGCCTTCATTTGCTCGTGATTCTGGATGGGAACGAACTGGATATCGGGTACCACCTCCGGCAGGCGGCTATTTTCCATCAGGTAGGCCAGGGGCAACATGATCAGAATGGGCGACCCCCCGATGCCCAGGGACGATAGGTCGGGAGTGACCGACCGCTGGCCACATCCGGCGGCAATGGCCAGGCCGGTGCTGGCACTCATGTAATGCAAAAAGCGACGGCGGTTAACGATCATGGGGGCGAACCTCCTGGGATGTTGGCAAGGGATTTTCTAACCCAAAACTGGCGGCAATTTCGGGGATGGTTTGCAGATTCGACAGGGTGCGATAGACGTAGGCCGGATCGCGGGCCTGGGGAAGCCGTTCATTGCGCCAGCGGTAGACGAGGCGGGCCGGACGGGCCGACAACACCAGCAGCTCATCGGCCAGGGTAACGGCTTCCGATAGATCGTGAGTGACCAGCACCGCCGTGGTTTGATGCTGCTGCACCCAGGCCATCACCAACTGCTGCAGCTGGCGGCGGGTGCCCATATCCAGAGAACTGAAGGGCTCATCCAGCAGCAGCAGCCGGGGATTGACGGCAAAGGCCCGAGCCAGGTTGACCCGTTGCTGCATCCCGCCGCTGAGTTGGG
>CAZPYG010000274.1:0-5680 GCA_964590465.1 uncultured bacterium | reverse complement strand
CAGCCCTTCAGCCTGGAGTTGGGCGGCTCTTTCGTCACGGGCGGCGCGAGCCTGGGCAACATCGTCCATCAATGGGTGCACCTTCGTAATTACAGAACCCTGCATGCGTGCCTTGAGGCTGGAAAATCTATTGAAGAAGCCTTCGCAAAAGCTGATTTACGAAAGGTCTCGTGATATATTAGCGATCCGTGCGTGGGTAGATTGGCGCGGATGTCATCCCCAATGGCTCATACCGGATGGGGGGTATAACAGAAATGCGCTGGTTGTGCCTCATTGTGGAGAGGTGGCAGAGTGGTCGAATGCGCTCGACTTGAAATCGAGTGACCCAAAAGGTCCGTGGGTTCGAATCCCACCCTCTCCGTTCAAGCGTTTCAGGGGTTTTGGGGATTTACAGATCCCCACCTCTTGAGCAATAAAATCAGTTCTACATAGCCAAAATGCTGGTTTTGCGTGGAAAATTAGATCAGATCTAGATCAAAATTTTCGCCATGGACCGGGTAGATCAAGCTATTGAAAAGGCTAACCAGCAACTTAGTCGGGTAAGGATCCTCCGCCGAGGGCAAAAGCTGAGCTTACGGGGGTCGTTGCCAAAGAAACCAGGAAAAGGGAAAGGTAATCAGCAACAGACTATTGCCTTAGGGGTCTTTGCTAACCCGGATGGAGTCAAAGTTGCTTTGGCAAAGGCCCAACGCCTAGAGTCTGACCTGAACTTTGAACGGTTCGACTGGGCTTATTGGGAGAGGGGAGGTAGTAGTGCTACTGATGGAAAGTCTGCTACCGAGTGGGCTAAGGAATTTGGGGTTGTTAAAGCGGCTTCTATCTTGAAGTCGTCTTATCGGGCCAACTACCACTGGCCACTTCAGTCACTTCCAAATAAACCTTTAACTGAGGAGATGCTTAGGGAGCACATCTTGAACAAAAGCGACCCTAACACCTAGACTCGTAAGAATAACTGTATGGTCTTTACGCAGTTAGCTGACTTTGCTGGAGTATCTGTCAATTTCGATGCCATCAGAGGACACTACGAGCCTGAGCCTGTCAATTCTGACGACTTACCCCTTGATAAGGAGATAGAGGAAATATGGGACAGCATATCTTCCCCTGGCTGGAAGTGGGTTTACGGAATGATGGCGGTTTATGGCTTGAGACCTCATGAGGTATTTAACATTATCAACACTAAGGATTTAGCCTCAGACACAGGGAAGATCTCAGTCCGAGATGAAACTAAAACAGGTCGTCGTAGTGTCTGGCCATTGCCGGAGAAATGGCGACATCAATTCAACCTAGCTGATGTAACCTTTCCCAATATAAAATTTGAGGGCCGTGATAATCAGCAGTTAGGCCAGCGTGTAAGTGCTAATTGGCCCCACAACATCCCACACATACCTTATGCCTTGCGGCACGCTTGGGCCATTCGATCAGCAATGATGGGGATCCCAGATAGCATTGCGGCTCGTTGGATGGGGCATAGTGTTGCGGTTCATGCAAAGACCTACCACGCCGCTATAAGTCAACTACAGCACGAAGAAATTTGGCGAAGAGCTAACAAGGGTTATGAGCCCACATAAGGCCTCTACTCGGGAGGTAGAAATATCACAGCCTCAAACTCAACGGGATTAATTTGCCAGTTGGCTCCGTTCTTGCGGTAATGGACTCCCCACTTCAAGTCATAGGCAAGCCCGTGGATTCTGGCATATTCTGCCTTATCAATTTCATTGGTAATTCTGGAGCGGCTGGTACTCATAAGCTGCGCCGCCTGTTGGGGAGAAACCCATGGAGATATCGGAATCCCCAATGCCCGCATGTATTGCTTCAGCCTTTCAACTTCCTGCTTTAAGGCTGTGATCTCGGCTTTCCAATCCCTTGCCATGAGTTATCCTCCATCATTGCCTGTTGATTAGATACTGTTTTTGTTGATGCGTCCGCCGTAAAAAGGGAATCCAACGAAGTAGTTGTCGTCGTTACACAAATTTTCCTCCGGCTACTTTTTTAAGTCCCTACCGGTGGGTGGATCAGATGTGTCCTTCGATCCGGATGGAATTGATCCATTCGAGGTATAGAGATCACTTGATTGATCCGATTGAGAGCCCCTAGCAGTAAGCATTTCAGGCGTTACTGATCCATTTAGGGAAGATTTTGAGGAAGAATTTTTTTGGAGAGTCAGGGAAAGCTGTGCTTTAGGCGAATTAGAGCTATAGGTATCAGCCTTTCCATTTTTTTCCTCGTAATCAATCCTTCCTGAAACAACTCAGGGCAAAGCTTCCTAAAGGTATTGGGGCTTTGATTCAGTGCTTTAGATAGCGCACTGATCCCGTAGTAACGGCCCTGGTGGTGGGCTAGAAACTGGATAATGTTCTCGCGGCAGTTCTGTTTTTCATCCGGAGTAAAGCTATTGTCGTCCTCCAGAGGTCGTCCATCGTGGGTGCAGGGGAACTGGTAGATCCAGGAATTATCCTCGACATTGAGCTGAATCAGCCAGGCTCTCTGTTCAGCGCTGCGACTTCCAACCCGAACCAAAACCCGATCACAGTTGTTGCTGGGTTCAGCAGGTCGGGTCAGCATGAAAATCTCCGATACTGCCGCTGTAATGGAATAGGAGCCTGCTACCTTGTCCAGTCCCAGGTCGATGTGTGCCTTATTGGTGTGGCAGACGACAATGGGGGTAATCCGGTTGTCAGTCGCGAAGTCTTTTAGGTCATAGAGCCAGTAGCCATATTCAGGGTCTTTAGGGCTGTAGCCGCTATGCCGCTGAATGGAGGTCAGGGAATCAAAGACAATTACCTCTATCTCCCACTCCAGAACCTTACGCTTCAGCCAGGGCATCAGTTCAGGGGAGAACTTGGTCAGGACGAAAACATTGTCTAAATCTGTTATCCCCCGGATGGTAAGACGTTCCTGACATTCGCTTTGGCTTTCGTCCGTTTGGACAATCAGCACGCGGCGGGGTCGTGGACAGCGGAATATACCCCAATGTTGTCCAGTCGCAATGATGTAAACCAGGTCGTAAATCAACAGTGATTTACCCATCTTGGCATCGGCTGCAATCACAATTGACCTGTAAGCCGGAATTAAGTCTTCTAGTAACCACTCTTCAGTACCGAGGAACAGCTCTCCAAATTCTCTGGCTGTCAAAATTACAGCCCCGCCATCGCCCACTTTTATGGCCATTGCCCGAACCAGCGCATTGAGATCCCGGTGAGTCTCCCCACTATCCCGCTTGAGGTCTCGCCAAATTTGCCACCTTTCAACTGGGTTTTCAGTTTCTTGCCATACCTCAATTCGACGTTTAATTTCGTCGAAGGGTAAACCTGAACCGGGCCTAATGTCCCCAGTTGGGTACACACGTTTTGGTTCGATGGCGACAAATATTTCTTCTGGAGTGGCTCCGTCAGCTATCCAATCTCCTAGGTCGAATCCCCCTGATTTTGGTAACTGAGAGCCCCACGAAAATGAACTGGGGTCGGCGTAGAGCCACCCTACGACTGCAATTTCGTGGTCTAGCAGATCTTTCTCAATGTCCTCGCAGTGCTTGACTCCGGGCACATCTCGATCAGGGCAGAGCACTACCTTGTAGTTCTTGAGGTCATTCAGATAGTTGGCATGGCCGTATTTTCTCCATTTCCCAGCCCCACCGATGGAAGTAGTGGCAGGAATGCCAAGGGCAAGTAACGTATCGACAACGCCTTCACCCTCCACCACTAAAATTTCTTTGCCTTTGGCAGCCTGATTTACTGGATCATCAATTCGGTAAAGACGCAGGCAAGAGCGAATTTCTTGCGGTACTCCCTTGGCCCAGGTGGTATTGCACCGATGTTCCTGAAAGAATTTTCGGTTTCCCTTTCCGTCGTCTACCCGCTTAACCCGGACACTTTGAGCACCTGAGGTATCTGTATAGGTAAAGTTTCGGCGATTCTGGGGACGGGCTGGCTTCTGCCAGGGTGGGTTGATAGCATCTCTAACCTTTCGCTTTCCGGCTGGAGTATCGGTACAACTACAGCCCCAGGCTTTGTATTTCTTCGTTTTCACGTTGACCTTGAAATTGTTGCTACCGCAAACAGGACACAGAAAGGTCTTCTCTGTAGCGGTTTCGCTGCCCCCATCTGGGGTGAGTTTGTCAAGGTGCTGCAAAATGTCGAATTTTTCTCGACTGCCCCGACTTTGCGGGTTATTATTGTCAATGAACATCATGGGTACAACATTGTCGTTGTTGGTCATCAAAAGCTGTTGGTGTTTGACATCGATAGATTTTTGAAGGTGTTCGCAAACGTCTTCGTTTGCAGAAACAAAGGTCATAGTTAATTCACTGAATTGATTAGGTCCAATATCTGAAGAACCGTCTAGCTGCCAAACCTCGACGGTTTTTTGCTGTTTGGGAAATTGCTGAAGCTATGCTGCTGAACTTAATTTCAGGCCTGAAACTAACACCAGTCATCAAGGCGGTTTGAGAGCCTTAGCTATGCGTGGATTGAAGGTAGAAAAATAAGACATAAAATTCCCTCACACGCTTGGGTGTGATGCGGCATGAGATTTATTGAGCCGTGAAAAAAGGCAGAGGGTTAGGAGATTAAGCGCTTTTTAATCGGTTGACTCAGCACGATTCGGACCCCTGCTTTGAGCAAGGAGCTAGCGGATACTCCCTGGATACGTGCCCGGTCCTTGACGGCTTGCCACTCTTCTGGTGATAGAGCCACTGGTATGATTTTCTTTTCGACCATGGGGTTTATCCCTTCGTTGCTCTATAACAACAGTAATAGATGCTCATTAAAACCCAACAGCTTTTTTATTTCCGTTGAAACCCTTTGCTGGAGAGGGTTTCAGAATCAACTTTAGTTTTCTTTTTTTTCTTTCTGCCTTGACGGGCGATGATTTTGCTCCCGGTTGGGCTCTTGTTGAGTAATTCTGTATTCTCTCTGAGATATGTCGCCAATTTCCTTCGGGAACTTGCAAAGGCTCTCAAATGAGGGCGAAAGCGGTCATATCGCTCAGCCATCTCCAGAGCCAAGTCGAATAGAGCTTTTGTGTTCGGTTTTGAAAATGGATTGCTGACTAATGTCCAAAGCTGTTGATTAGCGTTGCTAAATTCACTCATGTACGCTGTTTTTTCGGCATCACCCTCTGTTTTGGCGTATATCCCAATAGCTTCATTTTCAAGAAATACCTCACGGAACCATATTGCTGGATGGGAATAACCACAGGGTTCTAAAAGGAAAACTTCGTCAATGAGGTTCAATAAATGTGGTCCTTTTGGCAGCGCCTTGCTTAAATCTGAGCTAGTCGAAAGTGGTATTCCATTTTTAGGAATTGACAATGTATACCAGGAACATTTTTCAAAAGACTTTAGCAGATTTGTTTCTCCTAAAAAATTCAATGAGCTAAAAAGATATGCTGTCCGTGCAAAAGACGTGATGATAACTATCATGGGCACTGTCGGAAGGTGTTGTGTAGTTCCAGATAATATTGGCACGGCACTTTCTTCTAAACATGTTTGGACTATGACTTTTGATGAGGAAATATATTTCCCTGAATTGATTTGTTGGCAGCTAAATTATGCCCCTTGGGTATTAAAGCAGTTTGGTCGGACATCACAGGGGGCCGTAATGGATGCGATAAGTTCTTCAACGCTTAAGTCTCTTAAACTACCCAAACCAGGAATGGACGAGCAAAGACAGTTTTTGAAGCA
>CAZPYG010000273.1:0-5692 GCA_964590465.1 uncultured bacterium | reverse complement strand
CGTACTGACTGGCCAACTCAGCGGTGGTCTTTTGCCCTCGAATCGCTTCAATGGCCACCTTAGCCTTGAATTGCGCACTGTACTGCTTGCGTTTACTGCTCATGAACTACTCCTATCATGGTTTGAGTGGTTCAGAGCTTAGCTACCTGTCCAGTTTTTGGGGTCCACTATAAATGACTCCGGTTCCAGTTCACTGATCCCAACCGTTCCAAAGCAGGGGCGTAATCATCCAACTCCAGCAGTTTGTTGGCCACCTTGCCCAGGGCCACTACTCCAACAGCGTTGAAACAGAGGTAGTCCAACCGCAAAAGCTTACTGCTGGTGGTTCTCACAGTCTGAGGTTGCCATTCAGGAATAGCGGCTGCAATCCCCTTCCACAGGTCAATTACCTGGTCGGGGTCAATCTCCTCCATACCTGCAACTGTGGCTGCGATCGCATCGTAAAGGGCTTTGAACGTCCACATTTCCCGGCCCTTGTAGGTTAGGGGTATCTGGGTTCTCTCATGGTTCACCATGCCGCGAAACTGAGGTACAGCCGCTACGACAGCACGGGTTAGTTCTGCCACCTGGTCCCGATGGTCAAAGTAATGGGAGATCGACTTACTGGGCTTGCTGATGTTCAGGTTCAGGTCGGCAAAAATCTGTCGAGATCGGGCCAGGCCAAAGTCTAGATGGAAGTCCACACTGAGGGTTTCATCCATCAGATACTCGGCCACTGTTGCATCCTGCATGGCAATTCTCAGCCCTTCCATACGGTGCTGACCGTCATTAATGATGAAGCTGGCTCCCTCGGCGACATAGAGAGTCCCCAGGTTTGAATCCGGGGTAATGGGCTTAAATTCAATGTTGCCGTTAATGCTGACGACAACCGACGCGAAGATGTAGCTTTCCAGATTCTGGGCCACATACTTAGCAATCTTCTTGGCCCTGGTGCGGTTAATCTGACGCTGCACTTCTTTCCCCGACTGTACAGAGTCTTCCTGAAAAACGAACAGGTTCACAGCATCCGCAATACGCACCTTGGCGCTGTAGCATTCCCGTCCTGCCTGGATGCCGCGCATGGCTTCAAGTGCGACCGCTTTGGGAAACATTTTGACAGAGGCTCTGACGGGGGTTTGCTCCGATAAAGCTGACTTACGACGTGGCATGAAAATACTCCGGTGTGATTAGTTGGCGTTGTGGCGAGGGGTGCCCTGGGCTGAGCCAGGGCGTTAGTATCAGGCAGCTTGAGAGGTTTCTTCGGCTTGTAGTTACTCAGAGTTATCCCTAAGAGCCTCAATCATGGCAATGAGCCGGTCACAGTCTTCTGAGGAAAGCTGAGCGGGGGAAGAACAGCTAAACTCGGCTTCCATAATTAGCTTCACTTCATCGACCGTCATCCCTGCAGCTTGCCGGGCGGCTTTGATACGCTGACATTTCTCTTCTGGGCTCTCATGTCTCAGCTGAGGCTCTTGAGCCATTTCACTACTGACGGGCTCCCCATCGGTCAGCCAAGCCAGCATCCTTTTAGCTAACTCCTGCCCTGGATTCAGGTGGGTTGTACTGCTTAGTTCTGGGCACCGGCTCTTAGAGATGGTCAGCAGGTGGTTCAGGTCCAGTTCCCCAGCAATATCAAATTCATACTCAATACCGCTGGCCTGGATGGGGGCTGTACCAACCCGCTCTGGCATTGGCTTACCAGACTTAGGGCTGTCTACTAGAACCCATTCGGTCTTAGTTCTCATGGTGACAATGACATGGGCGGGGGCTGCCAGCATGGCATCGATTAAGGCTCGTTCCAGGGGTCGCACTTTACCCCATGCGGTAAAACTGTTCATGGCTCTGCTGGTTTCGTTCAACTCCCAAAACCAGGCATGACTGAGGCTATCAATCACAATCACGTCATAGTTGGCCTGCCCTGCTGCTTTGAGAGCTTCCATATATTTGCTGGGGTGAAAGTCGGTTAACTCGCACACATCAAAATCAAACAGGTCAGCATACTTGCTGGCGCTGCCGTGTTCGGTGTCAATTACGGCAGTTCTATTGCCCAGATGTTGGGCGATTTCTAAGGCGGTATAGGTCTTACCGGCACCACTAGGGCCACAAAGGGCAAACCTTAGTCGAGCTTGTTCTTTGGTCGCTTTCTGAAACATAATGCATTCCTTTTAGTGTTCTGGGGTTTTCGTGTAGTCGGTCACAGGGGCGGCTTTTAGCAACTTCCGCCCCAGGTCAGCAGCTTCTAGGCGGCAGATAAACCGGCGATGTGCTCTTGAGCCATCAGCTTGGCTACGGCGAACTGATCCACAGCATGTTGGCGCTTAAACTTCAGCCGTTGGTGGTCGTCCTCGGCTTCCTGCAAGTGAGAAAGGGCTGTTTGATAGTCTTCGGACTGCAACAACTCAAACCGCCTGGCTTTGCGCTGTTGCTCATTTTTCAGGCTGCTATCTTGAGCAATTGCCAATTCAATCTCGCTGGCCAGATGATCCAACTCGGCCTGATATTGCCGTATCTCGACTTCGGCCTTAAGTAGCGATTCAGAGAGTCGCTTTAGCTGCCCTGGGAATGAAGCTAAAAGCTGCATCAGGCTAATTTCTCGGGTTCCCTGGCAGTCGTAACAGGTGGTTAAATCATTGTCTGCGTGGGGGTCGAGGGTGCGAACTTCTCCGGTGCCCTGGCAAAACAAACATTCCATCGTGCTTAATCCTTGCAATAAGTGAGGTTGACTGAGTGGGCAGATAGGCTCTGCCCTGGCCATCAGGTCTTAAAATTCGTCGCAACTGCAGGGGTCTGGGCTGTCATAACCTCCCATCAGGTAGGCACGGCTGGGCACACTCCACAGCACCTTTGAGCCATCCTGAGAGAGCTTTTCATGTAAGTTGGCCAGTTCTTTTAGCACTGCACTTGTGCCCCAACGGCGGATCATTTCCTCAAGGGCCAAAACATCATGGCCCCAGGCTTCCGCCATCTGGTCTTGCTCTCGCTCCCGCTGCTCTTGTTCGCGTAAATAGGCGATTTCGGGCGGTTCACGTAAAATCATGGGTAGATCCTCTTGTTCTGGGGATTAATCCCCCTGCTAATCTGTGGTTGGAGAGGCAGGGGGCCAAACTAAGCCTTTTAACGCCATGCCCAGGGCGGCAGATTATTTTTTGCGTAGCTTTGAGAGAGGCGTAGGGATAAAGTGCAAATCCCGCTCGATACCAAAACCACCGACTTTGATGGATTGCATCTCTGAGAGGCTGAAATAGCCTAGTTCTTCTTCAAAGCTCTGCACTAAGCCGAAAAATAGATCCTCTCCATCAAACTCGGTTGCATACCAAGTCCAATTTGATAAGGGATGAAAGAACTTAACCTGAGCAATAGGATCTTCTACGGATTCTTGAGAATAGAGCTTGGGTAGTCTTTGGCGAATTTCTTGGGATAAAAGTTGCATAGATTTCTCCTTTGGTTCTGGGTAAATAAGCCCGTGTGGTTGGTCACGGGGGCCTTTTAATGCCATGCCCAGGGCGGTTTACTATGCTTCTGTTTCTGCGTAGGCTGATTCAATCCTTTGGTCGCATCCATCGCAGAAAAGCTGGGGATTTTCCCAATTTGTAGTAGTGGCTCGTATAGTTTCTATTGCTTCAGTTGCACAGGTCGCACAGAATACAGAGCCTTGAGAATTGAGGTAAACGATGGGATAACATCCGATGGAGCTATAAGCTCGGAGTTTGTCGTTTAGCAGATATTCAGCAATATTCATGGCTTTTGTTCTGGGGTAAATGGATAAACCGTGTGGTTGGTCACGGGGGCGGCTTTTTAGGACGATCCGCCCCAGGTCACGAAAACTTAAGCGGCGTAGGTGGCTGCAGGTTCGCTGGCTCTGCGTAGGGGCACCACTTTTTGATCGGTGATGTAATCGCGTAGTGAACCAAAGCCCAGATGCTTTAAGACTGCATAGCCATGTTTGCAACAGCCCTGATTGAAAAACTCAAGCTGATTGTTGAGGTCATCACAGGTGCAAAACACTCCATCAGAGCGGGTTTCAAGGATGTAGGTACTGTCTTTATACAAATTACGAACGGTGTAAGTATTGGAACGATCTAACCGCTCTGTAACCTTCAGATTCTTACTTTGAGCCTTGCGCCATTCTGCGAAATGGGCCTTAAAAACTCGCTTACTAATAAACGTGGGGCGCTGACCTTTGACCCAAACCCAAATAACCTTGGCAAACTCTCTTAACTCGACCTGGGCAGATGACCGCAACCCCAACAAGCGACGAACAGCGGCAGCAGAATATAGGATGTTAAATGCGGTGATAGCCATGACCGAACCCTTAACGCTTACTTGCTAATTTTAGCAAGTTTACTTGGTATTTTTAGCAAGTTAAGCAGAATGAATACATTTGTACTAACCAAATAAATTAAGCTGATCTTCTTTTGGTTGGTGCCGATACCAGCCGTTGCCTAGAGACTGCAAACCCCAGCCAGCAGGGGCGGAAATACCAGGGGGCAGATAAACCAGGCAGGGCAGGCCGCAACCAACCGCGAAGGCCAAGCTTGCCCAAGTGCCAGAGCCCTTGCCACAGAAGGCTTTAGAAGACTTAGCAGAGGGCAACAGACCAGCAGGGCAGGGGGCAGCTGGGAACGACACCCACAGGCCGTTATGGGCTGCTACAGACCGCACACAGGCAATAGACCGGGCAGCAAAGGAACCCCGACCAGCGCCAAAGCTTGAAGCCTGGAAAACCTGAGCCGCAGGGAATGCAGACCTTACAGCCTGATCAATACCAGGGGCACAACCGACCATTACAGCAGCGCTGGGGGGCACATGGCGGCTGAGCCATTGGAGGGCCGCTAATGATGCCGGTGCAGGTTTACGGGCACCAGAAAAGCCAATGCAGGGATATTCAGCGACCAATACAGCAGCAGAATGAACCATGAGAAACGCCCCAAAATTTGCTAAAAATAGCAAGTTAACTTGCTAAAAATAGCATATAATAAGAACAGGCAAGGGGGCGAAGCCAGCGCGAAGGCCAACACAAAGGGGAACCGCTAGGCGGGGAACCGGAAACCCGGCAGGTGAGGGTAGACCCAAAGTAGGCGCATCGGCCAGCCAGCCACCAACCAGGCGGAAACCGACCGGAGTAAATGCGAGAGCAACCCAGGGGCGCAAGGGTAGCAGCAGCAGAGCAACGGCAGCAGACGCAAGCCTGAGAGGCACGGCAACCCACCCACCCCGAAGGCCAAGGGATGGGCAAGCCTAACCCCAGGGCAGAGCAACGGACTTCATAAGGCACTCTGCCCACCACCACCGACCGGAACCGCTACGAGGGGCACACCCTACCGGACGGCTGGCCAGGGGGAACCCAACAACCGCCAGGGGCTGGACACCCGCGATGGCCGCCGATACCCTCTCCGTCCTCTCTCTTCTCCATCTAGCTCCCCCTGAGCTTGCGATTTCGGCACCCATGATCGGGCTTTAACCGCACCTGGGGGGGGAACTTGGTAGGAGATAACTGGGTGGCAAGGGCAGAAGGCGCAAAATAAACCCGCGAAGACCTTAAGGGTGCCCGTTGCCTGCGATCCGTGGGGCTGTGGCGGTCCACCATGGGCAACGGGCCAAGAACAAAACGAGCACCCCTGAAATGCGCCGTTATGCGGAGCTTGCCCTTGCCGCCAAAGGTGTGCGGTACAATTGCCCGAACGTGCCGAAACTCGCTACAGAGAGCATGTCA
>CAZPYG010000272.1:0-5695 GCA_964590465.1 uncultured bacterium | reverse complement strand
CGTCCCCGGAGGGGAATGGTCGCTACCTTTACTCCGGCAGCGACGACACCCAAATCATCGCCTGGGACCTCGACCAGATTGCGGTCCTTGACCCGCTGGAATATGCCTGCAACTGGATTCGCGATTATCTTAAAACCAATGTAATAGTGGCATCGGAAGACGTTTCTCTTTGCCCAAATACTGATTAAACCGATTACTTCAGGTTTAGGGGGCAGCGGGATGCCCAGGTCGATGCAGAGAGGACCACGGTAGCCAGAGTCCAGATTCTAGCGCTAGATTCTCGCCCGTGCGGAAATGACGGCATCAGGTTTTAACGAGAGCTCCCCTTAGAGGATGTTTTAAAGGGTGTCTCGGTGGTAGTCGAGAGCACCCGATACCAGCAAAACCACTGGTTTGATGAGGTGTTTAGCCCCGATGGTTGTCAGTTCTGAGACCTTCCCTGGACTTTTCAAACACCCTCTTAGGTGGGTATCAAGTTAAATCAATGCTTCGGTACAGGATCTAGCGAAAGATTGTACTTAAAAGCAGCCTGGAAGCTAAGCTACCATCGGCAGCTTGATCGTAACTGTACTTCCCCGGCCTAAATCGCTCTGTACGTGAATTTCGCCCCCGTGGGATTGGGCGATCGCCAGGGCAATCGACAACCCCAGGCCTGATCCACCCTTCTGCCGGGAACGGTCCTGGCTCACCCGGTAGAAGCGATCAAAAATGCGAGGCTGGTCTTCTGGGGCAATGCCTGTACCCGTATCTTCTACGGTGATCAGGGCCTGGCGTTTTTCACCTTCCGGAAAAGTGGTGCGGGTGCTTTGCCCCAGGCGGATGATCACTTTGCCGGCTGACGGTGTGTGCTGCAGGGCATTACTCACCACATTCAGCACCATGCGGTAAAGCTGTTCTTCGTTGCCCATGACGGTAATCGGGGGCTTTATCGGTTGATCAAGAATGAGTTGAATGTCGCTGGCGAGCGCCAGAGCCGCCAGTTCTTCCTCAATGTCGCTGAGCACATCCTGCAGACAGCAGGGAGCTTTGGCGATGGCGGTCTGAATATCCAGCCGGGACAGTAGCAACAGGTCGCTGACCAGGGAGGTGAGGCGGTGGTTCTGGCGGGTAATCACCTGTAGCATTTCCCTCGCTTCTTCATCAGAAATGTGGGGCAGCCGCATCACCGATTCAGCCGTGGCCTGGGTGGCCGTCAGGGGCGTGCGCAATTCGTGGGCGGCATCGGCGGTGAACTGCTGAATTTTGCGGTAGGACACCTGCACCGGCTGCAGGGCCAACCCCGCCAGCCACCAGCTTGCCGCCGCAATCAGGCCCATGGTAATCGGCAGGCTGAGCAGAATAATCCAGCGAATGGCATCCAGGTAGGCGGCAAAGTCACCGAAGGAACGTCCCACCAGCAGGGTGCCCAGGGGACTCTGATCATTCAGGTCATAGAGGGGCAGGGCAATCTGCCGATACTGGTTGCCGTCCTCATCCCACAGGGTTTGCCAGGAGATTTCTGGACTGGTGATGGGCAAGCCTTCGGGAAAGGTGCCTGCCGTAGCCACGAGTTCTTGCCCCGGGGACAGCACCCGAAAGTAGTAGCTGCCCCGATAGGGCGAGCCGCCGTGGTGCCCCCGCGACGGCTCGAACGGTACTTGGCAGGGTTCTCCCGCTACGCAAAGGTTCGGCAGCAGGTTGGGGGAGACCCCATCCAGTTGACCATTGGTCGTCAGAGTTTTTTCCAGCGCACTGTGGACCGTTTCCGCGACGGATTTAAGTTCGCGGTCGGCGGTAACGCGATGGGCATGGGCAATCGCCTCGTATACCCCAAATCCACTCAACCCCAGCACCACTGCCATCACCCCGGTGTACCAGACAGTGAGCTGCCAGCGGCTGCGGCGAAACAGCTTATTGGGCGTTGAAGCGGTATCCCATGCCATAGACGGTCTCAATCAGGTGATCACAGTTATATTTAGCTAATTTACGTCGCAACAGCCGCATCTGGGCTGCGACCACGTTGCTGTTGGGCTCAGCTCCAATTTCCCAGAGCTGGTTGAGCACCTGGTCGCGGGTGAGAATCTGGTTGGGGTGCTCCATCAGGTATTGCAAGAGCTGAAACTCTTTTTGGGTGAGTTCGATGGCTTGGTGGGGTGCTTCGGAGGTGAGGAAGGCGACTCTGCGATCGCAATCCAGCATCAGCGGCCCCACCTGTAGTTTACTCGGCCTAATTTCGGGCTGTCGTCGCCGCAATGCCCGCAGCCGTGCCAGCAGCTCTGCCATGCTGAAGGGCTTGACCAGGTAATCATCGGCCCCCGCATCGAGACCAGTGATGCGGTCTTCAATCTGGTCTTTGGCGGTGAGGATGAGGACGGGTAAAGGGTGGTGGTGATCCCTCAGCCACTCGCAAAGTGCAATTCCCGAGAGACCGGGCAGCATCCAGTCAAACACGCCCACTGTGTAGAGCGCCAGGTCATGCTCTAGATAGGCCAGCGCCTCATCTCCCGACTGTACCCAGTCCACCACGTAAGCTTCCTGGGTGAGGGTGCGCTTAATGGCTTGGCCCAGATCGGGCTCGTCTTCAACCAGCAGAACTCGCATGGGTTAATACCATTGAAGGTTTTCAACGTTGTCAGCCCTTCGGGCTGGCTTTGCCTACGGGAAGGGTCTCCCCAGGAGAAAATATAAAATTTGAATTAAATCCAGATGATATCGTTGCCTATGACTATCTAGCCACAATGTTGCAGTATCAGCATCGTCTGGAAGAAGCGACGCGGTGCAAACCCAATTAGTTGATAAGCTTCTGCGGATGGAGATCGTACGCTCCATCCGCAAGCAGGTCAAACGCCAGCCCCACCAATACTGACTGGCTGGCCAGAATTGCTTGGCAGCCAGAAAAATTATCGGTCTCGCCGTCCATAAACCTTCCAGAGAATCCAGCCGGACAACCCAAAGTAGGAGGCAACCAGCAGCCAGTGATCCCAACGCTGAGGATCAAATCCGGAATCACTCAGCATCTAAGCATCCTCCTCTGCCGCTGGGGCCTCTGCCGGGGGCGTCGGGGGTTCAGCCGCCGGCGCCGTTACTGGTTGGGGTGGAATAGCAGGGGCCGCGGGAACGACAGGATCGGTTAATTCGGGGGCAACGGGGGCCGGATCTGGAGCGGGCGGGGTTGGCACCGAAGCGGGGGGCGTCACCGGCGGGGATGACGGTGTCGGGGCAGCGTCGGAGGCCGCTGGCTCAGGGTCAGGCACGGGGTCAGGCGAGGCGTCGTTGGTAACCGGAGAAGGCTCAGGTTCAGGGGTGTTTGCAGGTTCTGGAGAGGCCTCAGGTTCAGGAGGTGTAGTGGGTTCTGACTCGCTTCCGGTTGGGGTGGTTTCTTCCGCTGCCGGTGGTGATTCTGCTCCAGCAGGTTCCAACTCAGACCCGGCGGATTCAGGTGACGTGGGACTCGACTCTGGGGATTCAGCGAAGGGTGCTGGTGTTGGTTCCGTGGTCGCCGTTTCAGGGGTTGGCGAAGGTTCCGTCGGCACTTCCACAGACTGCCGTTCACCCCGCCGCTGGGCCTCCCGGTTGCGGCGAGAGCCTTCGATGGTCAGATCATACTCAATGGGCACGCTGGCCCCGCCGCTTACGGGCTGAAAGCGAGAATTCCGGGCCGCCTGAACAGCCGCCTGGTCTATAGCGGGATTACCGCTGGACCGGGTCAGGGTAACGCTGCGAACGCTGCCGTCGGGGTTAATATCCACGCTGACCATGGGTTGACCCTCAGCCCCCGCTTCTAAGGCACTTTCGGGATAGGCAGGACGAACGCAATTCTGACAGGCCACGGTGCGAGAGCCCTGCCCCTGCCCCTGGCCGTTGCCTCCCCCACCAGAATGGGTGGTTTCTGAAGTTCCGCTACCTGGACGGGCGGCAGTGGTTTCGACCTCTCCCGTACCTGCTGGTTCTGGGGAGGGGTCCGCCGCCGCCGTGTCACCTGCGGATGGAGCTTCGGTGGCGATCTCTCCATCGCCTGCCTCAGCCTCTCGCTGTCGTTGGAAAAAGTCGCGCAGACGGTCAAGTTGAGAGGAGTCATCCGGGGCCGTCGCCAAGTCAGGTTCAGGGGAATCTGCTTCGGCTTCAGGGGCCTCAACCTCCTCAGGCGGCAGCTGGGTCTCGGGAGTTTCTTCTTCCGGTTCTTCCTCAACGGCTTCAGGGACCTCCAGTTCTGACTCCACCTCGGTGTCAGGAATTGGCTCAGGTGCTGCCACAGCCCTAGGATCAGGAGGGGCAACCGGGGCAGGTTGGGGAGCCGCAACAACGGCTGCTTTAGTAGATGGGGCCGGGGCGGCTGGAGCCGGGGCCGGATCGTTGGTTTCAGTACTCAACTCCGCCGGTTCGACCGGGGACTGTTCCTCAGGTTCCTCGATGGGTTCAGTGAGGGGCTCCATCACAATCAGTTCGATGGGGGAGAGTTTAGCTTCATTCGCCTTTGGCCAGAGTTTGAAATAGCTCAGCCCGAAGCCGACGACATGTACTCCCACCGAGCCCAAAAGCCCCCAAAGCAGAAGCTTTCGGAGCCTGATTTGGTCTTGTTCATGCTGTTCGTAGCAAAGGTTAGAAAGACTCATGGGAACTGCCTGAGTAATGGTGAATCACGACCCTGCCCTCCCTATAGTTGGGCCTGTAGTTGGGAAAGACTATAGTTTAAGTTGAGCTCTATTGCGAATAGTTCTGATACCATCTTTGCAAGTTCGTCTATTTTAAGCATTGCAAGTTCGTCTATTTTAAGCATTGAGAGAAAGTGGCATGGAATTTGTTCAAGAGCTGAAATAACTGGTAAAAATGATATCCGAAGGTCAACGAAGGATTCGTGGGAAGCGATATTGAATATTGCCTGTCAATCTTATCAGGAATTGTTCGCCACAAGATCTTGACATTGGCACCGGGATCAGGCTCAATTCACTTGATAGTAATTTTCAACAAGCCCAGCTTCTCCGCCTGAATCCCCCGATTCACCAGCGCCTGAGCCTGGGAAGGAAACAGTAAGGATTGACTATGAGCAGTATCTTTGCCGCAGGCGGCATCGTGATGTGGCCGTTGTTGGGGTTTTCTGTGATTGCGATCGCGCTCATCATCGAGCGGCTGATCTTCTGGGTTCGGCTCAATCGCCGCCAGCGCAAAGTCATGCAAGACATTCTGCGCACCTACCGGCAAGCGCCCATGGATGTATACCCCAAACTACGGCAAAACCTGAATCTTCCCGTCGCCCGCATTTTTCTGGAAGCCTTGGAAATTGAAGGGGCCAGCCCCAAACAGTTTCACCTGGCCCTGGCCAGCGCCATGCAGGCCGAACTGCCCCAGCTGCGACGGTTTAACACCATCTTCGCCACCATCATCAGCGTCGCCCCCCTGCTGGGCCTGCTCGGCACTATCCTCGGCCTGATCACCTCCTTTGATGCCATCCAACTCGGCGACATCGGCGCCAACACCGGAGCCGTAACCGGCGGTATCAGCGAAGCCCTGGTCTCCACCGCCGCCGGACTGGTCGTCGCCATCGGCACCCTGCTCTTCGCCAACCTATTTCGCGGCCTCTACAAACGCCAGCTCGCCCTGATTCAGGAATACGGCGGGCAACTGGAGATTTTCGACAACCAGAACAACCTTTTGGCCACCGCCCCGCGCATCAGCCGGCGGCGCGTGCAGACCTACACCCGCATCGCCAACAACACGC
>CAZPYG010000271.1:0-5709 GCA_964590465.1 uncultured bacterium | reverse complement strand
TCCAGACTGCCGGTGGGGTCGATGTCCCCGGTCCATTTAAACCAGATGTAGAAGTCCAGGTAGTAAGTGTGTCTCGCGGCATCAATGTCGTACAGGTTCATGGCGAAGATCCCCGTCTTTACCTGTTCTGCCTGGGCCGGAATTTCAGTCAGGGGACGAATGTCAGATGTTGAATCTGACTGATTAAAGAAACTAAAAATAAGTTGTAATAGTATAAAGAACACAGCCGCGATAACCAGTAAAGAAATAAATCTGCGGGCTTTGCTACTTCTCCTGAGAAAATAAAATTGACTAAAAATACGCATGTCTTAAAGTTATAAGTAGGTCAGTAGAACCTCTTGTAGGATGGGTTAGGCATCGCCGTAACGCATCAAAGCCTTGTCCAGAATGGGTTAGCACAGCGTAACCCATTCTACGTTTAATTCAGGCTATCTACTTACTGCGTAAGTGATGCTTTATTGAGAGACGAAACCTCCTGAAAGGCTTGCACAATACCATATTCATCTTACGAGTTTTGCGGCCTATTCAACACCTGTGAATTTGTTTTCCTAATAATATTATCGTTCATATCACTTTCATAGTTTCCTGTTCTAGAGTTTGATCAGGTTAATCGGGAAGGTAGTTTGCTTCGGCAAATCAGGTGCCTGTCTAATCAATCATCCATGCAGTTTTAAATGCTGCAATTTTTTTCGGGCGTTTAAATGATGGCTAGCTTTATCAGATCCGGGTCAGGTAGTCCAACTCCCGAGCAAATTGCCCGCAACTGTCGGCGATTGGGCTGGATTGGCTTTTGCCTACAGGTCGTACTGGGGTTGGTTCCTCTACTGGTGGTGTTGGGTCTGGTCTTTTCCAGACTGGGGCAGTGGCCGGGAGGGTTGTTTTCCCTGGGGCTGTGGCTTGCCGTTCTATGCCTGGGGTTTCTCATTTTCAGTACTTACTGGAGCTTCCGATATACCCGCATGGCACGTCGGCTGGAAGTGCCCGAAGCCCGTCCGTCTAAGTCTGGGGTGAAGCGAACCTTGAGGGTTGGGCTCCTGGCCAATTTGGCCGTCATGGCGATTGCCGTGCTGATAGCGTTAGGACGCGTTAGCCAACTCACGTTTTCCATGTTGACCGTACCTCAGGGGGCAACGGTCGTAACGCCAAATCAGGCGGTGACCCAGGGTGCCCTGGTGTCTCCCTCAAACATGCTGGCCATTCAAGCAATGGTCCATGCCATTGCGGCCGGGCTGGTAGGGGTGATGATTGCCCTTTTGCTAATTCAGCAAGTTAGCCGCCATCGCAACGCTCCCGATGCATTTCTTTGACTATTTCTTTAAATTTTTGCAGGATTTTGATCATGAAAATAGCTCATTTCTCCGTTGTCGCTTTACCGTTTATGTTGCTGGCTGCCTGTGGCAATCAAGCTCCCGAATCGGTGGTAGATCAGAAAGCTCAGCTCTGTACTGATCTGGCCCGGTTTAATACATCTGTAGCAACGCTAAAAAGCATGAGTCCCAGCTCTACCGTCAGCGACTTTAGAGCCGCTCGGGATGAAGTAAAAACCAATTTTGATCAGGTCAAACTGACAGCTCAGAGCGTACAGGAAGCCAAGGTCGCAGAACTGGAAACCGCTTATCAAAGCTTAGATAGCTCTATTCAAAGCATCCCTGAAACCGCCACCCTGCAACAGGCGATGGACTCTGTCTCTGGGCAGATCGTCGCGGTGGAAGATGCCCGCACCCAGATGGATGCCGATTTGAATTGCCCATAAGAAATCTTTGAGTAGGGGCGAAGCATCTGGATAGAAACTTGTTGGGAAGTCAAGTCAATTTTCTTCCAGATGCTTCGCCCTTACAGTCACATCCTCAGCTCACAGGCGGCTCCTCTTCTGAGGGGCTTTTTTGTCTATAAATTTGCAGATCTATACCAAGTCCAGATCGAGATCTGTAGTTTTCTCTAGGGCAAAACTCCACTTCTGGACTTGGACAAGGTTTAGACAAAACGCCTCGAAAATTTAGCAATTCTTAATATTGACAAACAGAGCATTCAAATCGTGTAAATCGCGCTCATTCGGTTCATTGTTGTCGCCCTGAGCTGTGAGATCGTTGATTTATGTAGTCTTCTATCGGAAGATAGCAATCGATAGAAAAATTTGGCACTATACGATCAGTTTGACCCCAGACTTTGGAGATCGCTCCGTTGTGAAAATCCTTTTCGTTGAAGATGATGAACACACCTGCGAACTCATTTCTGCCACATTAAATGCCCATCGCTACGCCGTGGATGTGGTAACAGATGGGGAAGCCGGGTTGGAAATGGCCCTGCAGTGGCCCTACGACTTGATTTTGCTTGACGTGATGCTGCCTAAGCTGAATGGAGTTGAGGTCTGTCGCCGGTTACGATCCGAATCTTGCCAGACCCCGATTCTGATTCTTACCACCAGGGGAGCCAGCGAAGATGTGATTGCTGGGCTCGATGCCGGTGCCGATGACTATGTGGTGAAATCCTGCGAGCCGGATCAGCTCATGGCCAGGGTCCGAGCTTTATTGAGACGGGGTGGTGACACTGCCTCAAATCCGCTCCTGACCTGGGGGAGCTTGTGCCTGGACCCCTCATCGGCCCAGGTGACATTTAACGACACTGCTGTGCCCTGTCGCCCTAAGGAATATACCCTGCTAGAGCTGTTTCTGCGGAATCCCCAACGGTTGCTCAGCCGCAGCAGCATTATCGACCACCTGTGGTCTTACGATGACGCCCCGGTGGAAGGCTCAGTGACAACCCTGGTCAAAGACCTGCGACGACGACTGCAAGTGGCTGGAGTGGAGCCCGACCCGATTGAAACGGTCTATGGTCTGGGGTATCGCTTGAGACCCGAGCCTCGATCAGACCTCTTCGACCCACCGGTTAAGCAGGCTGGCGATGAAGATGCTCCCGACCCATCCCCATCGTCTACCGCAAAAGATGCCGCCGAGCAACGGGTTCAGGCTGTGGTGCAGCAGGTGGATATCAAGTTTCGGGCCTCCTGGTCTGAACGACTGACGGTTCTGGAATCCGCTGCCGTATCCCTGCAAGCGGGAGACAGTACCCGCGAACAGCAAGAAGCCGCTCTGGCCACGGTACACAAGCTGGTGGGGGGGCTGGGTACCTTCGGCTACGACGACGCGGCCGCCATCGCCGAAACCCTGGAAGACTCCTTAAGGCAGCACCTGGAGCAGGAAGCCCAGTGGGCGAATCAATTTTCTGACCTGCTGGCAAAACTTACGCTGGAACTGGGCCAGGGGTCTCAGCCCAACTCTACAGAAGCGACCGGAACCAGGCCAGTGCGAACGGGTTGACAACATTACGGTTGTTTTATGGTAGCGGTTCACTCCATAGTGAGCGAGTAGTTTTGGGAACAGTAAATTGGGACGTTGGTAACACCCTGGACTATGCGGCTGTCATTGCGAACCCTTCTGATTGTTCCGTTTGTACTCCAGGTGGTGGGTATTACGTCTCTGGTGGGTTATTTGTCCTACCGCAGCAGTCAGCAGGCAATTGAAGATCTGGCCCATCAGTTGACCACAGAAACCAGCCACCGTATTACCGAAAAGCTGGACAGCTACCTGCAGCGGGCGCACCAGAGCAACAATGCCCGCATCGCGGCGCTGGAAACCGATACGATCAGCCTTGACGATCTCGACCAGATGCACCGCTACCTGATCGGGCAGCACCGCCAGATGCCTGACATCAAGACCCTCGGGTTTGGGGGGCCTGACGGCACTTTCCTCACCAGCCATCGGGTCAGCCCGGCAGATTTTGAGGCCGGGGCTACCAGCCTACAGCCGACGGATTTACCCTATGAGGCAGGCCGCTCCCGTGCCGATGATCCCAGCCAGTTCAACCTGTACGCCATCGACGCAGATGGGCGGCTACAACGACCAGTCGAAATTATCGCCAACCTGGATGTGCGCAACCGCCCCTGGTACCTCCAGGCGGTGCAGACCTTGCAGCCTGCATGGACTGAACCGTTTCAGGTGGGGCGCACCAACCTGCTGACCCTCAACGCCTACACCCCCTTAGTGGATGGGCAAGACCAGCTCCAGGGGGTGTTTTTCGTCAACATCAGCCTGGATCAGCTGAACCAATTTCTCGACCAGATTGATGTGGGGCAAACGGGGGAAGTCTTCATTCTGGAACGCAACGGTGCCCTGATTGCTAACTCAGCGGGGGATCCGGCCTATATGGCCTCCGTCGCTGATGCCCCGCCAGAAGACAGACAGAACGGCAACTCAACCCCCGTGACCCGCCCGGATTTGATTGATTTTCGGCGGCTAAAGGCCGTCGAAAGCTCCAACCCACTGATTCGTAGCGTGGCCAAGCAGCTCCAGAGTCGTCTGGGGTCCTGGGAGGCGATTCAGCATCCCGAGCAATCCACCATTCCCATCCAGGGGGAACGCAAATTTCTCAATGTAGTGCCCTATCAGGATAACTACGGCCTGGACTGGCTGATTGTGACCGTCATTCCCGAAGCTGACTTCATGGTCGAAATTAAGGCCAACCAGCAGCGCACCGTGGCCCTGTCCCTGGCGGCTCTACTCGGCTCTATTGCCTTTGGCATTTGGACGTCGCGCCGTCTGGTGCAACCCCTTGCGGCACTGAATCGAGCCACCAAAAAGCTGGCCGATGGTGACCTCTCCCCGGAAACTAAGCCCACCCTGATCCAGGAAGTGGAATCCCTGCGACGGGCCTTTCACCAGATGGCCTCACGGCTAGATGAATCCTTTCAAGCCCTGAGAACCAGCGAACAGCGGTTTGCCACCCTGCTGGAAAACGTGCCGGTGGGGGTAGGCGTGTTTGACCCGGAAGGCAGGTTTATCTGGTCAAACCCCATTTCCAGACAGCTCCACGGTCAGGAAGCGCTCGGCATTGGGGCATCCCACCTATCGGAAACCTACCAGGTCTACAAAGCCGATACCGATGAGCTGTATCCGGTGGAGCAGCTCCCGGCCATGCGAGCCCTGCGGGGAGAAATCGTAATGGTGGATGACATTGAAATTGTGTCTCTGACCACGGGGCAGCGAATTCCTCTGGAAGTACATGGCGCTCCCGTTCTGGATGGGGCGGGCAACATTGTCTATGCCGTTGTGGCCTTTCAAGACATCAGCGAACGGCGGGAAGTGGAACGCCTGACCAGCCGTTACCAGAGAGAGCTGGAACGGGAAGTGACCCACAAAACCGCCGCCCTGGAAGAGGCCCAGCGCATTGCCCAGATGGGCAGTTGGGAACTGGAGGTGGCCACCCGGCAGGTGACCTGGACCCAGCAAATGTTTCGCTTGGCGGGCATGGACGCTGACCGAACCACCCTGGCGCTGGACGAACCGCTAAGCATCACCCATTCCCACGATCTCCCCCACCTGCAGCAGACGGTAGAAGCAGCCATCACCTATGGCATCCCCTACGAACTGGAGCATCGCATCCTGCGGCCCGACGGGGAAACCCGCTACGTCGTCAGTCGCGGCGAACCCGTGTTTAACAGTCAGGGCCGGGTGATCAAACTCGTGGGCACCCTCACCGACATTACCAGTCGCAAACGGCTGGAGCAGCAGGTGCGGGAAAACGAAGAACTGTTCCGCCGCGCCTTTGACGATGCCCCCATCGGCGTTGCCCTGATCTCCCCCACGGGCCAGTTCCTGAGGGTCAACCATTACTACTGCGACCTGCTGGAATACGGCCTGGACGAGCTGCTGC
>CAZPYG010000270.1:0-5712 GCA_964590465.1 uncultured bacterium | reverse complement strand
GCAGAAAATGTTTTCAGAGACAACAGTGGTTGATGACGTTTAAGATTATCATCACTCCCCTAAAACTCTTTCAGATTAATGCTAAGTGGATCAAGAGCAAAACTTCCCCAAACGATTTTCTACTGCTGAGAATGGAAGACCAAAACCAGTTTTTTAGGGACGCGGCCATGGAGGAAGCAAAGCGGTATGGTTTTACCATCCGTGAGCAAGACGTCTGGTTGCTCTATCGGCAGGGGTTCACCTATAAAGAAATTGCTAAAAAGCTAGACATCACACCCAATACAGTGAAGAAACACATGAAAAGCATCCTCAGTAAACAGCGTGAAGGGTAGGCATCTATTTTCACTCAGGTCTTTCCTGACCGGCTCCCTGAACCAAAGGGTAGACTGAGTTCGATTTGATACAGGAATGTAGAGATCCTATGGGTTCTTGAATGCCCTCAGGGTAGGTCCTTATACCGAAGCCATAGCTTCCAAGTACCAAAGCAATAGTTTCTTAAGGTACCCAGGTAGGGTGATAAAGATCGCAATTTAGCAATATTTTTTAATAAACCCTGGGACCCTGCCCTCCCTGGAATATCGCTGAAATGCGTACGCATCGCCCCCGGTCTCGGGCCTTTTGCCTGACCCTAACGATGCGTCCAGTCAGCGCCTGCGAGCCTGGCTCGGGCCGGTAGCATTGACGCATCCTCTGGATCAAATGCTCCCTAATGGGTCCATCGGGCTTTGTAGCCCCTGGCATCCAGATGCACCAGGGCCGGAAACCGGCGATAGCGCCCCAGGCCACCGGGCCACCAGGGGTCTAGCGCCCAATACACCTGATTCCCCGTTAGCCCACTGCAGTAAAAGTCAATGGCATCTCCCACAATGTGCCGACTGCGGGAGGCTCCGCCAACGCGACGGTTAATTTCTGGGGGCCGATACCAGCTGGTAATCAGGAAGGGGCGACCGATGCGATCTCGGGCCTGCTGGGCCAGTCTGGCAATTCTCACCATGGCATCCACCGTAGCCTGGTCGGGGGGCATTCTGGACCCGCCCCGGGTGGCCTCGGCCCAGGTAAAGTTGCCGTTGGGAACAATACCGGCATCCAGCTGAATATTGCGGGGCGTCCATTGAGCAGGACGGCTCGGCGTCGGTGCCGGTTTTGGGGCGGGCATGGCATCGGGGGAGGTGGAGGTTGCCCGCTCCAGTCGGCGCAGGTCATCGAACAGCTCTTGAATGGTGGGGATGCGCCCCTCCAGTCGCCGCCAGATCTGCACCATCCGAATCAGGGCTTCCCGCTGCTCCTCTGTTTGGGTATAGAGGGTGGGAATTTGCCCCACGAAGCTCAGCAGGGCCCGATCCAGGGTTCTGGCGGAGGCCATGAGAGCCTGCTGGTTATCGGCATTTTTCACCAGATCATCGGGGTTAACGCCCAGCTTGGCGATCGCCGTAGACCGGGAATCCAGACTGTACCAGCGACGGTACCCCTCCGTCAGGGCAAAGCGCTGGTCGCCCCGCCCCTGGTAAAGGGAAGGCATCTGCTGGACAAAGGCCAGCAGGGCCGGATCAATGATTTGCAAATTGGTTTCGTTGGCAAAGGGGTCGTTCTCCAGCAGCCACTCGATGGTTTCTTCCCGAGAATCCATCTCCCGCCAGAGCTGCACCAGGCGAATCAACCCCTCCCGCTGGTTGGGATAACCCGAGTAGTAGCGCAATACCGACTGCACAAAATCCAGCAGGGCCTGATCTAGCACTGGTTCGTCGGGCACCTGATCCTGCACCGGCACCTTCAGGACGGCATAAACCGCTGCGGGCGTATCCAGCTTACGCCAGATGCGCACCGCTTCCATCAGGGCCTGACGCTGATGATCCAGACGGGTGTAGTTGGGGGGAATGCGTTCGGCAAAGGCCAGCAGACTATCATCCAGCTCGACTAAATTCTTAGGCAACTGGGCACCGCAGTAGTCGGTGTCGATGTCCTCCAGGTAAGCCTGACGTAATGGTTCCAAGTCACTGGCTTCCAACTGGGCGGAGCTACTGTCCGTGAGGGCAGGGATATAGCCCCTGGCAACGGTTTCCAGGAAACGGTCGGCGTAGCGCCCGGCCTTGATATCCCAGATGTCATGACCAGGCCATTCCTGATGAATCAAAGCATCCGTCAGGCTGCGAATGGTGTTGGCGGCAAACTGCACCTGTTCAGCAAAGGTGTTAACCTGCCTAATCTCAATTTGGTTGGTGGGAACGATGCCCAGGCCCGTTTCGCCATCCGTTAGCCGGGGCTGGTTATGGACGGCATACAAGGCGGCCAAAATTGGTTTATGAATCCCTGCTCTGGCCGCCTCAATTAGGTAGTAGTAATTGCGCTGGTCTGGCAAAAGGGTAGTCATGGCCTGCGATCGCATCCCCGAATTAAACTTAGTCCAGGTCCAGCCAGACAGGGTTGTCGATGCCATCCCAGGGCGGGTTGGACCCAGCACATGATCACAACTCTAAAACCAATGGGCCAATTTGAACCACTTTCCGCCATTGCATTTTCCCCAGTCCCATCCCAGATAAAACTCGTCGCTACAGATATGGATGGCACCCTCACCCGGCGGGGGAGGTTCACCACTGACCTGCTGCAGGGTCTGGAACGGCTGAATCAGGCTCAAATTTCCGTCATCATTGTCACCGGACGGTCTGCGGGCTGGGTGCAGGGGTTGGCCCATTACCTCCCCATGGCCGGGGCCATGGCGGAAAATGGGGGCGTCTTTTTTCCGGGACCGAACGCTCCGGCAGAACTGCTGGTGGATTTGGCCGATATTCCCTCCCACCGCCAGGGGCTGGCCCAGCTGTTTCACCGCCTGCAGCAGCGGTTGCCCAACCTCCAGCCATCGGCAGACAACCCCTTTCGCCTCACCGACTGGACCTTCGACATTACCGGACTTGCCCAAACCGAGTTAGGCTGGCTGGCCCAAACCTGTCAGGACGAAGGTTGGGGGTTTACCTACAGCACCGTGCAATGCCACCTTTATCGAGCCGGCCAGAGCAAAGCGGAAGGACTGCAACGGACCTTACGCCGCCATTATCCAGAAGTTTCCCTGCAGGAAGTGATTACCGTAGGGGATAGCCCCAACGACGAAAGCCTGTTTAATCAGGAGATTTTTCCCTATGCCGTGGGAGTGGCCAATCTCAAGGATTATCAGGATCAGCTCATTTACCGGCCTACTTACCTGACGGAGGCACCGGAGGTAGATGGATTCCTGGAGCTGGTGGATCTGCTGGTGGATTAGCCCCAGTTCGAGATGACGTCTAAGGAGATCTCTTGAAAGAAATTTACCCATTTTGTGAGGCACTTACCCAGGGCGCAGGCCCTGCGCCCCTACTTGGGGGTATTTTCTTTCCCAGAATTTTCCTGACCACAAATATTGGAGCTAAATCCTCTCCTCGCAGCTCTCCGTTAGGCAGATCTGCCCTCACCCCCTCAATGACTTTTGCGCAAAGGATAGCTCCTCGCAGGGGTACCCGCAGGGCGGGGTAGGTCAAATCTGCAGCCGAAGGGGCCTGATCACCACTGTCCGGAGGGCGGGTTAGGGGACCTCAGGCGGGTCGGTTGTCCTAGCCGGACCTGATCGCCCAAATCACTAGGATGCATGGTCACAGCTGGGGTCGAGGGTTCGATCAAAGCCCCGGCCCACTGGGTATAACCCACAATGACTGCCTTGATGGTGACTAAGGCCAAAAATTTCTGCGTCAAGCGATGGGCCATAGCCATGGTTCCCCTCAAGCGGCTTGTACGGTCGTCCCTGTGCTTAGGGTAAAAAGTTAGAACCAGCGAATTACCATGACCGCAAGGTTTCTTTACAGGATGGACTGAGGTTACAATCCCTATCAAATTCACCCTTACGGAATGCTATGGTTGTCGTCCCCAGCCTTGGAACCCCCGCCCCCCTGCAGTTGCTCCACTGGGTGTTTGACCCGATAGGCTTCATGGAAGTTCATGGGCAGCGGTTCGGCGATAGGTTTTTGGCCCATATCGCTCCGCCCGAAATTGCCCTGGTGTAGGCTACTATGTCGCTGGAATACGCTGAAGGCGATTGCGACCCGGCCAAAGCTATCAATAACGTTCACAAAAGCCAATGACCACTACCTGCCAATCTCTACTGCAAACCCACAGCGACGCCTGGAAAAGTGCCACCGTACATCCCTTCCTGACCAGTTGCAAAGAGGGCACCATTCACCTCACCCAGTTCAATACCTGGTTGGTGCAGGACTTTCTCTTTGTGCAGAATTTCACCCGTATGCTGGGGCGGGTGCTGGCGGCGGCTCCCGATGCCCATCTGGATACCCTGCTGGGCGGCCTGGTGGCCCTTAAAGACGAATTGCAGTGGTTCCAGGCCAAAGCCTCAGAGCGAGATCTGGACCTCAACACTCCCCGCCAGGCGACCTGTCAGCACTACTGCGAGTTCATGGCCAGTCTGGCGGTTACGCCCTACCCGGTGCAGGCCGTTGCGCTGTGGGCCATTGAGTACGCCTATAACCAGGGCTGGCAGCTACCCGGCCCCATGCCCGAACCCTACACCGAGTTTGCCGACCGCTGGGGAAATCCCGGCTTTACGGACTACGTGAATATCCTCGCGGCCCAGGCGGATGCTGCCCTGCAAGAGGCCACTCCCGCCACCCAGGCCCAGGCCGAAAGGGTCTTTCTCAGAATTGCTGAACTGGAAGAGGCTTTCTGGCAAATGGCGTTTAGCAACAGCCAGGTGGATTAGGGCACTGAAGATAGAGCGGATCTTATTTGAGTAAAGAAGATCGCGAAGATCCACCCTGATTAAGGCTGCCGCTTACAAATAAGCGCGGCTGCTTCAGATTGCTCTGCATTATCTCCTGCAGGTTCTCATGGATGGTGCCCGAATCCACTTGGTCTGCGATACCAGCAGCCCGGAGCATTGGCATCCCCGGGCATCAACCGTTTTCTGTAACGGCTATTCTTCGCCCGGGCTGGAAGATTTCGACCTCTTAAACCGCAGCGATAGAGCCTTAATCACATCATCTAACCCCATGCCTGACCCATACATCTACAGACCCACTGCGATGACGAGTTTCAAACTTCCCTGGCCGATGAGCTAGAGCAATCGTAAAACACTTTTACTTGGGCCATAGCACTACTCCTTCTTTGATGGCATCAGTTTGATAAGCCGTAATCAGGTACCCTTTGCAGAAATGGTTTGGGGTTCAAGCTGTCCAAGCTTTTTGAAAAGCCGTTTTCTGTCAAGAACTCGGATTTGATGGCAGAGGGCTACAGAGTCTTGACCGGGCGAGTACCGGCTTGCTCTGAACCTTGGGTGGGATTCAAATTTGCTAACCAGACTTCTCCACGGTTGAAGCTCATGCCTGGTCCTCTTGCGCTAAAAGGTTGGCATAGTCAGTAATGCCTTCTTCAGCTAGAAGTTGATCTTCTTCGGCAAATTCTTGATAAAGATTGGCAAATTGGGCCATGTTGGGTGTGGGCTGTTGAAACCGACTCCGAAACTTGAGGAAAGCAATATAGTCAGCGAGTTGCGCGAGCTGGGCGTTGTCCAGATGATCAATTTCCTGCTTAATGCTATCTCTGGTAACTTGCATGGGGCAATCTTCCTGATCAAACGGCTTACTTAATTGTGTCGGATACCAAGGCTCAACGACAGACTATTTTTGACTTATCTTCCATCCCCAGGAGCAGACTCAATAGCCCGCCCCCGGGGTTTTACTC
>CAZPYG010000269.1:0-5758 GCA_964590465.1 uncultured bacterium | reverse complement strand
GTCCAATGGCATCAGGAACAGTCGCCAGGAAAGCCGGACTGCCCCATACAATCCGCCCTTCGTCATCCTTCAAAAACAGGCGGAAGTCGATATCGACAAGAAAGTCGGCTAGCTCCTGAAAGGTTGGCTCAATCGGTAGATTCATCCTCAGTCCGCCTTACTAACTCTTCCTTGTCCTTAAAGTGGTTTCGCAACGTAATGAATACCCCGGCCAGAGTTGCCAATGATGTTGCCGCCTCAACCGGAATCCCCTCACTCTCGTAGTGCCAGTCCCCGATGTGAATATCTTTCGGGGAGACTGCGATCGCGAGGGTAATCACGCCCAGGGCAGAGGTGATGATGATGGCGACTTTGGTTCTGGTCTGACTGGGAACCAGGAAGGGAAACCGCCCGGCCCTGATCTGCAGCGTCGAGACTCGTTTATTGAGACGGCAGATTTCCTCCTCCGCACTGCATAGGCGCTCCTGGAGGATGTCGATGGTATGCCGTAGCTCCATGAACTGAGTTTCGAGGTCAGCAGGCATAGGGAGACTCCAAACTATCTCAGTCTATCCAGCGATTCTAATTAGTGACACTAGAATTAAAACGACCTTCAGGATCGCACCCTATGAGCTACCCCAGCTTTTCTCACTTCATTAGCATTTTGCGGGCCCAACTCCGCCATCGGGCCAACTGGCTAGCCGAGGAGTCCAAGTATCTGGCGAAATGCTGCATTGAATACGGCGGCAAGATTGGACTGGAGGAACATAACGGCAAGGTGCTCTATCTGGCCAGCTACCTGAAGAACGTCGGTGCCCTATACCTCAGCAGTGAGGTGCTGAACGAAAAGCTCGGACCTATCGATCAGCACACCTCGATTAAGGGTTGGCAGCTTTTGAGTGAACAGATCGCCCGCCAGGGCGGACTAACGGATGTGGCCGAAGTGCTGGGGGAATACTACCAACGGGGCATCCCCGAAAGCCAGATAGCCTCAATCTTTCAGGTCTGCAACTGTTGGGCCGCTTGTCGAACCCAGAAAGGCTATCGCGCGCCGATGTCCGTACACGATTCCCGTATCACCCTACAGCAGCGGGCCGAGCTGAGCTGGAGCGATCCGCATCTCGTCGAACACTTCCTAAGCGTGTTTCCCGATGCCGCCCAAATCGGAAACGCGTTTCCAATTTGACCATGCTCCGAGTGAACCGCATCCTTGCCGCGATCGCGACGTGGATTAACGCCGTAGTCTGGTGGCACGAGGGAAAGACTCAAGAGAAGCCCTACGAGACGCTCTACACTCAACGGGTTGAGGGGGCGGGTATTGCCATGCTGGTGAGGCGAAACCCAGACCTATGCCCTCGTGACGTTGGAACCCTGATGTGGATGCCTACCCGCGCCAATGGGCCAGTGGTCGATGTTCACCTCCTGATCGACCACCTGGATGGGATGGCTCGAAAACCGAAACACCATACCCATCAGATCACGGTGGCTTTGGCCAGCCACTGGCCCGATGAAGACGGACTTTATGAGTTGGAACCGCTGTTTTTTGCGACGGCAGATCTGCAGGGGTTCCAACCCCGTCGCGATCTGCACGTTCGGAAGGTGCTGGCGACTCTGGTTGAACCGCTCACCTTCAATGATCCGCCCCGCTCGATCAATTGGAAACTACAGCTAGACATCGCGATGAAGCTATGCGGCCTCACTGCCCCAAAACTTTCCGGCTCCGTGATTGCTTACGATGTCGCCACCGGCCAACCCCTCAGAATTCACCTGGATTGATTCAAGCTGCCTCGAACACGACTCAATCCGCCTCAATCCGACTCAAGCTGAATTGACAAAACTAGGGGGCGTAATAGCCTACCGTGCACCAAGTTGGAAGAGTTCAGCCCGATGTGAAGCAACGTGAATGCCTGACATCGACTGGGCGATTCTGAGGGTTGTGAGACTCACATGAACCGATTCATGGGGCTTTCACGGCATGGCTGTGACCAGTCACTGTGAGAGGTCACAGCCAGTCACGGGTCACAGCATCCCCTTCACGACATCCCGAATTAGAGATAAAAGACCGAGGAGGCTATTCACACTACGGCCACGATAGACCCCAAAAGCTTTGTGAATAGAGGCTTTTGAAATAATGTGACGAATGAGTGCCCTTAACTAGTGACATGTTCGATTAATGATGCTAGTTTAATCGTAGTTGACTCGCATTGAGTCAGATTGAATCAGGAAGAGTCAGAAAGAAAGGAGTTGTTGCTGTGGTAGTAGCTAGTCGTGCCCCTGGGAAGCGTGGGGCAAAGGCCACTGAAGTCCCGACCATTGCCGCTGATATCGGGAATGGCATTTTCAAGATGGTGACGCCGAGAGGTGATCACATTTCCTTTTTGGCGTCGGTTAAGCGCCTCAAGGCTTACGAGATTGAAGACGCTCGGGCTGATGATCAAAGTGTGGTTGTGACCCTCGATGGTGTCACCTATATGTTTGGCAACCAGGCGACACAGCTCGGCGGAAAGCGCCTGTTTGAAATCGGGAAAGCCGAGCATACCCCGCTGGCGGTAGCCACCGCGATCGCGTTATCTGGGTTGGATGCCAATAGCCCAATGAACATCCGGCTACTCGTCCCGGATGCCAGCAAAAGCGAATGGAAGGAGGTTGCAAACGCTCTGCCGGATAGGCTCCGCGAGTTTGAAGCGGAGATTGGTGACGGTGAAGGCAAGAAGCTCTACCTTCCCAGCATCGTTAATGTGGAGCTGGTGAGTGAAGGGAAGCCGGTTTGGCACTGGGCAATGAAGACTGGCCAGATTCCCGGCAATCTGGCACATAAGCCCTTAACCGGCGTAATCGACATGGGGACGGGGGATTTAACCTGCTCTGTGTGGACCCAGAGCGGGACCATTGTTCGAGACGGCGGGGTTAGTTTTGCCACCCCGGCCATGCAGAAGTTAGCTGCGAATATTGCCGCTGGTTTCGCCCACAAAACCACCTACACCCCGGATCGGGGAGTGATTCTCGAAATTATTCGGGAGCAAGGGCAGAAGCCTGTCCATGAAAGAAAGTATGTCTACGAGGAAGGCGGTCAGGCATTCCCGTTCACCGATATCTTCCTGGAGGAAGTGACCGAACTCAATGTTGCAATTCTCGGCAGTCTGAAGGGCGACCGTTGGACTTCCATTTGGAGTCAGCTCGGAATGGTGTTCATCACCGGAGGGGCCTGCGAATTGTTGGCCCCCATGGAGGCTGCTACGGGCGGCAGATACCGGATCGTTCGGCTGGAGTACACAGAGCCACAAATGACAAACGCCGCGCTATTAAGCGCCATGGGCTGAGGGGGCATGAATGGCCCCACGGCAGAGCAAGCAGAAGGATTCGATTGAACAGTTCACTGTCCGTTTAGATCGCAGCATCCCTGAACAGGGTCGGGCACTGGCTATTTATGAGGAGATGCTGCAGTATCACCCCCGCGCAAAAGGTTTAGGCACTTTATTCCCCGATGTCTTAACCGTCCTGGCGGACATTGCGAGGGACCACCCGGCACTCAGTAACAAGGCCGCGCGGTTAATCCATAAGCATCAAGACAAGGTAATGGAGCTGATCCGGAAGCTGGAGGCAGGGGAGGAGGTCCCTGGATTGGATGAAGTCACCAGTCCCCCGCCCCCGCCACCGGCAGCGGCAGCACCACCGCCACCGGCAGCGCCCAAACCTCAGCCCAAACCTCAGCCTCAGCCCAAACCTTTGCCCCCTGCTGCCTCCAATGGCAGCGGAGGAGATATCGAAATTGATTTTTCTAAGTTGAGCGCATGAATAATCCGAAGCGAGAATCTCTTGAACCCCCGCAGGCAATAGATGTCCTGATTTTCATAAAGGAGGAAGTCCTTGGGTCGCTGTGGAGGCTACCGGCCCACCACATTTTTACGGGCGGCCTGATCGTCGCCGTTACCCTCTATTGCGCTTCCGTCGTTGGGGCTTTGTTAATGCCCCTGCTGAAGTTCGTCGCGGTGGGGTCATTGGTTGCCTTTACTGTCGTAGCGCTGATTAAGTTTTTTCGAGATTGACTGAGGCAGGGATAAATATCCAGCACGCAGCCCTTCAGGGGGTTGCCTGGTGGATGTTCCACCGCCTAATTATTGCTACCGCCGAAAGGCAAAGGAACACGTAATGTTTGGACTTATTCAAAGTTTGATTTCTGGCCACCAACAAAGCCGGGATGACGCCAACATACACCAGGCATTGGGCCGACATGGGTACACCCCAGACGCTGAAACCTACGATTACGACGACAGCAACGACCGCGACTATTGCCTGAGCAAGTGGCCTTGGCAATAGGCTGATCGGCCCCAGCACTGAAGGACTTCTGTAGGAGCTGAGACTATGCAAACAAAGGAAATTGATCCGCAAATACAAGCAATTTATGACGACATCGCCACCTATCAGGCGATCGCTAAGGATGATTATGGCGTTCCCCAGTGGCAAGCTTTGCCGTTGGCCAGCGCCCCAAGTATCGCTTTCCGCCCTTCCTGCGACCAGATAGAGACTATCTGGCAGGCCGACGATACCACCGCCTGGGTGTGGCAAGGGCAGACGATCTACACCACCCCCGGCCAGCTCCACCAGGGCAGCTTATCTACTCTGCTAAACCTTCAGGCGGCTGGTGTGTGTGTTGTCGGTTCACATGCCGTTGATGTTCCCCTAGTGCCCACCGACGAGGTTTTTACCAAGTTTGAACAGCAGGTATCGGGACCCGTTGCCGCCTTGCCTGAACCCCAGCCCAGCATGGGGGGTGAGCCAGCAGCAGATGTAGTAACCACATCTCAGGCCAGTGTCATTCCATGGGGTGGCCTATCGTTGCTGGCGGGCCTTGTCTTAGCGGCGGGAGTTGCCCTTTGGTTGCGCTCTAAGTTCGGCATAAAAAAGAAGCAGATGAGGAAGGGGCCTGGTAAGGGAAAGAGCAAGGTGAGTCAGGAAGACCTTGAGTTGATCGACAAGCTCTACAACAAGACTCAATCCCAGCCGATAACGCGACACCCAGAAGCGCCCACCGACTTAGAGCAGGAATACGACTTCCGGCTTTAGTGCCTGGGCGTGACTCTGTTATTTACCGATGAAAGGGGGCGTATGCAAATAGACTTTGATGGAATCGAAAACGACACCCCAACTGCACCAGCTTTGGGGATAGATGAGAACACAATCACTCGAATAAAAATTGGACTTTTTGCAGTAGTTATTCTGGGCTGCTTTGGGTTTGGCATCGCCAATACGTTCAGCCCGCAGTCCCGACAGATACGGCAGGAAACCCAGCAGCAGGAAAAGCAGTTCTCGCGAGAATTGACCCTGCAGCAGCAACAGCAACGTCATAGCCAACAGTCCCGCGCAATAGCTGAACAAGTCTATCAGGAGGGCTGCATTCTGGTGGCGATGTCCGACGGTAGCGACAACATTATTTCCCTGTTTGAAGGGATGCAAGTAGTCGATAGCGAAACATCCCAACCGTTAGCTCCTGGAACTGCCGTCTGTGATCCGAATGGGGCTGTTTCAACTTTGGGGGCCGGTGGAGTGGTGCAGACCATAGCCGTTACTCCCGATCTTCAACTCGTCAATCAAGCAATTCAGGAGGGTAGAGCACGATGACTTGGTGGCATTTCAATTCTGAAAACGACAATGGCGAGGGCAAAGCCAAAAAGACTTATGGGGAAGCCCAAACCCTTTACAACCCCGGCAACGGTGGCACCTATGCCGCCCTATTCTGGTTTTTGCGACTGGTGTTGCTGGTGGTGTTGATGGGGGTTAT
>CAZPYG010000268.1:0-5781 GCA_964590465.1 uncultured bacterium | reverse complement strand
TCTACCATCGCACCGCAGAGGTCAGGAGTTCGAATCTCCTATTCTCCATTCAAAAAAATGCCTAAAGCAATTGCATAGCATCGAGACTATGCGGGTTGTATTGTGGCGCCTCCCGAGATTCCAGACCTGTATCGGAGTGATTCTGTCCAATAAGAGACGAGAGACCTCCTTGCCCAAATAGCAGAGAGGTAGCAGTTGCAACAGTCCTATCGCCTTATACGCGGCTACCTCAGGGGTGAATGTCTATTCGCTGAATACTTGACTTAATCGTGACTATCTCCTCTTTAGAATGCTCGCCTTCCGGAAGAGGGATTTTGGCAGGCAAACCCTTTAGGCTTAGGATACTTACCCTAGAGACGCCGAAGGAGAACACCGTGGGACTGGGAATGCTGGTGAATGGTGAATGGAAGAAGACGCGCAGCCAGGAGGATGAGCAGGGCCGGTTTGTGCGCCCAGAGACAGACTTTCATCAGTGGACGACGGCGGATGGGTCCAGTGGCTTTAAGGCTGAGGCGGGACGATATCACCTCTATGTGTCTTTGGCCTGCCCCTGGGCAAACCGCACCCTGATCATGCGGGAAATGAAGGGGCTGACGGATGCGATTTCTCTGTCCGTTGTGGACCCGTACATGGGAGATGAGGGCTGGTTCTTTAGC
This sequence comes from uncultured bacterium, assembly GCA_964590465.1. Taxonomy (GTDB): domain Bacteria; phylum Cyanobacteriota; class Cyanobacteriia; order Phormidesmidales; family Phormidesmidaceae; genus CAZPYG01. Next base: position 5,125 of record CAZPYG010000268.1, on the reverse strand, counting down.
GAACGAGAAGGTGCCATCCCCGATACCGTCAACCAGGCTCAGTACCTGCGGGAAATCTACACCAAAGCTAAGCCCGACATTTCTGGACGGGTAACGGTGCCCGTATTGTGGGATAAGCAGACAGAGACTATCGTTAACAACGAGTCCAGCGAAATTATCCGCATGCTGGATACCGAATGGAATGCCATTGCCAAGAACAGCCTGAATCTCTATCCCCCCGCCCTGCAGCCTGTGGTGGATGAAACCATTGAGGCGATCTATAACCCCATCAACAACGGCGTGTATCGGGCCGGGTTTGCCACCAAGCAGTCGGCCTACGAAGAAGCCGTGACGGAGCTATTCGAGGCCCTGGACTACTGGGAGCGGGTACTGGATAAGCAGCGGTACCTGTGCGGCGATCGCATTACCGAAGCCGACATCTGCATGTTCACCACCCTGTATCGGTTCGACTCGGTCTACTACGTCCACTTCAAATGCAACCTGCACCGCATTGTGGACTACCCCAACCTCTGGGGCTACCTGCGGGATCTGTACCAGCACCCGGCCTTTAAAGCCACCTGCAACATGGAGCACATCAAGCTGCACTACTACATGAGCCATCCCGATGTGAACCCCCACCAGATTGTGCCGAAGGGGCCAATCATTGACTTCGATGCCCCCCATGACCGGGCAGAGCGATTTTCCCTGGTGGAAGCGTAGGGAACGGGGAAGAGAGTAAGGAGATCTCTGAAAAAAAAGTTACCAGTCGGAGGAGTTACCAGTCGGAGGGGCGAAGCATCTGGCCAAAAACGATTGGAAAAGTCACGTCAATTCCCTCCCAGATGCTTCGCCCTTACAGCGAATGCGTATTATTCGGTAAATTCTTTTTTAGAGACCACCTAAGGGAAAAAAGCTAAGGAATGAGTATCTTTTAACATCCAATTTTTGTAGGGCAGGCATCTTGCCTGCCTTTGGCCAGTCAAGACGGCTATCCCCCATTATTGAATTCCCATTCCTACAAAATTTTGTGGCTGAGCGTTTACCAGCCGCATTGAGATGCTTTGAAACGAAGGGTATTAGTCTAAATCCAAAAGGATGTTGCCAAACTGGCATAGCGCTTTAACAAGCAGCGTCCTGTAATCATTAAGCAGACCCCTGTGTTTATTAAACTGGCACAACTGTTTCGCGAAATTGGCACAGCTGTTTAACGATCACAGGGCGATGTTCATTAAGCAGAGGCCACACCGAAAGCCCTGGAATCTGCGTTGAAAGCGATGCAGGCTCAGCAAGAAAAGGAAACCGAAATGATCGCTCTGGCCAAAGCTGCCAGCGATGATGCCCGCCAGGCGGAGTGGGAGTTTCACAATGCTGTCATGGCTATGAAGGAATCGGTGCGGGGCATGTTTGGGTCGGATAGCAACGAGGCCCAGGCGGTGGGGTACAAGAAGAAGTCTGAGCGCAAGCGCCCCCGGCGTCGGACGGCGTAGGGATTGCCTTAAAATTTGAGTTAATGAACCCTCTGAAGCAATTCAGGGGGTTTTGCGTTAGCGCAGGTACCGGGTGCCTTGGGTGTTTGTCGAAATTTTGGGTTAAGCCAGGCAGGCACCCGGTACCTTGGGCGATGAGTTTTTCTTAGTTTTCATAAGCATAGTACCTGTAGGATGGGCAAAGGACTTTAGTCCGTGCCCATCATCTAAGCCATTTAAAGTGATGGGCACGCTTTGCTTTGCCCATCCTACTTTTCTTGCCACGTGTACCGAGACGGTAAGAAGCACTCATTCCATGAGCCCTTCTTACCGTCAGGTCAGCCGCAATGGCCGATCTTAAAATTGCAAAAAATTTTCGAGGCGCTACGCGCCGAAGAAGAGAGAAAAGGAAATAGTGTAGAGTGCAAAAGTACTAGAGGGTAAAGGGCTACTTAAGAGCCCTCGCAACCGAAAACACAACACGACAGCCGAAATTGTCGAGGCGGACGTCCGGAGAATCGTGGCCGCGATAAGCCGATCGGCAGCTATCGGGAGGGGTGAGCCACGAGCCACCGCGCAACAGCCGGGATTGCGATTCATTGCTAGATAACCATGCAGAACCATCCGTAGGCGCACCATCATAGTTGCTGTGCCAGTGGTCAGCGCACCATTCCCACACATTGCCGTGCATGTCGTACAGGCCAAAAGCATTGGCAGGAAAGCTGCCTACATCAGTTGTTTTTTTTCGATAGATACCTTTGGAGCCATTGCCATAGGTATAAGTGCCGTCGTAATTAGCCAGGTCCGTTGAAATAGTCTCACCAAAATTGAAAGGGGTAATGGTTCGAGCTCGACAGGCATATTCCCACTCTGCTTCGCTGGGCAGGCGATAGGTGCGCCCTGTTTTTTGCGAGAGTCGCTGACAAAACTCTACGGCCTCATACCAGTTAACGCTTTCGACCGGCCTTTTTTCACCCTTAAAGTTCGATGGAAAAGGTTTTAGATCTCGCGCTACCTTCGGTAAGGCTGCAACCTGCGCCCACTGGGCCTGGGTTACCGGGTACTTGCCCATCCAGAATTCAGTTACGGTGACCAAATGCTGTGGACCTTCTGAGTCCAAACGTTCTGCTTCGTTATCTGGGGAACCCATCCAGAACTGCCCTGCGGGGATTTTGACCATTTCCAGGTTTACCCCGCTGCCGAGGGCTTCGGTAAAGTCGCCGTCTGGGGTGGATGTCGGTTGTCGGGGTTGAGCCGGGATGGGGTCTGGTTCTGCCGGGGGTGGGGTGGTGGGCGGTGGTGCCCACCCTACGGGAGCGTCGATGTTGGTGGGGGGTGCTTTGGGTATGAGGATGGCTTTTTCTCGTGCGTCTAAAGCTTCTTGTTCTACCCGCTTTACATCTGCTTCCTGTAGTCGGGCAATATTCTGCCGTTCCTTTAGCAACCTCCTGGTACCTGCACTCAAAGGAAACTCGTCTTGAATGGCGCGTTCAAAGGCTTGCCGATAGCGTTCGAGCTTTTCCTCGTATTCTTGCCGCCGGTTTAGGGCTTGAGTATTCATTTCCTCGGCATCAGCCGGGTCTATGCCTCGGGCCTGAGCCAGTTCTTGCAGATTTTCTTGCTCTAGTTCTGAGAGCACCCCGTCGGCTAAGTACTCCTCCAGTTTTTGGCGGTATTCCTCAAGGGCGGACTGCTGCTGGGTCTGCAGGTACTGCTGTTGGCGCCGTTCAATCAGCTGCTTGGCCTTCTCCTTGAGCTTTTCGGTAATGTCGGTAAAGGCTAGATCCTGGTCATTCCAGATAGAAATTGGCTTGCCATCCTTGGGCATCACCTGAAAGCCACTCACGGGAGATTCTTGCCAGGCACAGGGCTTCAGGATGATGGGTACAATCAGCGCACCATCTGCTTTTTGCCGTTCGAGGGCTCTTTTGGTTTCAATGTCGTAGCAGAAGTCAGAGGCCAAAAAGTTAGCACTCACCAGCAACAAAATGACATCTGCGCTTTCTAAATAGGTGGTAATTTCCTTTTTCCACTCATCGCCAGCCTCTATTTTGCGATCGTGCCATGGAGAGATATAGCCCTGCCTTTCCAAAATCTTCAGATGGGCGTCAAGATCTTTGCGCAAGTCCTCGTCTTTGTGGGAGTAAGAGATGAAGACCTTGACAGCGGTGCTTTCCATAGCTGGAGTCTGAAACAGTTGGCGGCTGATGGTTCAATTATAGGTTCATTCCTGGGGTGAGCTTTTCCGGATTGTCATCTGCTGAAGCAGACATGCTCTTAACCAACCAATAGTTAATCTGTCGGGTGAATAGCGCCCTGACGCGGCTCCGCCAACATGCAGCCATGCACCAAGCAAGAAGCTCCATATGGGTAAGCGGTGCATTCTGGCCCATGCCGAGGTTAAGTGTGAATAGCGCAAGCATCCCAGGGCCAGGAACACACCCTACGCATAATTAAGATTAGCCATTTCAGTCAGCCGCAAGCTGCCGGGCAAACCACTGGGCCACGCTGCCGTTAGACTTGGTGGCTAATCGTTCAAATGCCTGCTCCACTAGCGTGGATTGCAATCCAGCCAGGGCCGCCGAAGCCAACGTCTGCTGATACAACCCCTCCGGAGTCAGCCGAAACATCATCAACCGGGCTGCCTGCACATCAACAACCCAATACTCTGGAATTTCCAGGGCTGCATAAATTTGCTTTTTCTCATCCAAATCCGTGGCCAGGGTAGTGTCTCCCACTTCGCAAACTAAGTCTGGCACTCGCCACTGGCGTAAATTAACCCGGCAGGGTTCCCCCGGTTGCCAGCGAGGCACATCCGCACCGATATACAACACCTCATCTGGCGATGCCGCCCGCTGTTGAGGCTTTTCTAGAATGCATCCACCCAAACAGTCAAAAGACTGGCCGGGCTGGCAATGACTAAACCAGGCAAAAAAGAGCATGGCCAGCAGTTCCCTAAAGCGGGCGTGGTCGACTCCTTCCCAGCCCATATCGATGAATAACCTTCCCTGATTGAAGAAAATGCGAAAGTGGTCAGCGTCAGCGGCTTCAACGCTGTTCACGTAGTCTTCCCACGTTGCGATGTACCACCGAGGCAACTCCTGCGGTGACTGCCGGGCTGGAATCTGGGAAGCCGATATCACCATAGATAACGGATGAACGGTATCTCAATCATAGCCAAATGATCCTGCCCAAGCAGAACGGCAGGGCTGGATAAATCGGTGCCCTAACGAAACAAGACAAAGTTCCTGCAAAATCTGGCCCATCCGCCATACTGTCTAAAGGTGGGCTTGATCCATGGCCCGCTGTTTTAGACCTGCGATCGCCCCTGCCATGCTTAACTCCCGCACTCCCTCCGGTCCCCTCCGGGACAAGTGGAGCCACTTCAAAGAACACTGCCGTCTGGTCAGCCCCAACAACAAGAAGAAGCATACCGTCCTGGTTGTCGGGACAGGGCTGGCCGGAGCTTCGGCGGCGGCAACCCTGGCAGAACAGGGCTATCAGGTTAAAAGCTTTTGCATTCAAGACTCCCCCCGCCGGGCCCACAGCATTGCCGCCCAGGGGGGCATCAACGCCACCAAAAACTACCCCAACGACGGCGACAGCGTGTGGCGGCTGTTCTACGACACCATCAAAGGGGGCGACTACCGCTCCCGTGAGGCCAACGTACACCGTCTGGC
>CAZPYG010000267.1:0-5787 GCA_964590465.1 uncultured bacterium | reverse complement strand
TGTCGTAGCTGGAGGGTTGGCGCTGGGTGTAGCCAGAGGCGACGAGATGGTCGGTGATGTGGTCTTCGAAGCGCGTTTCGGTGGGATGGGCTGGAGACATGGGACGGAGGCGCGAGTGCGACAGGCCCTTTGGAGTAGGGCTCTAGCTTCTAGTTTGCCCCCGACTGCTAAAAGTGTTCCCAATTGGGGACGATAGTTCAAGAAAACATAATCAAATGGGCTGGTGGTGCGATCTCACTTGCCCAATGGCGAACTCAACAAGCTTGATGACTCGCTTACTGCTCTGGCTCTGAGGATTTTGGATGTTCTCGGCGATAGATACCCAAATGCCCCTGAAGCGACGGGTGTTTGCTGGGCTGGCCGGTATGGTCGGCAGGGGGGCCAACGATGTAAAGCTCGTCCCAGTCGCGGCCTTCAAAGTAAGCACGGAGAACCTGGTCGCGACGCTCCATTTCGGATTTGTTCATGTTTAGCTGCTTGTGTCGTTAGAAGCCCTACTGGAGAGGGTTGAAGATAGTTTTCCCGAAAATCCAAGGCGAGCCAGAATTTTTACTTTTTCATTTCGACCACTACCACGGTCTTAAGAGTTCCCGATTATTTCTCCAGAGTGAAACGTGTCCCCTTCTGTCTATTTTGGCGATAAAAGGTGGTTGGTTGCCCTGGGCGAAGTTCTTTATCCGTTTCAGGGCACCGACAAATATATCGACGGTCTCCTGCCGCGATAAATTGCCTGAATTGAGAATAAAAACCCTGGCTTCGGCTTCAGCGATTGCCCGAATCTCTAAAGAGTTGAGACGAAGTCTGGCATCCTTTGTGAGGACAATCCAGCCTTTTTCACTGACGACGGGCAACCACTGGGTATCGGGCGCATCAGGCGCGAAATGATCGGCATGTGCTTCTACGCTTGCGCCTGCCTCTCGTAAAGCAAATACTACGCTATTCCCGAGGGCTCGATCCACAACAAATATCGGTTCCTCTGACTTACTCACGCGGCCTTGTCCTGCGACTCGAAATAGATAGCACTCGCAATTTGCTCTGGGGTACAGTCGTAGTCCTCAGCTATGGCCTCTATTGAGTCTCCGGCCTCGTACATTTCACTAACAGCGGTTGTTGGTATTCCTGTACCCGCTATGACAGGTCGCCCAAAAGACACGGTAGGGTCGATCACCAAAGTCCGCTCTGACGAAAGCCCTTTCCCGGATTGAACAACTGGATAAAGCCTGGATGCTCTACCATCCTTGCCCCACTCAAGGCGCGTTAGCAGGTACTTCAGACTGTCGTTTACTGCCAGTTGCTTTTTGCGAGATAGGTTAGCCAATTGGCCAAAGGACTCGACCAGCAGATCGACACCTTCAGATTGAAAGACTCTGCTGGTTAGGGGATGAGGTTGTCCTAAGTTTTGAGCCAGTTGTGCTATGGCCTGCTGCATGGATGCAATCTCGTTTCCTTTGACCATCAGAAGCACCTGCAAGAGATGGGCTTCTACCAGGTTGAAGAAAGACAGATCTTTGGATGACGGGTCTGGTCGGCAAATCAGCGGCTCGCTGGTTTGGGGTTTGCCTGCATGGATGTAAGTCTCAGTTTGCAGCCACTTTCTCGGGGAGCTAGCAGGAAGATGGAGGTAACGAGCAACCTCTGCTACCGGATAGATTGGCACTTCGCGGGGATCACTATCCCAGTACAGGTCTTTCATGAAGGCGCTACCCTTTCAGGATTTGCTTTCTAGTGTAGGTCAGACCTGGGGGTGGATAGCAATGGATGGCCAGGGGTGGAGATATATCGGCGGGATGGGTCTGGCAACTGGGTGAGGGAGACGATTCAGCCCGACAGTACATTAACGCTGACATCGGTAGGGCTAACGCTGACGATGGCGGAAATTTATGAAGATGTTGCGGTTTAAGCCTGTGGGGCCAGGTAAGCTGAGGATAGCCTTGTTTTTGTCTAGTCATTATTCATATTTTGGCTGTCGCCCGTGACTGTTACCCTCGCCACTCCCTTAAGTGAAATCATGTTATCGCCTGGCAGTGCCATGACGATCGCAGGGCTGAGTTGGCAGCATTATCAGTTGCTTTTAGCGGAGTTAGGCGATAATCGAGCGACTCGGTTGGCTTATAGCGATGGGGTATTGGAGATTCGTATGCCCGGTCAGCTCCACGAGAGTATTAATCGGCTGTTGAGCAAAATTATTTTTGCCCTGGCCGAAGGGTTCGAACAGGAGATCGTGGATATGGGCTCAACTACCTGGAATCGGTCAGACCTGGACCAAGGTATTGAACCCGATAGCTGTTTTTTTATTCAACATGCTGACCAGGTACAGGGGCTAAATCCTGAGATTCCGGCAGGTTTGGCCCCGGACCTGGCCATTGAGGTAGATATTGCCAGTGCTTCTGATAAAAAGCTGAGCATTTACCAGAGGCTGGGGGTGCCAGAAGTGTGGGTCTATCGCCAGGGCAAAATCAACCTTTGGGATTTACGCGAGGCTCAAAGGCGGCAGGTTGAAAACAGTCTGGCGTTTCCGACCATTGCGGCAGTACAGCTGCAAAGCTGGATCGCCCTGCGAGAAACAGGAACAGATTTAACGGTGGTCAGAGCCGTTCGGCAGCAATGCCACCCGTGATAATAAAATCAGCTAATTTCTACCCTTTCTGCCTTCTGCCTTCTGCCTTTCCCCCACCTCCAGCTTGCCGGTTACTGCTGCGGTAATCAACGACTGGCGATATTCTTGGAGTTTTTGGATTTGGAAGCTAATTTTTGAAAGCGCTCCTTCAATTTTGTCGAGTCTAGCCTTAATTTCTTTAACCAAAGCTGGTTGTTCGTTTGTAGGGGGAACGACTATCGGTGCTTCTTTAAGATTGGATGATGAAATAGAAGCCAAATTTGTTGATTGCTTAGCTCTAGTGAGAAAAAAAGACTTAAGATACTTAGATCTTGTTGCCAAATTTATCCAGTATGGATTATTGTCTCCGGTTACTCTAACTGCAAAAACGTGATTTTGGTGCAAGCATCTTGGAATCTGTCCTTCCCAAACAACACCACGTCCTAATTTGTCATTATCACCGCCTTCATTCATTAATATGTCACCTGCGCGAAGGGAATATCTCTCCTCTTCGGTAGCGAGAATTTGAATTGAAGCAACATCTGTCAAATCTATATAGCCATCTTGTACATTTGCTACTCTCAAGTAAGGAAGTTCAATAATATTTTTGCCTTCAAGATCTCGTCCTTTAGTTACTCCACCTTGGATAGAAGCTAAAAACTTTAGTCTTTTGACTTCCCAATGCTCTGGAATCTCGCCAATCCAGGGGATGCCGGAGTCCTTCATGGGGACATCGGGGTTTAGCCCTTTGGTAACGGCCTGGTTAATGAGGGCGGCGCGTTTTTCTTCAAGAAGCTCGATAAGGCGCTGTTTTTTGGCAATGAGGATGTCGATCGCTGCGGTTTTGCGATCGAGGAAAGTTGCGATTTCTCATTGAGTGACTATAAGTATGCCTTCCGCATGAATCCCGTTAGTGAAGATGGTGCAAAAGCATTGTCTGACTTTTTAATTGATCGCGAAGGTATTGATAAGGCATTTATCGTTGATGCTAGTCCCAATGAATACAGTGAGGAGCTTACTGATGCTTTTGAAAGACAATTTAGGGAAAAAGGTTCTATTATTGGAAATCATACTTTCGTTAATCTGTTTGAAGAAGATGAAATTCAACCGAGTTTTGAAAATCGCCTAGACGAGTTTGTTCAGGATGGGACGGCTTTAGTGATGTTCCCCTCAATAGCCTCTGTTGACAAAGCCGTCGCTCTAATCAACAAAATAGAGCAGAAAAACCTAGAAATTTTCTTGGTAGGCGACATGGCCAATTTGTACACAACAAATATTTTGGATAAAGATGTAGCTCTTGGAATGGTTTTAGCAATGCCTTGGCATTCTGATGCTTTAGGTTCAGAAGATTTTGCTTGTACGGCATTTAATTACTGGGGAGGGAAACGAATTGGCCATGCAACTGCAATGTCCTATAATGCCTTAAAAGCAGTGGTTGAAGCAATGAAAAGAACTGATTCTCCTGATAGAGACTCAATCCTCTCTGAGTTAACTTCGGAAAATTTCAAAGTAGAGGGTGTGTCCGGAGAGTTCTCTTTCAGTGAGAACCGCGTTGCAAATACAAAAGTACAACTAGTGCAGGTTATGGGTCCAAGGGAAGATCTTCAAAATAATTCAAATACGGGAGGAAGCTTTGATTTCCCAGAAGGTAGAGTCTCATTGTCAGGAGAGAGACTTGATTTTGTTCCTCTGGATGAAAATTATGAGCCACTTCCACAAAGGAGTTGTGATCCTTCGTAAAACAAGAGATTATAGGTCAGGTTGATATCGTTCGATTTCTTCATTTGTCTTCTTTAGGAAGTCGGCATAAATACCATCATTGTTGACAGCTAAAATACACCCTGAATATGCTTAAGCCTCAACAAAACCGTGATTTCCATTAATCGTTAGACCGTCATATAGATTGTAGTTAAGGGGCAACCAAATACCTGTATATATTAAGCTTCGTTTTGGGGAAATACTTGAAAATGGCTCTACCAATTCCACAAAGCTACTTTTACAATTGCCGCAGTCTTTGAAGAGTGACTGAGCAATTACCTTACTAAGTTCAAATTATCGAGATAAAGTATTTCTTGCTAGCGATGTTCCCGTGGTCCGATAAGTCCTTCTATAAATTCTCAGCCGCCAAAATCTGCCCTACCGTCAATTCCAACTCCGGAAACGTCAGACACGGCACCGCCTCCCCCGCCACATATTCCGCCTTCCGGTAAACCCCGTCCTCCAGGGTCAACACAATCACCTTCTTCCCCTTCCCCCGCAAGCAATACTTCGCCGGAATCTGCCCCCGGTAATCTACAATCCAGTATTCCAGCACCCCTAGCGCCTCATACTCCTCTTGCTTCTCCACCAGGTCCGTACTCCAGTTCCCAGAAGCAATCTCCACAATCATGCGGGGCACCGTGCGAATCCCCGGTCGCCGTTCTTCCCTACGAGTTGTAGGCCGATCAATCACTGCAATATCTGGGCGTCGGCCTCGGGTATTGTCAATCATCAGAGCATTACGTTTTCGTACCGAATACCTCAGCGCCCTTCGTCGATACTGAAGCTCAAACATGAACGAGAGGAATTCCAAAATTTCTTCATGCCAATCATCCGGCTCCGGCATGAGCATCAGCCTCCCATCAACTAATTCATACTCGTTCAGTTCATTGCCATCCTCAATGTCAATAAACGCTTCAAAGGTAAGGTCTCGAGTGATGGCGGGAATCATCATGGCCATTGTGAAAATGTGACGGTGGCGTCAGCAGGTTTGAAAGACTGATCACCTGAGCATAACCGGGGGCATCAACGTGCTGTCATTCTACTCTATCCGCCTCAGGCCCATATTTACCTAAACTCCATTGAGGTCAAATGTTTCATAGAAGGCCCTGCAGCTATGGCCCAAAGCCGGGAAAAACTGAGAACTGGTCATGCTTCCCCCGAATCATGACGCCTCAGTTTTATCTGTCTGAACCCGCTATCCAAGACCTAGCAGTAGACATTGGTAGACGCCTGTCTACCGGCTAAAACCCTTGTCCTACAAACCTTTCAGCCATTTTGGTAGACAGTAGACAAATTCTAGACAAACTCTAAATATTTCCCAATTTTTACCCCCTGTCTACTTGTCTACCGTTTCGCTATAACCCAGACATATCAATCATTTCAGCGGTAGACACCCCGTCTACAATCCCATCTACCCTGTCTACCGTTGC
>CAZPYG010000266.1:0-5841 GCA_964590465.1 uncultured bacterium | reverse complement strand
TCCATAGATTTATGCAAATGGCTTATTTACTCATCATAGTTTTTTGGCAATGATTTAACCAGGCTTGTTGATTAAAGCTTTGTGCAGATGACCATTGACTCCAGTCTGTTTCTACAGTCAATACCTCAGGCGGGAGTCTGCGGCAGGCTTGACTGACATCAATGTCACTGACATAAGCTAAAAATAGCCCTCGCAAGTCGCCGAAACCCTTGATCTGCCGTAGGGTGGGCACTGCCCACCAGCATTAAATCAGTGACATTCTTGACTGCCATAGTTATCTCCCAGGGTTCGGTGACAGCATTACCCCATAGACAAAAACCAGACTATTCATGGCAATCAGCCCATAGTTGACCCACGGGGTTACGAGCCCTGAGAGCTTGATTTTGAAGGGGGGCTTACATCGAATGGCACTGAAATAAGCTGAAATCAACCCCTGCAAATGGCCAGAAGCCTTGATTTGTCGTAGGGTGGGCTCTACCCACCAGCCTTAATTCAATTCAGTGACATTCACCCTAGGGTGGGGTAGATTTGAGCACAAGTCACTTCAAGTAGGAAAGTAGGAGCCCAGCGAGAGCCCCAGCAGTAGCGCCTGTAGCCATTTAATCAGTACCGCCAACCCACATTTGACGTATAATCTTACACTTTAAATTTATCTCTATTAATATTTTAACATTCTGAAAAATCGCTTCAATTATATTAACTGTCCTACAATGCTTGTTTTTCAAGCCTTTTCCCTTAGTCATGCATGAGCCCATGGGGACAAATATTCATCTGCTGCGGCGTCAGCTATATGATTAACTCAGGTCTAACAAGTAGGAAAAAATCGTCTTGCCCTTTGAAGCTTTCTAGCCGAAAACGCCATGAATAACCCAAAGAGTCATTTTTATCAAGCATTTGACGCAACCGTCAAAAAGTTTGATTTAGACGTTCATGAAGTGTCCAACGCCAGTGGTATTTCGCTATCAAAACTAGCGCTTTTTCGAGGTGGTTTCGACACAAATGTTGATACTGTCGAAAGCTTGATCGTGGCGCTTCCAGTGGAAGCCAGGAAATATTTTATGGAACTGGTTGTAAACCCCGACATGCTCCAACAAATTAACAGAACTGGATGCGCTTTAGATGGTATACCAGTAGGCCATTGTGTCCTCAGAACAGTGACGCCAGTTTTATAACCCGGTATATCCCGGAATGGCACTGAAATAAGCTGAAATTAATCCTTGTAAATCGCTAGAAGCCCTGATCTGCCCCAGGATGGGCAGTTCATTCACTTTAAGGGGAGAACGGTCTGGAAGCAACAGCACCAACCCAAAAAAATCCCGGCTAAATGTCCGGGATGCTGTGTAGTCAGGCTTGGTAGGGGGTCAAAATTCCCCGTTGGGTTTATCCATGAATCAACGGTGCAGTCATTGCAATGGGTTGCGCATCCCCCGTTGCCGCCAGGTCTAACGGGAAGTTGTGGGCATTGCGTTCGTGCATCACTTCTAAACCCAAATTAGCCCGGTTCAACACGTCAGCCCAGGAGCCAATCATATGGCCCTGGCTGTCCAGAATGGACTGGTTAAAGTTAAATCCATTCAGGTTAAAGGCCATGGTGCAAATGCCGAGGGCGGTGAACCAGATACCCACCACAGGCCAGGCCCCCAGGAAAAAGTGCAAAGCACGACTGTTGTTAAAGCTAGCGTACTGCCAGATTAATCGGCCAAAGTAGCCGTGGGCCGCAACAATGCTGTAGGTCTCTTCCTCTTGACCAAATTTATAGCCGTAGTTTTGAGACTCATTTTCCGTGGTTTCTCGCACCAGAGAACTGGTCACCAGGGAGCCGTGCATAGCTGAAAATAGGGCACCCCCAAATACCCCGGCAACCCCCAACATAACAAATCCAGGGACGCATCCCCAGGCGATAGCTTAATTCCCACTGATGCCCCAACCAGCAAAACACCCCAATCAGGAAGTGGAAAATAATTAGTGGTTGTCATAGCAATTACCAAATTAACGACAAAGACAACGGCCTATGGCTACGGTCTGCTAGACAGCTTAAGCCATAAGCTCAGACAGTAAAGCTATCCATTGCCCTGTGTTTACAGTTTAGTCAGACCAGGTAAAATGTGTGTAAACTTTGTTTGATTCGAGTTAGAATAAATTCCTTAAATCCTTTAACGGTAATCTTTCTGGCATATTTAAGGCTTAAATCTGAAATTAGATTTAAGCCTTTCAGCTGTATTCTAGGAGTGTCTTTTTCTTTTTGAAAAGCTTTTCCATACAATTTATTTAACCAAAATCTTTATTCCAGCTTGGCTAACTCCCAAAGGTTCATTTAAGAAAGTACGAATGCGGATATTTTGGGCGAATCCCGAACCAAAAAAATCCTGATTCTGGCCCCACCAGTTCTATCATTCCTGTACAGACGAGCATCCCATTTGATTAGGATGCTCGTCTGTACAGGAATATCAACCGGATGGGCGATAACAACTCCTTTACGGTTTTCCCAATATAAAGAAACGCTGTTTAATAGCACTTCCCTCGGGTAATTCAATTTTGAGGAATCAAGCCATGGTCTTCAGCAGTAACAATAGGTCCGCAGAAGACGTCAGCCAAGCCAAGCATCATCCTGAACCTGGCTTCATCCCTGAGCCAGACTGGTCTACCCGGCAAGTTGCTGCGGTAATTGGTGCTGTTGGCGTTGCGGCGATCCTGCCAGGCTGCTTTTCGATCCAAGCCTGGGCCCAAACGATGTTCCCCGATGTGCCCTCCGACTATTGGGCCCAACCCTTTATCGAAACCCTGGCCCAGCAGGGCATTGTCGCAGGTTATCCGGACGGGACATTTCGGCCCGAATCAACGATCGATCGGGATGAGTATGCGGCCGTTCTCTGGCGAGCGTTTGAAGCGGATAGGGAAAGGGCCATTGCCAGTGGCAGCACCTTTACCGACGTACCAGAGGGCTACTGGGCCGCCCCCGCCATCGAATCAGCCTACGAAATGGGCTTTTTAGGAACCCCAGACCCCAATGAGTTTGAACCCCAGACCCAGGTTTCTCGGGCAGAGGCCATTTCAATCCTGGTACAGGGGCTTGATTTAGCGGATTCATCCGTGGTGGCTGCAGCTACCACGGATGAATCCGTAGCCCAGACTCAAACCGCCCAACCCCAGGCCACCCAACAGCGGCGAGGCACTCCCCTGCATCTGGCCATTCCCATGGCCAGCACTGAGCTCATGAAGATTTTTGCTCCCCCGCCTCCGGCAGCAGTCACTAGCCCCCAGGGGGTTGCCGCAACTCCAGATACCGCCCTCCCCCAGGAAGATGCGGCTCAACCGACCTTTGATTTGAACCAGTATTACGCCGATGCCGATCAAATTCCTGCCAATGTTCAAGATGAAGTCGCCTTAGCGACCCGTCTGGGGCTGGTGGTGAACTATCCCGATGTGGCCTTGTTGAACCCCATGGCACCCCTTAGCCGGGGCAGTGCAGCAGCACTGGTGCACCAGGCTCTGGTGCACCAAAACAGGCTGGAACCCCTGCCTGACGATTCGACCGCTGCTCCCTACGTCGTTGAGGAAGGGACTGCAGGGGGCAATTAGGTTAATGACCTGACCCAGGCGTTCTCTGGAAAAGATGATACCCAACGGCAAGCAACCTGGTTCTGGATTCCCGCCTGGGCGGGAATCACAGGGTAAGTTCTTTCCTGAAAGTCCTTTTATCCGACGACTGAACTCACAACAATACGCAGAGTCGTAAAAAACAGAGGCCATTCTGCAAACGACGGCAGAGACAGGGCCAGGCTGTTGAGGGTCAGTACAGAACTGCTGATATGTTCTGCCAGGGACACATAGGCCAGGGGAAAAAGGGAGGCCGTTGACTGAACCGTTGATGAACTGGTTAAGCGAGCGAGTCCTTCCCGCAGGAAAGCCGTTAGGGTCAGGAGAAACGTAAAAACGCTAGACCTGGAGTTAGCCCACCACTTTCGATAAGCAAACGATATAGGTATTTCCTGACATTGTGACCCGAGGATATTTGGGGATAGGCAATTGGAAGCTAAAGAGTAAGGGGAAATATTCAATTTAACTGAAGAGAGTAGACGGCGAAATATATCATTAGTTTACCTTATTGAAAGTGGCTTGTCACCCCTTTTGAGCGCTTTTGTGGTAAGAATTTCACGATTGAACCCTAAGTTCTTGGGTGAGGGTGGGAAGAATCCGATCGATAACGGGAAAATCTATCCTGCGAGGTTTGAATCATCCTTGGCATGGGTTTTACTTTGACAAAGTGGTTCAAGGTCAAGTCATGCCCTTTCAACGCTCAAGCGGGGTCGTTCTGCATCCCACCAGTCTGCCCGGTCGATTTGGTATTGGGGATCTGGGACAGTCGGCCTACGCCTTCATCGACTTTTTAGAACGCAGCGGGCAAAAAAATTGGCAGGTGCTGCCTTTGGGACCAACGGGATATGAGCATTCTCCCTACACCATGAACTTCAGCGCCTTTGCCGGCAACCCTCTGCTGATTAGCCTGGAAAAGCTGGCGGAGGAAGGCTTACTCGACCACAGCCAATTGGTACCCCTGGAGCCTTTGGAGCAGCCTGATAGGGTTGACTTCGATCGGGTCATTCCCCACAAGACCCGATACCTGCGGCAGGCTTTCGAACGGTTTCAGCCGCATGGGTCCTTTGCCCAGTTCTGCCAGGAGCAAGCCTACTGGCTGCAGGATTATGTGCTGTTTATGGCCCTGCTGGAAGCTAACGATGGCAAAGAGTGGAGCGAGTGGGATGAAGCCCTGGTCCAACGGCAACCCGATGCTTTACAAGCCCAGGAAGAAGCGCTAAAAGACGCCATCCAGTATCACCGTTTCGTGCAGTTCAAGTTTTTTGAGCAATGGAAGGCCCTGCGCAGCTACGCCAACCAGAAGGGCATCCAGATTGTGGGAGACATTTCCATTTACGTCTGCTACAACAGTGCCGACGTGTGGGCCAGTCCCCAATGCTTCAAGCTGACCCCCGATTCCCTCAGGCCTACCTACATTGCCGGGGTACCCCCCGACTACTTCAGCGCCACCGGGCAACTATGGGGCAACCCGGTTTACGACTGGGACTACCTGCAAAGCACCCACTTCGACTGGTGGATCAAGCGCTTCAAGGCCACCCTGGAGTACGTAGACATTGTCCGCATCGACCACTTCCGGGGATTTGAAGCCTACTGGCAGGTGCCCGCTGGGGAGGAACACGCCATTAACGGCGAGTGGGTCAAAGCGCCGGGGGAAACCTTTTTCGAAACCCTGGGGCAGCGTCTCGGCAACCTGCCGGTACTGGCCGAAGATCTGGGTATCATTACCCCAGAGGTGGAGGAACTGCGGGATAAGTTCCAGTTTCCGGGGATGCGCATTCTACTGTTTGCCTTTGCCGAGGACGCCAGGAATCCCTACCTGCCCCATAACTACGTCCACAACTGCGCCGTGTATGTGGGCACCCACGACAACGACACCGCCATCGGCTGGTGGCATCGGGCTAGCGCCGAAGAAAAGCAGTTTCTGGGGGAATATATGGGGGTAGCGTCGGCCAAGCACGTCACCGAAGTGAACTGGATGTTGATTCGGTTGGCGTATCAGTCTGTGGCGGACCTGGCCATTGTGCAACTTCAGGACATTCTGAGCCTCGACAATAGCGCCCGGATGAACGATCCCAGCACCCCCTACGGGAACTGGCGCTGGCGGTATCCCGATGCGGCCATGCTGACGGATGAGGTGGCGACTCGTTTGAAGGATTTGAATCGCCTTTATCTGCGCTGAGGGTAAACCGTTAACAACCTTGAATTGCTGTAGGGTGGAATGTCACTGAAATAAAGCTGGTGGGC
>CAZPYG010000265.1:5639-5880 GCA_964590465.1 uncultured bacterium | reverse complement strand
TACCTACTGATGAGCGTGAAACCCCAATCTCGTCGTAACCCTTGAAGGCTTACGATTCTTGTTACCATGTTTTGCAGGAATTGCTGGGGGTAACGCCTAAAGAAGGAGTTTTAGCATGAGAAATTAGCTGTTCAGGACTTCTTGCAGAGCGTTACGATGGCCAAATCTTTCGAAGTCGTAGCGCTCATCCCACCAAAGCCAGTTGCTTGAATCAGCCCAAACATTATGCTTTTTGAGAATA
>CAZPYG010000265.1:0-5629 GCA_964590465.1 uncultured bacterium | reverse complement strand
AGGGCTAGACCACCAAGAACGAAATCGGGACGACTCCAAGCCAGTAAATCATCAAGTTCCTGGTTGGATAAACCAAATTTAAGCCCCATAGGCATCGTACTTTCGGCTTTAAGCAAGCCACCTAAAGCAATATACTGATAACCGATATGCCGGTATTCACTAATTAGAGACGATAAAAAACTTTTAGGAGTACTGAAATAGGGAAGAGGAGAATCGACTTGAGGTAGATTTTCTGAAGGCCAGTTATACAGAGCATAGCCTGCTTGTACAACTCCAACCAGTTGATATGTTCTTTTTTTCTGAAGATATTCCTCCCAGGTTAGTCGGGCTAAGTGAAGCGATAAGAGAGGTTCATTAATTACGTCTGGGGCGAAGACATAGTCTGGAGAAAACCTGTCACATCTATCCAGAAAACTAGTGATCCAAGCCTGAAGCTCTTGCAAATTAGCTAGTCTTTGCTTTCTGACCCAACGACCATTCTCAAAAACGGATACTGTTCTCTTGTACCAAGAATTTTTGTCATCCTCAAAAACTCCACTATCGATAAATAGAGGTTTCTCAACCTTTCTTAGACTGGCGAGAAAATTGTCAGACTCTATCGTTGTTCCAAGAATGCCAAAGCAACCATCCTGTCTCATCAGCTTCTGCAGTAAGTTTGCCCGGTTGACTGCAAAAACAGGTAGGAAATCCTCATTAGCCATGATCAACTAAATAGATTCTAAGGAGATGATGAATGTTCTCTCAGAAGAGATGAATAAAGTCATCGCAATGAGAAAGCTAAAAGCACTCAAGAATTTTATCTTATTCTATCTAAAAAGGTAAGAAAGTATTCATTTTTATTTTCAAGGAAAAGTGAACCATGTATTTTGAGACACGTAAAGCTTAATATCTCGCAACATTCCAGCACTACCTTTGCTGTTAACTCTGATTAAGGGCAGGTTTCCACGATGATCTTCAATAAAGTTAGTGGCTGCATGTTTGGCACTAGCGGTTACCATGACGACAAGATCATCATTCGTAACCCAGGTCTTTAACTGATCGCTGCCACCTTTCGCGTGGCTCAAGTGTACCTTGATACCTTCACAAGCTTTTTCCAGTAAAGCTTTGACTCGTTGTGCTACAGGTTCAGTCAGTGTGTAAATCAAAATTGTCTTATTGGTGAGTCTTTGTAAAACATCCGTTTCTGTTGACTCGTCAGGTGTTTCTTCCTGAGGTGGCAAGTCTGGGAAAGAGGCTTGTAGATTTAAGTCTTGAACTAATGCTGCAAATAAACTCCACTGAACTTCATCAACACGGTCAGGAAACTGCCGAAGCGTCGTTGCTGCCGCAAAGAGTAATTGAGATCGCAGTTCCTCTTCTGGGCAAGGTTGTATAACTAAGATGTTGATGCAATCTAAAACCCAATCCACTTTTGCTGGAGAGCTATATTGATCCCATAGGTCAAGTCCATAGCCGACAATTTCTTGGTACCTACTCTGAGAGACGCCCAGTTCAAACAGGGTGGTTACCAACTCATTCAACAAGACTAAGTCAGGATCACCCCCTTCACAAGTGAATGCCAACAGGTCTAGTAGATAGTTGTAAATGGGGGCAAATTCTCGACGAGGATATTCATCGTCGTTTTGAAATGCTCCTAGTAAGTGTGGAAGGGCGTTTGCCAAAGTTTTCTCTGACGCTGTGTCCCCCCCTACCGTCTCTAATAAATTCACAAATGTTTGACTGGATCCACTTTCCTCGAGTAATT
Organism: uncultured bacterium; assembly: GCA_964590465.1. Taxonomy (GTDB): domain Bacteria; phylum Cyanobacteriota; class Cyanobacteriia; order Phormidesmidales; family Phormidesmidaceae; genus CAZPYG01. The sequence goes on along the minus strand of CAZPYG010000265.1, from coordinate 3,885 downwards.
GGGTAACATCCCACTCTTTCTCACCTCGTCGAGCTACGTCGAGGGCTAAATCCCAGTCGGGATTCTGTTGAAGCTGTTGAAGCCAACTGAGCCAGTTGTCGGGAATTTGTTCTGTTGGTTTTTCGACCCCACGCAACTGCTTTAGGCAATCCCGCCCAAGACGAGTATTACCTAAAGCGTCTTGGGCTTCTGCGGAAAGTTCCTTGTAGGCGTTCAGGGCTTCTCGTTGAGTCTCCAGTGTTTCTAACTCAAAAAAGACCTGGAACAGGAGTTGAGCCTTTCGAAGGGAAGGGGGAGACTGGGTGGCAAACTCAAATACCTCATCCCATTTGAATTCCCGTCCGGCCTCTTCCGCTTTTTGTAAAGGATCAACTATTGCTGCCGGGGGTGGTGTCGGCTGAGTTGGTGAAAGATTAGCCAACTGCTCAAGATAAGCCTTGTCTTCCGCTCTTAAGCCTGGAATACTGAGCAGTTCATCACGGAGTGCCACATTAGGTGTTTCGCCACCTACAGCCAGCAGCATAAAAGATTTGACCGTTTCGGGTTGGCGACTGTTGGCCCGAGCGGTGTATAAGCTGATGTATTGAGGAAGGATGCTTTCATGGAAATAGGTAACTGCACTTTGAACCGCGCTGGTAGTTTCAAAGCGGTTGAGTTCTTGCTGGTAGACAGCTCGAATTAGAGCTTGGGTCACCTCGTTAGGGCGACGGGTTTGGAGCAGGTCTGGTAATTCGGGAAGGTTAAGGAGTTCTTGCCACTCCTCCAGGTCGGATAGCATCCGCACTTTGAGGAACAACAGATTGGAGGGATCGAGACGGTTATGGGTTTGAAGGTAGTGAAGTTGAGATTCTGCAGCAGCGCGATCGCGTGCCTGCAGCGCCATAAAAAAGTCTCGCAGCACTCGCCCTGTCGCCCTGGGTATTTGGTAGGACTGATCAACTTTATGGTCAAGCACCTGCCGCATTCGTTCCAATGCGTCCCAGAGCTGTTTCGATTGACCCTTGTCGTTCGCTAACCCTTGGAACTTAAAGGCCCTACCTTCGGTAAAGGCATCTACAGCGGCTTCCACTGGATCAGTCAGGTCTAGACTGGATCTTTTACCTCGAAAGGTTGACCAAGTGGGACCCACAAAGGCAGTCAGATGCTCTCCGAGACTGCGTAATTGTCGCTCTGACTGGGCAATGCCATACCATTCGGTTCCTTGTTGGCGTTTACAAGGCAGAACTGTGGGTAAGCCAGCTTCAAGGCGTTTGAGCCAGGGCTCTAGAATATTTGTCGGGTGATTAGCAGTCTCAATTTCGTTCAAGTTAAGGAGATTGCCATCTCCGAAGAATTGTTCCAAAAAGGGACGAAGATCCAATCGGTTTGCGACAGTCATGCGGCTTCACCTTCCCAACGATCGCGAAAATTGATTTTTTGCTCTGAGACCTCTGCAGAATCGGTCTCGTAAATGAGAAATTCTTCGTTAACGCTAATGCCGTTAAACGTGAAGTTCATAGAACCTGCCAGAAAGAAGGCATCTGACAACATGCCCTTAGTATGGAGTTCTTCGGCCTGATGAACCCGAAGATTTTTTGTGGAGGCCATTGTACTCAAGGTATCTATGAACCCGCGATTGTGATTATCAGGGCGGGTAGCTATACAAACGGTAGTGCCCAAATGGGTGAGGTTTGAGAGCACTTGGGCAAGACGGATTTTAGACCGTGGCCAAGTTGGTTCTAGGGCCAGAAATGTATTGGCAGTGTTGTCAATGACCGGAATATCTGACACCCAGGGCGATACCAGCCATAGACAAGGACTGGGGGAGATTAACTCCGCCACCAGTAGAGCCTGAAGGAGATCAGGAAGCTGGCGGGAACTGAAACGCGAATGGATAGCTCGGGTCACTGGACTGCCTCCCGAATGCGTAACCGGACAACATATCCTTGAGCGGTTCTGCGAATTCCCTCTACAAAAGGATAAAGGGTGAGAAAGCCTACATCCACTGGTTCACTCATCATTTTCAAGATGGTTTCTTTCAAGGCTCGACGGTGAGCAACCGGGGCGATCAGAGCAGCTGTACCAACTGCTTGCAGTGCTTCATTGAGCTGTGTTTGCCAATCGGGTTCCTCTAATTTGATCAAATTTTCTGCGGGTTGAAGCACATCCAAAAGGATCTCTCGGTCGGCCTCAGGCACGATGGCAAAGGGGTTATAGAAAGAAATGGCCCGGTTCCGAATGATGCTACCCCTTAACCACAGACGACTGTAGAGCACTTGGAAACAAACATAAGGATCGTTTCTCACGTCGTTGGGTAGAGCTGTGATTAGGTCTTCTTGTTTGCTAGCCACGTAGGCGAATACGCGAGCATCGACTTCGATACCCAGGCGGGATTCTTCTGCCTGCCATCTTCGAAGTAGCTCTCTGAGTTGCCAGTCAGTATCTGAACTACTGCCCGGTGACAGAATACGAGCATGGATAGCGGTCATCACTGCTGGGGTAACTAACGTGCCCTCCTGCATCAAGACCTGGCGAAGTTGCTCGCTGGCTTGGGTCAGTGACTGATGAGAGTCAGCAGATCTAACCTGAGTAAAAGCCTCTTGAACGGCAGAACTTGTTTCGGATAGTTCCAGCAGTTGGGTTAGCTCTGAATCAATTACCTCAAAGTCAGAAGGCTCTAGGGCGCTTTCCACAAGACGCAGGAAGCCCAAGGGATCTTCGGCATATCGACGTAGGATTTCCTCAACCACGCCGCTGCCGCCAGGACTGGCTTCCGTCAACCAAATTTCTTCCAGTCCTTCGGGTAATGGGGGAGCTTCTGGAGAGCGAGGGCCTGGGTCGAGGTCAAGCAGCAGGTCTTCTGAATCAAATTGAGGACAGAGTTGGCGACAGGCTTCGAGGATTGCCCCACCCAAAGTGGCCTGAAATCGCTGCCTTGCCCAATCGTTCCACCCTTCGTCGGGTTGTTGCCAAAGGACCTGGGCCAAATCATTCAAAACGTCTTGAACTTCTGGGGTTCCGGCAAGTTCCCGTAGGCGTTCGTGAGTAGGTTGGCGACCTGGCGGCAGATTAGGGCTTTGGGGTTCGCTGTCGTCCGTTAAGCTGTCGGTTGTATCTTCGGCTTCTGGGGGTTCTTCAACGTTAAGCGTTTGGAAGATGCCCTCAAGAACAGCGGCCATTGCTTGGACTAAGTCTTTGTTTTGTAGGGACTGGTAAGCCTCCGGCAAGCCTACTTCATGCTCTATGGCGTAAGAAACCAGCATGGAGAGATAGATTTGGTACAACCAATCCCGCTGGAAAATGTTGGCGATGCCATCTAACCGAGCATCTTGCCGAATCCGTTGGCGGAAGTAGGAGGTGCGGAAGGCATGAACCTTAGAGCGGTTAGCATCGTAGGGACTAATGGTGAAATCGTCAGGAATGCGGTACCGGAAAGCAACTCCGTCTACCGTTTGGGCAAACCCAACTCCCGCAGGTCGGCCATTGGCTTCCTCTACGAAACGAACAGAGGTCTCCAATTCTTGGGTGTGCTGGTTTTGCTGTACTCGGATATTGGCCTCTGATCCCATGGCAAAACGCCGCACTTCTAGGGGGTTCTGTTGGTTATGGGAGAAGCTGCTGACCGTTGCGAGGATGCTCAGCCAGTACGAACCCTGGGGCAGATCCATAGGATTTCCTGGGTCGGGAGGCACGATTTGGGTATGCCATTCTAGCTGGGCGTTAGATTTGTCGCTAACTTGATTAGGAATTTGCTGGACTCGCAAGGTCCAGGGACGAATACAGCGCACATCTAAAGTGCCGCCATCATGCCAAGTTTGAAAGGTGCCCGCTTCCTCATATTCGCTGCAGTACTGCTCAACGGCGAAGGTTTGGGTGCCTGCAATGAGTTGGGGGGGAGCAATCCAA
>CAZPYG010000264.1:1717-5881 GCA_964590465.1 uncultured bacterium | reverse complement strand
GTGCTCGGAGATGAGCGGTTCGACGATCTGGTCCGTTCGGTCGCCGAGGCCGTCCCGGATCTCGCCCGCATCGAAGAAGCGGCGCCCGGCGCCGGCTTTCGTCTCGCCGGCTCGAAGATGGCGAGGGAACCGTACCGAAAGAGCGGGCGAACGGCGGAGAAAGCGGCGGAAGAGTACTTGCAGTCGTTTCGGGCCAGTCGGGTGAATCTGCCCGATGGCTGTAAAGATGCCACCTATTCAACGGCCATCGCCCAGAGCTATCCCTTTCACCCTGAACTGTTCAACCTGCTGACCAAGAAAATTGCGTCAATTCCCGAATTCCAGCGGACGCGGGGTGCCCTACGGCTGTTTGCCATGCTGGTGCGCTACCTGTGGCGACATCAGGACCATCACACGCCGTTGATCCATGCCCACCACCTGCCTTTGGGGTTGGAGTCAGAAATTACCAGCGATCTCACCTCCCGGCTGCAGCGACCGCTGATGCGGTTACCCCTTGGGGCTGACATTTACAACCCCGATGGTCGCGAAGCCCATGCCCAAATCCATGATCAGGAATGGGTATCAGCAGGGAAGCCGCCGTTTTCAAGCTGGGTGGGCCGCACCGTCTTTGTCCATTCCCTGACCCAGGGCATTTCGTCAGGAATTCGGCGGACAGAGCTGAACCTGTCGCTGCTGACCCCAGGGTTAGAAATGGGGTTTGTAGACCGGGCGTTAGAGCGTCTGGCGGGGGTGGCCTGGTACCTGGATGTAGACCCCGTCACCTCCATTGCCCGGTTTAAGGAAGAACCTTCCATCAACAAAATCATTGCGGAGGAGAAGGAGCAGGTGGGCCTGACTGAGGCCAAGGATGACCTGCGCGATCGCAGAGACACCATCTTTGCCACCAAGTTTTTTGAGCTGGTGAAAGGGCCTGAAGCTCCCCATGAGGTGGATGATAGGGCTGATACCGTTGCTCTTTGTATTATTGACTTTAACGAAGCGACAGTCATGTCGTCTCTGGATGGACCACCCCTGGTGGTAGAACAGATCTTCAATAACACCGGGGAATCGGCTAAGTTCCGCACCTTCCGTAACCGGCTGTTGTTTTTGCTGGCCAACAAGCAAGAGCTGGAACGAGCGATTGATATTGCGCGGGAGTATAAGGCGATTAAGAGCATTCTGAGCAGCCCTAATCGCCTGGAAGATTTGTCGGAGAACCAGCAGAAGCAGCTCAAAACCAAAGAAGGGGAAATGGACCTGGCGGTGCGAGTTGCCCTGACCAATGCCTATCGCCACCTGTTCTACCCCTCTAACGATTCGGTCAAAGCGCCTAAGGGGCTCATGCACTACCCGCTTCCAGCCCAGGATGCCAGCACGGTGAAGGGGAACCGTAACCAGCAGGACGTGGTGCTGAAAGCCCTCAAAGACTGCACCAAGGTGCGGGGAGAAGATGCGGCGGCCTATGCCCCGGCCTATGTGATGCAGAAGGTATGGCCACCGGGCATTGACCACTGGACCACTAAGGCCCTGCGGGAACAGTTCGCAAAAGACCTGGGCCTGAACATGCTGCTGGATGCGGAGGTCTCTAAGCTGCGAGATACCATTCGACGCGGGCTGCAAGAAGGCCAGTGGGATATGCAGGTGGGCGAACGCCTCTTTATCAAAGCGGATGGGCCACCCCCGATGCCGGACACCATCGAATTCTCGGAGCGAATGGAGCTGTATCGACGGAACATCCTCAAGCCGCCAGAACCCAGGGTAATTGAGCTGGATGCTCAGGTTCTGGCTGGGGGCGGAGACGAACGCACGGCCCAGGTCCGCTGGCGGGCAAAAGAGGCGCTAAATGTGAGTCTGTATCAGGATGGAGAGCTGATTCAGCAAGAGTTCTTACCGTCTGATTCTTACGAGTGCCCGATTACCCGCACGACCCAGTACCGGCTGGTGGCAGATTACGGTTCTGGAGAAACGGCAGAGGCCACGACAAATGCTGTGGTTTACACCTCCTCCGGTGGAGGAACGACCAACGGCAACGAGAATGGTGGGAGCTATGGCCTAGGTACGCTGCTGGATAAGCCTACGGAGCATGAGTTGGAGGGCAGTCCTAACAAAGTCTTGAATGATCTGACAGACTGGACAACCGATAAACAGGTCCGCGCCATTACAGAAATGACGCTGACGGTGGCGGATGTGGTGGACTACCGCAAGTTTGGCACGACCCTGCCGCTGCTGGTGCGCTACCAATTGGAGGTGGAGCAGTTCATCACCATTCAGACGGGGGAGCAGTTTGTGCGGTTGGAGTACCAGGGAGATGTGAAAGGCTTCCAGAGTTTCTTCAGTACCATCAATGGGCTGCTGAACCAGCAGAATGCTCAAGCTACCCTCAATCTCAGGATTAAATTCAGATTTGACCCGGCGGTCGCTCCAGATAGCTCAGACATTAAAGCCCTGCAGCAGGCGCTCAACCGGAACCCGGTTGAGCGTATGAATCTCCATGTGCGAGTAGAATATTGACCTGTGATGCTCTCTCGTTTTGGGATTGGCTAGGGCTATGCAAGAGTTCCAACTGCGGGTTGTGCCCCTGAGTAATAATGATTTTGCCCTGGAGCTGTACCAGTGCGCCTACAAAAAGGCGGGAGAGAAGCGGCGGTCAGCGGCTAAGCGGGTGGGGCGACTGAAGGGGAAGCCCCTGGTGCAGGCCCGGCAGGCCATTTATAAGGCGCTGAAAGCGAATAACTATGATCCCCAGACCCTTAGTTACAAAAGGCAGGCCCCCTATGTGTTAGATGAGGAATCGGGGGTGAATCTGGCGTTGCTGTTTCAGACGCTGCAGCCGTTGTCGAAGCCGGAGCGGATTGCCAACATTACTGAGGGCATTACGGCCATGAGTAATGAGGAGGCCCATTACTGGTTTGGGAAGGTGAGCAATGGGAAGAAGCGACCAGCGCTGAAGGCAATGCGGGTATTGCTGGGAGATTAAGCATTGAAATTACCCTATGGTGATGCGGTTGACCCGACCCAGGTGATCCAGAAGCTGGAGACCTATGCCTTAGACTTTAATCACTCCAGCGGGAAACACAAGGCCAGGTTGTTTCGGTCAAAATTAGGAGACGTTATGCAAACTATCCATCTCCATGACATAGTTGCCCTGATGGAAGATATGCCTGCTCAGCGCTTCCCATTAGGTGGGCAAATTTTACTGCGGCGAGGACAAGTCGGTACGGTGGTTGAAGAGTTAGGCGATGGAGAGGCCTTTGAAATTGAGTTTTCGCGCTCCGATGGCCAAGCTTATGCCATGTTGGCCATTAGAGCGGAGCAACTACTGCCGCTGTATTACGAGCCTATGGAGCTAGCCGCAGCCAGCTAAAGCCACCAGCCACCCCGGAGGCATACCCCCATGACTACCGACAATGGATTAAACCACACCAATACAAAACAGCGAATTCGAGTCGTCCAGGGCGATATTACCCACCAGCAAGTTGATGCGATCGTCAATGCAGCCAAAGAATCCCTTCTGGGCGGCGGCGGTGTGGATGGCGCTATCCACCGGGCAGCTGGGCCTGAACTGTTGGCAGAATGTCGAACTTTGGGGGGCTGCCCTACTGGGGAAGCCAAAATTACCCAGGGGTATAATCTGCCTGCCCAATGGGTGATTCATACTGTGGGGCCGGTCTGGCATGGTGGGCAGCGTAATGAGGATGAGTTGTTGGCCCGTTGTTACCGCAATAGCCTGGCCTTGGCTGTCGCCCATGAAATTCGTACTTTGGCATTTCCAGCGATCAGTACAGGGGTTTATGGGTTTCCGCTAGAGCGGGCTACACGCATTGCCATGGCTGAAGTGATCACTTTTCTGAACCGTTCAGCTTCTGTTGAAGAGGTCAGATTTATCTGCTTTGGCGATGAGGCTCATCAGGTTTACCAGGCAACGCTATCGACGCTGGAGGTATAGGGTCGATAGCATCCTGAGCTAAGAGCTGTTGTTTCAGGCGTTTCAGCCGTCGTTGAAGCCAGAATAGCTTTCCAATGTGACTGAAGGCATTACGGCGATGAGTAATGAGAAGATGTACTACTGGTTTGGCAAGGTGAGTAGTGGCAAGAAGCGCCCGACCCTAAAGGCCATGCGGGTTTTGCTAGAGGGTTGACGCCGCTACTAGAACATATGCACCTAATTGCGGATTGTCAATCTTG
>CAZPYG010000264.1:0-1707 GCA_964590465.1 uncultured bacterium | reverse complement strand
GAAGAAATAAGCGATTCTACTTATTCTGATCAATGATGAAGTTGGAGCAAGTGTCTGGCCTAGGGTCTTAGCCTGGGCGAGGGCTCTAGTAAGCACGAACTCCCGGTCGCATCACTGGTGGAGGTTTGTTGATTGAAACTACTGGATTTTACATCGGTATAGGAAACTATCGCCTTAGTATGTCGTAAAGCTCAGTCCTAGGCTTTATGACATGGCGTGGAGCCAGCAGGAGTGCATTGCCTATCTAGAGAAGATTCGCTGGAATGGCGTACCTCAATGCCCTTACTGTGGCTCTAAGCGATCGTCACCGCTAGAGCAAGGGTTGAGACATCACTGCAATGATTGTTTTACGTCCTACAGCGTGACTGTCGGCACCTTGTTCCACAACACTCATGTGCCCTTATGGAAGTGGTTTTTAGCAATTTCAATTCTTTTGAGTTCTGAAAAAAAGATCAGCATTCGCAAACTTGCAAAGCGAATTGATGTGAGCAAGAAGACATCTGCTCACATTATTAAGGCTGTTGAAAAGGCTAAAGTCACAGAATGGTTATGTATCAAAAGCATATCTGACAACCACGTCAAATGATATTTTAGTCAATCTTAATCACCTCATCATAAAAATCTTGATTAACAAGGAGACGGCTAAAATGCTTCGGAAGCTTACATCATCTGAAAATTTTGGAATTCCTTCATTAAGAATTTTTCTTCATTATCTCTCTAGTGGATTATTGGTAAGCGCTATCATTTGGATCATTGTGTCGCCGAAAGCGGATGCGGCCACGAGAATTTCTGTTGCCAGTTTAGTTGGCTTTGCTGCCATCGAATTTAACTCTTTCGAAAAGAAAACAACTAAGCAGGTGAATCAAAAGATCAATGAGCAAGAAGACGAGAAGAAAGCTCTCTGGCAAGCACTAGAAATGAATGAAACTGTCTGGGAGTTAGCTATGAAAACCATTGCTCAACTGGCGACCAAGAGTTATGAAAATAGCGATCTCTGGGAAAATAACGCTTCATGGCAACCTGCCATAAAAGCTATAATACATTCTCTCAAAGAAGGCTTACCTGCATCTTTAGTCAGCAGGGAACTTTCTCCCTATCTAACGACAAAGATTAATGATCGAGTAGAGTCAATGGCCTGGGAATTAGGAGAATACATTAAGCGGATTGAAGTGTGCCAAGAACTATCACTTTACTTGGAAGCTGAAGGCACTCAAGAAAGGTTAATGATCTTAGCTAAAGAGGCATGTGATTATGTGATCAGAAACAATGAATTCTTCGTGCTAGAGAGAGAAAATCTCTATCAAGAAGAAAAAGTCAATGAATTTTATAGGGATTTTTATATACAGCTTAGAGTATGGATGAAAAACAATATTAAATATGACATGGCTCTACCTGGAATAGCATTGCCAGCCATAGATAGAACTCTTCAAAATGATAGATTATATGTCGAGGGATTTATATTTCTAGAAAGTTTGCTAGACAAGTTCATCGATCCTACCTATTCTTTCCAATCGTCGCGTGAAGATTTAAGACTTCTTTTGTGTCAGCATCTTGAAATCATGGAGAAGAAAGTGTCGGAAAGCTTTACATGGAATCCAGATTAGATTGACAACGGACTTTAATCGGCTAATTCAAGGGTAAAGTGCGTCACCTACTCAAAACCGCTTGTAGTGTCAGAACTGTCACTAGCCCCACAAGAGGCTATAA
>CAZPYG010000263.1:0-5951 GCA_964590465.1 uncultured bacterium | reverse complement strand
AGTTGCTGTGAATGCAATGCTGGTAGCCGAGCTTGCAAAGGGGGAGTACCTTCGTCATCATATAATTCAGCGAAAAGGCTAAGCACCTTTCGATCTATTGGAATAATTCGTTTTGGATGTCCAGTAGTATCCCAGTTATTTTCGTCATCTTTAATGCCTGGAACCTGACCTATATTTTCATCTTCAAAACAGGAGTCAATGGTTTTAGGAATGAAAAGATTAGCTATGTGTTTGAAGAAAACTTCCCTTGGGCTTCGATAAACATTGATTCCGTATTTCCTTGCATGGCCAACATCCGGAAATAGCTGCATTTCATTTTCAAAGCGACCATGAAACCTAAGTCTTGGATATAAATTCTCCCTGAAATATCCACCTTTAGGATCATCATAAGGAGATTCCTGATGAATGAGTCCTTGGGCTCCAGAAAAATTTGAAAAGAGCCAGGTCTGTGGCAAAAAGCATTTATATAAATTAGTTTGAGTACTTTTCAATAGAGGGTAGTTTTGATACCCATTGAAAAAATTTTGAGATCCATCCAGAGATCCATATAAATCAAAATACTCTTTCTTGGAAAAAGGATATTTTTCAAATGTTTCTTCCCGAAGCTTGGCTACTTTATTGGCAGGAAACTTACGTAGTCCAAACAGTGGCTCTACATCACTGAGAACATTGCCTTCTTCCCACTCAACCTTAATCCACGGCGGATTCCCTAAAAACAAATCAAACCCACCGTTATCGGTAAAAATATCGGCAAACTCCAATTCCCAGTGGAAGAAGTGTTTTTCGTGGGCGATCTGATTCACCAGCCGCAACCGGGGGAAGCGTTCACACAGCGACGGCACACTCACAAACCCATACTTCGCCGCCAGCTCCTTCGCCTTGTCAGCATTCGTCTCAGGAAACAGGGGCAACTGGCCTTCCTTCTCCGCTTCCAGGGCCATTTCTACATCGCCCAAAATTACCGCCAGCTCCATCAAAAATTCCTGGCGGTTAGGCAGTAGCTCCGCCCGCTGAATGGGCCAGAACCACAGGGCGCACCAGTAATCCATCACCAGCTTTAGCCGCCGATAGGCACTCGAGTGGCTCACCCCTTCGGAGTGCTGCTCTTGCAGGAGGATTTTGTCCTTCATTTCGAGGGTGGACCCACCCCGCCCTGCGGGCACCCCTCCCGAGAGGGGACGGCTCATCCCCTCCTGGGAGGTGTCAATATTTTTCCCCTCCTGGGAGGGGTAGGGGTGGGTCTGTCCCCAAATCTCTAGCGGGTCGGTGGTGCGCTGGCGCATGGTGCGCAGTTCTTTGGCGTGGCGCTGCCAGAGGGCATCGATGCGCTGGCTGAGGGAAAGCAGGCGATCGATATCGAAATCGTCCCAGGGTTCCTTGCAGAACTCCCTGCGCCAATTGTTGATATGGTCAATCTGCTTTGGAGCCAGGGACTTGATCACCTTGTCCTTGTAATCGGCCATGCTAAAGTCGGGCAGCAGAAAGTGATACACATGCCCCTTTGGAATCGGCTCTGGCAGCAGCACCCGCTTCGGTTCCTGCTCATACCAGTAGGTCTTTTGACGCTTATTGCGGGGAATCAGCGTGGTGTCGTACACCTGCCGTCGTGCCCCAATCAGCGAATTGCCGCAGTGGAGCTGCATCCCAAACCAGGGCACAAACGCGCGTTTGCGGCCCTCACCCCTAGCCCCTCTCCCTGAGGGCGAGGGGGATGAGGGTCCATAAATACAGTTCAGCCACAGCGACACCTCTGCCAGCTCTACCGCTACCGGGTTGAGGTCAATGCCAAACACATTGCGATCGGCCAGGTACATCTTCACCTTCTGCTTCTCTTGCAGAAAGTCATCGTGGGGAATGCGCTGGTCTAGCTCCGTCTGCTTTAGCTCCAGGTAGCGTTCCGCCAGTTGGTTAATCGCCTCATTCAAAAACGCCGCACTGCCCATGGCAGGCTCACAGATGTGCAGCTTCAGGATGTCGTCGGCAGTCTTATCCTTCAGCAGTTCCTTCAGGGTGTACTTCACCAGACAGCGGGTGAGGGATTCCGGCGTGTAGTAAGAGGCCGAATTTTCCCTGTCCCGCCCCGCCAACCGATAGATAAACGTGCCCTTGGGGTAGCAGCGGGGAGTGCCGTCGGCGTTGTAGACCCGCTCGTCTTCGGTGTACTTCTCCAGGTCGTCGGCCTTGACGAAATAGCCCACATCCAGCACATCTGGCTCTGGGTCGGTGGCTCGCTTCACCTCGTATAGGTCCGTTTCGGCAAAAAAGCCCCGGAAGCACAGCAGCGCCTCATACACCGCCCCTAACTGGTTAATCCCCAACTGGGCGTAAGAAATGCGCCCCCGTCGCTGGCGACCCCGTTCCCGCGAGAGGGACATCAGCTCAATCACCCGGCGCAGGGTGGCATTGCGAAACTTCACCCGGTTCAGCAGGGGCAATCGGGCCGGGTCAAACAGGTGGCTTTTGAGAGGGGCCAGCTCAAAGGTATCGTGGATGAACTCTTCCGCCTCCAGGTTGAGGGCCTGCTGCTCTTCCCGCTGGGGTGGGTAGCCCTCCCAGATCAGCCCAAACAACTGCTTGAGGGACATATCGATGAAATAGCCCTCGCTGTCTTCCGAAGTGCGCAGATCCGCCTGCTCCAGCTCCCGTAGCGACTCCAGACTGTAGCCCTCCCGGTAGACATCGGCATCCATCGGCGCATAGCCCAGCTCTCGCCGCGCCTCGATGTAAAACAGAAACAGCAGCCGATACATGTAGCGCAGGCACTCCAGGGAAAGCTGCCCCGCATCCAACCTTTCGTTAAATACCCCTTCCTTGAGCTTGTGGCGCAGGTACCACACCGCCTCATTACCCAGCAACTCAATAGATTCCCGCAGGGCGTACTTCAAATCATCCGAAACCGAGTAGGCATGGCGGTGGGAGTTTTCATCCAGCTCATCCAGCAGGGGCGTGCCCTCCGGGGGGCAGGTGTGCTCCCGGTGCAGCAGAGTCGCCGTCGCCAGCAACGTGTCCGATTCCTTGCGGGAAAGAATATCCCCCAGGTCAAAGCTCAGCAGGCGAGAGGCATTCCACTTGTAGCGATCGATCAGCGTTACCTGGTCAATGCTGACGAGGATAACCCAGCGGGGCGGCTCCTCCTGGGCAAAGACGAGGTCAGAGACGATGTCTTCCAAGATTAGATCTCCGGGTTCTTGAAGAACCCGGAGATCTGCGGCCAGGGGATCTGCCGCCAGATTAAGGGACAGCACATCCGCCGCCTCGTCCGGTCCCGGCAGGGCCTCCAGCACCCACAGCAGAGGCAGACCATTGGCTTTCTTCACCTGGGCCAGGATGGGGATGATCTGCCCGTCCTCCAGTTCCTGGAGTTGGGGCTGCAGCTCGTAGCCCAGCACCGGCAGAAATTCGGCTAACCATTCTCGCTGAACGTCGAGGCGATCGTCCGCTGCTTTTTGCTTCCGGAACCGCTCTCGCCAGCGAAAGTATTTGCTAGAGAGGGCCGAAAGCTGTTTGGGGGGAGACGGAATCTTTTCGCTGTCTGGATCTTCGGCAGTGGCTTCCTCTAGTTCTTTCCACCGCTGGGCGACTCCCTTGATGTCGTCCTTGAGAATGGCATCCAGATAGTGGTTGGAGTAGAACTCGTTGGCGTTGGTGATTCCGGTGAGGGGCATGGACTATATGCTGCTGTTGCTGGTTCGGCTGCGCCGGTTCGCCTCCAATCTAACCAGTCTTGAGTGAAAAGCCCGGAATTTTACGGGCTGGCTTAACATCTCAAGACAACGAACAAAATCTCCAATTCCTCTTTGTTTCTAAGACTCATCATGGGGAAGATTCTTCCTCCAGGATGAGGGGTGTCTGTGGAGATGCATCACGGAGATGATGAGGACCATTTCGCCCTCCAAGGTGTAGATGACGCCGTAGGGAAATCGTCTTAAGCGGCAGCGGCGAATCTCTCCCTCCAGCACTTGCCACGCTTTAGGATTCGCGATGATGCGCTGAATCGTCGCATCAAGCTCATCCAGAAACTCGCGGCCCAGGTCAGGGCGGTTTGATTCGTAAAACTGCGACGCAGTTTCTGCTTCAACTAAAGCGGGCGTTAAAAAGCGGTACTGCTTCACTAGGAGAGCTTGTCCTTCAATGCCGCAAGGGCGCTCTCGCCATCAATCGCCTCGATTTCTCCTCTGCGGTAGGCAGCGAGGCGGTCCTGAGATTCTTCCAGCCAGGCTTGATCAATCTCCGCTTGCTCAGCTGGATCGAGGCTCTGCCAGAGGGCATCAATCAGCTGCGCTCTCTCGAATGCGGAGAGCTTGAGGGCTGCTTCTTTTAGCAAGATACTATCCATACAGCAATGATACTGCGTCCTAAGGATCACCAGGATCATTAGGCGGAAGTCTTTAGCCGCCATCCCCGCGAAGCACAGCAATGATTTTAATATAAGGAGCAGGTTCAGTGGTCATGCTTTCTTCCACCCAGCGCCGCTGATCCTCGAAAATGCGCTCAATGCGGCTTTTCTCCCGGTCTTTGCGGGCCTGTACAAAGGCGGCGGGGCGGGCATCGTCGCCAAAGCGTAGCTCTAGCTGTTCGTAGTGGTGTCCCCGCAGGGCTTCCAGGCGCTGGCGCTGCTGCTCCAGTTCTGGCTCTAGGTGTTTCATAAAGGTTTGCCGTTCTTCTAGCAGAGCTTTGGTGGCCTGGTCTACGGCCACCCCGCGCAGCTCCAGCAGGGCCTCATCCACCGGCTGCCCCTGGTTGGGGATGGGTTGTTTGCCCAGGTGTGTTCGAGCCAGGGTTTGCTCAAAATCCTCCACCCGCTGAAACTGCCCCTGCTGAAACACCACACTCAGCCAGCGGTTAATCAGGGGTTGCCCCCGTCGGTTGGGGATGACTCCCGCCATGACAAACACCGCCTCCTGCCCTCCCAAGCCCTGGGGCAGGGTGATGACGGGGGCCTGGTGTCGCCCAAAGGTAGTCATGCAGCGATCGCTGAGCCATTCCAGCACTGGGTGCAGCTCCCACAGGTACTGTATAGCGGGCCAGGACTCTTCAGAACGGCGAGCTTCTTCCAGGGCAGTGGCGATCGCTCCCTTATTGGCACAGAGAATCAATGGCTGGTCGGGGGCGGGCACAATTTCTCGCGGCAGGCGGCTGTAGCGCTGGCGCAGCTCCTGGGGCATGGTTAGCTCAATTAGCTCATTTTCCGGCACCCGATTGATCTGGAGTTCGTCCGCCTGGGTGATGGCCTCCAGGGCAGTGGAAACATAGCTGAAGTCGCTACTAAATAGGTTGGGCCACTGGCGCATGGCTAACTGGGCATCGGCCTCGTGGCTAATTTCTGGTTCCTGATCAAACAGGGCAAAGGGGTCGAAGTCGTCTTTCTGGGGTTTGGGCGTGAGCTGCTGGTCGAACTGCTCAGGGCTTTCCCCCTGCTCAATGGCGGTGTCGGTGACGCGCACCTCCTCATCCACATCGAACACGCCCATAAAGGCGGAGGGGTCACCAATGTTGAGCACCGCCTGCTCATCTTTATCCAGCAGTACCCGAATAATGCGTTCCACCTCATCCATGCGGGGGTGATGCGACCGGCTCAGCAGGTAGCGAATCTGGGGCTGCTGTTCTTGCCCGTAGCGGTCAATACGACCATTGCGCTGCTGCAGGGCCATCAGCGACCAGGGAATGTCGAAGTGAATCAGCCGGTGGGAAAGGTAGTGCAGGTTGATGCCCTCTGAGGCGACATCCGTCGCCACCAGCAGCCGCAGGGAAGACTTCTCGTTGCCAAACTGCTCAATCACCGCCATCTGGTCCACATCGTTCATGCCGCCATCCAGGGTGGTGATGGCTTCTGGCTTCAGCTTCAGGTCCTGCCCGAGCTGCTGAGCCAGGAATTTCATGGTTTCTAACCGCTCTGTGAAGATGACGATGCGATCGCGGGTGTCTTTACCATCCCAAGCAAACCCATCCTC
>CAZPYG010000262.1:2938-5962 GCA_964590465.1 uncultured bacterium | reverse complement strand
TGAACTTGACTTTCCCATTTTCAATATGAGCCAGATGTTTGTAGGTAATGTCGAGGGGTGGAGCCTGGATGGGTTGGGTTTGGGCAGTTTAAGAGACTTAAGCGTTTCAGAATTTATCCCATCCATTACGGCCCCCTCCCTGGATACGCCCATGCCAAACTCTACAAAGCAGAGGTGTTAATCATGCGTTGAAACTGAGGATTTTCCCTCAATCCGTCAAAGTGAGCATCCATTTGCACCATGACCCGGTACATGTACGGGCTCAGAACAAAGGTTCGGTACAACGCCTTCAGGGTCATCTCCAAATTTCGCTGGATAGCATAGGCCCTGGCCATACCATACCAGGCGTTAGGATTATGGGCGTGATAGGCCAGGGACTTTTCAAAACTGTTAATGGCTTCCCCAAAGCGTCCGAGTTGAATCAGGGTTGTGCCCCGCTGATTCCAAATATAGTAGGCTTTGGGCTTGAGCCGTAGCGCCTGGTGCAGTGCTTCAAGGGCCTCTTCATAACGCTGCAACCCACTCAGGGCAACCGCTTTGTTGTAATGAGCGTGATAATCCTTGTGATTTAGCTCAATGCCGTGTTCAAAGCTAGCAATGGATTCCTTATACTGGCCCAAATGATTTTGGGCTGTGCCCAGGTTATACCAGGCTTTACTGTCGGTCGGGTCGAATATCACCGCTCGCTGTAAATGCCTTGTTGCTGCCTCAAACTGGCCCATTTTAGCGAGGGCATGACCTTTGCCGTGCCAGGCCAGGGCATAACGCGGTTTAATCGCCAAAGATTTATTAAAACTGTTGATGGAAGCTTCAAATTGATTTTCAGCGGCTAGAGAAAAGCCATGAAGAGCCCACACTTCGTAGTCGTTGTTGTCCAAAGCTAAGACCTCATTAAACCGGAATAGGGCTTCTGCGTAGCGCCCGGCAGCATACAAAGCGCTACCCTGTCCCCTGAGGAGATCCTTACGGCTAAGCGCCCGTTTAGCCCCACTGTAGTTTTGGACCGGCATAGAAACCATGTATCCTACGAATTCTATTCTGAGTATGCCCAGCCAGTTTAAGAATTCACAAAACAATGGGTCAAGAGCCGTTTTATAGGGTTCCCGAACAGGTCTTGCTTTAATTTTTCCTAAGGAATGAGGATTGTATAACATCCAAGTTTTGTAGGGCAGGCATCTTGACTACCTTTGAACAGTCGGACCGGTTATCCCACATGATTGACATTCCCATTTCTAAATATAGAGCAACCCTAATAGAGAACACCTACCAGCTTATTTCACAACCAAAAGCTGGATCAATTCCCAGGGAAATCAAGAAAAATTCACAAAATTTCATTTTAATTTTGTGAATTTATCCTAAGAAATTACTCCCTCCGCTGAGTCCATTCCCGGCCCTACTTATGGCGAATATAGTCATACATTTCCACATAGGCCTGCGCAGGATGGAGCCAGGAGTAGTCGTACTGCATGCCCTGTTGAGCAATCCGCTTGAAGGTTTCCGGCTGCTTATGCCAGAGATCAAAGGCCCGACTCATAGCCGATTCCAGCGCATGGTGATCGGTTTGGAAGAACACAAAACCATTGCGTTCCTCAGGGGTGTGATCGTGGTCGTAATCCCAGTCAAACACGGTGTTCACTAATCCACCGACCCCTCGCACAATGGGTACAGTACCGTATTTCATCCCAATCATTTGGGTCAGACCGCAGGGCTCAAAGTTGCTGGGCACCAAAATCATGTCTGATCCGGCGTAAATCAAGTGGGCTAGTTCCTCGTTGAAGCCCAGCTCTAAGTGAATATCGGGGTTTTCGTTAAGGTGCAGCTTTTCGTGCCAGAACCAGTCGTTGATGCGTCGGTCAGTGGCTGACCCCAACAACACAAATTGCGCTCCCTGGCTCAGGGCGTAGTAAATGGCATGGTGTACCAGATGTACTCCCTTTTGGTCATCCAGTCGCCCAATAAAAGACAGGATGGGTTTGTCGCTCTGCTGAAGTAACAGTCGTTCCCGCAGTTCTTTTTGATTGAAGGTTTTATCTTCAAAGGTGCTGATGGAATAGTGCTGGGGAATATAGCGATCGATCTCTGGGTTCCAGACCTCATAATCAATGCCGTTGAGAATCCCCGAAAACTTGTGCTGGTTTAGGTGCAGGGTATGCCCCAGACCAAAGCCATGGTCGCCATATTGGGCTTCCCAGGCGTGGTTGGGAGACACCGTGTTGACATGGTTGGCGTAGTTAATGCCCCCCTTCATAAAGTTAAGGGAGAAGGGGTTGAAGTTATCTCGCAAACGGTCGAACTGGAAGTAATATTCGGGACGATTCAAACCCGTGGCCTGCAGAATTTCGGTGCCGCCAAAGCCCTGGTGCTTAAAGTTATGGATGCTATAGAGCACCCGCTGGTACTCCATCCCGCCGTACTTATAAATTTCAAACAGCATGACGGGAATTAACCCGGTTTGCCAGTCGTGGCAGTGGATGACGTCAGGACGCTTATTGCTGCGTAGCAGAAACTCCAGCGCCGCCTTACTGAAGAAGGCAAACCGCATGGGGTCGTCGTCGCAGCCGTAGTAGCAGCCACGGTGGAAAAATGCATCCTGGGAATGGGGTTCGATGAAGAAACACAGCCGCCCATGCACCCAACCGCAGTGGACAGTGCAGGTAATGGAAGCCCCATACCAGGGAACATTAAGCCCTTCGTAAGCCGTATGCAGCCCCCAAATGTGGTCGTAGCGCATGCAGTCGTACTTGGGCAAAATCAGTTCGACGCAGTGGCCCTGCATCTCCAACTCGCGGCTCAGGCCGTAGACAACGTCGCCCAAACCTCCGGCTTTAATCACTGGAGCGCATTCTGACGCAACCTGGACGATGTACATGCGAACTCCCCATTAATAAAAGTTCATTTTAATGCTCCTATTCAAACAGGATGTTTGGGGATAGGCAAGGGGCGGAAGGGGGAGATGGGGAGCAAGCGCCTAGGGCGCAAGAACGCAAGAGCGCAGGGGCGTAAAAGGTGGGTAACCAGGAATAG
>CAZPYG010000262.1:0-2838 GCA_964590465.1 uncultured bacterium | reverse complement strand
TAGGGCGCAAGAACGCAAGAGCGCAGGGGCGTAAAAGGTGGGTAACCAGGAATAGATGAGATTGAACAGGGGAGTGTTCAGAATTTCGGGGGATAGGCATTCGGCGTTGCTGAATAAGAGTATGAATCTAGGTTGGAACAGGCACGTCCCCAAACTTGAGGTAGTGCAGTAGCAAACGGATCGAATGCTTCAGCATATTCACGCACTTGGAATAGCACAATGTCTGGATGACCGTGGTGTGATGCACCCCTTTGACCCGCTCAACGCAATGCCAACCAGCCCGACGCCGATGGTGCCAGCGGTGGTCCAGGAACTGCCGAAGCAAAATAGACAGGGCCGGAACGCTGATCATCGACTGCTGTTCTTTCAAATCGTGGCGGGTAATCATGGTGAGTTTTCCTCATCAGAAAAAGCCTGTCGGGGTAGAGGTGGGGTGGTAAAAAGCGGAGACCTGGTTGACCCACCTCTGCCCCTCCCAGGAGGGGAAAGTTATTGGAGAAATGAAGCTGTTCACAATACCCTCCTCGTCGCTCCGTCGGTAAGAGATGAAGATGCTCGGCATTGCGGGCAGGTTGGTAAATTGCTGTGGTTCTCTCCAAAGATACTGCAATCCAGCGGTAGTGATGGGGTGGTGGGCAGAGCCGACTACAGAGCTGTTACTGGTCCTCAGGGCCACGGCGAACTTGATTGGGGGAGATTACAATCGCATTGTTGGCGTGGCGAATCGGGTTGGACGCGATCGCAATGCCATTGCCATCCCTGCAAACTCAATTGTCACCCATGTAAACTCAATTGTGGCCTGTGCAAATAATGTGCCTAGACGCCGGTCAGGGTAGTCAACTGCTCTTGTCTATGTTCCGAGCATGTAGCTCTTGAAGCGTTTCCTGCAGGTCATCCTTCAGCTCTTTCGCACATTCCTTAATGGGTTTACGGCAATAGTCTTTTATGGCTAACGGTTGGCCGATACTAACTTTGGCTTTACTCCGCCAGGAGGGCACCGGGGGATCGTAGCGAATGCTGATGGGCACCACCTGCCCATTCAATCCGGGCTGCGCGGCTTCGGCCTGCAGACCAATATAGGCCAGCCCAGACTGGATAGATTCCACCTTTTCTAACCCTTCAACAATACGGCCTTCCGGAAAAATCACCAGCATGCGCTTTTGCTTCAGCAGATCAATGCCGTGGCGCAGGCTACCAATGTCCCGCTTGCGCGGATTGATCGGAAAACATCCCAACCGTTCCAGAAACCAACCCTGCAACCCTTTCATTTCATCGATAGTCACCATAAACCGGAGGTCGCGCCCCGTTACCAGCCGACCTGCGGCATAGGTCACCAGCATCGGATCCCAGCGAGACCGATGGGTTGGGGCCAGCATTACAGGTCCTTCCCGGGGTAAGTTCTCCTGTCCGGTAACCTGAATGCGGCTGAAGTAAACCGGCAGCACCAGATACCGAAACAGCGGATAGGCCAGGCCCATTAAAAACGGCGAAATGCGGGAGGTAATATCCTGCTTTTGCTTTGATTGATCCGGTCCTGACGGGGGGTTAACCATTGACTGACAACACTTATAAACTGGTCCTATGAAAGTTCATCCTTGGGACAGTAAGCTACACCCTACCCCTTTCCAGAGAAGCTACCGCTTACACATTAAGCCTTTTAGTAAATCAAGGATAGGTTAACCATGCTGCCGCCAAAAGAGATTTCATCGGCGATGGGGCTTTAGGTCCATTCTCTTTCATGGATGAGGAAGAAGATCCCATCGCTCAGGACATAACGCAAAGTTTTAAGTCTGGGTAATTGATCGTTATCTGACTCAACCTCATTCAAACATCTGATCAATCAAGTCCTGGTAACGCTCTAACACAACGTGGCGCTTGATTTTCAGCGTCTGGGTCATCATCCCGTTTTCGGCAGAAAAGGGCTCTAACAACAGTCGAAACGGCCCGATGCGGTCATTGCGGCTGTAGCCGGGGCGGTTTTTGACTTCCCGATTCAGTTCCTGGCGCAACAGATCACAGACGGGTTGGCTGGGGGAGTATGGCGAGGGCCTCTGGTCCGATGAGTCTGTTTCGGGTAGCTGTAGGTCCACGTTTTGCTCTTTCGCCCAGGCTTGAAGGGCATCCAGATCCGGCACGATCAGGGCACCGAGGGATCGCTGGTCTTGCCCCACCACCACCATCTGATCGATGTAAGGGCTGCGGCTGCAGGCGGCTTCGATGGGTTCGGGTTCAACATTTTCCCCATTGCTGAGCACGATGGTGTCTTTCACCCGACCGGTCAAAATCAGGTCTTGCTGGGGCGTTAGCCAACCCAGGTCTTCCGTATCGAACCAGCCCTCGTCATCCAGGACGTCTGCGGTGGCATTAGGCTTTTTGTAATACCCCTTCATGATTTGCGGCCCCCTCGCCAGCACGGAGCCTCGTTCCCCCTGGGATTTGGTTTCGCCGGTTTCTGAATCGGCAATGCGAATTTCGGTGCCGGGAATGGGTTTACCGGCAGAGCCCCGCAGGTTGTGCCAGGGGCGGCGAGCGGTCAGCACCGGGGAAGTTTCGGTCAAACCGTAGCCCACAATTACCTCAATGCCGATAATTTCAAAGAACAGGTCTAACTCCAGGCTGAGGCTGCCGCCGCCGTTGATGATTTGCTTAAAACTGTCGCCAATGCCTTCCCGAATGGTGCGATACACCTGGCGATCGGCTAAACGATGGGCAGGAGCCAGGGCCAGGTTCTGAGCCCGCGCCTGCAGCCGTTGCTGGGATGAAGGTTCGGGATGGTCCAGACTCAAGCCGTGGGCGATGCGCCGGATCTTCACATAGCGGCGGCTGAGGTTAAAGGCC
>CAZPYG010000261.1:0-5987 GCA_964590465.1 uncultured bacterium | reverse complement strand
TGAAGAATCGCGGAACGCAGCTTCTAAGCGCACGTATTCAAGATGTAAATTATTAAGATGATCACTGCTGCTTACCGTTTCTAGCTGCTCTCGCAAGTTATCCAAACTCTGCTTATAATTCTGAATTTTGTCTTGACAGGCTTGAATGATTAAAGTGATTTCTGATTGAAATTGCTCTGGAGTATGAAGATTAGCTTGCAAATTTTGAATCTGAGCTAGAGCGGTTTCACAGGTATGGATAGAACTATGCTTATTGGGCTTAAGCTGTTGAATCTCTTTAACAATTTGCTTGTCTTCATCTTGTTTGCGCTTATTCTCTGCCTGCTGGTTCAGGTTTTCCGCTTGGCTTTCTAAATCGGCTAAGCTTTGAACGAGATTAGCCTTAATTTCTTCGAAGTCATTAGTATCATCCAGAGCAGAAAGGGCTCGATTCAACAGTTCTTTGATACTTTCGTAACGGTCCAAACGGGACAGCTTCCGCTCACAAATTTGCTGGAACCGTTTCGTGACTTGTTCAAAACCCTGAGTCTTGAACCTGGCTAAACGCGCCTGGTATTGCTGTGATAGAGATTGATCGTCAATGGGAGTAAATTGAAAGTCTTTCAGTTCTCGATAAGCTTGAAAGACTTCGCCAATTCGGGAGTCAGGTAAATCTCTTAACCGCTGTAGATGTTGTCGGGCATTGTCTAGTTCAGCTTTAAGAAGAGTTTCAGTTTGACTCTTAGATTCGATGCCTGCTAGCTCGTGATTTAGCTTCTTCTGTAACTGGCTTAGTCGCTCTTGACTTTCAGGATCAGTAAAACGATCCTGATATTTAGCTGTCTCCTGTAACAGTGCAACTATTTGGCCTTGGGTTGTCGCACTAGTGATTCGCTCATCCCAAGCATCTAGTTTTTGGTTTAGCTCTTGGTATTGTCGGACAATATTCTGCAGCAGAAGTTGTATTTCACTCGCCTCAGGGCTTTCATCTGGAATTTGCTGCTTTAGAGCATCGATTTCACTAATGGTGCGCATGAAATCGGCCTGACTGGAATAGTCATTTAGAGTACGAGCAGTTGACTGGGCAGATTCAAACACCTGCTTGATCTGGGCACTTTTCTCCAAAGTTTCGCGTACACGGTCTGCTACCCGCAGGGCATTTTGTAGGATTTCTTGTAAATGTTCGGGAATGTCGGGTGTTTGCTGAAAGGCACCGATTAGGTCTTGAACTTCGGTTTTATAAGTATTACAGGCTTCGGTTGAGTCTAAAGTCTCAGACCGTAGGCTAACTTGTTCGATGTATTGTTCAATGCGGGTCGCAATGGTTTGGCTGGCAACATCGTGACGAGAACGTTGCTCTGCCGTTGGGATGACCGAAACTACATTAGGTTGAAGTGAGTAGGTTGGTGTACTCTGCCTGAGTTGAGTATGCAATTCCAGCAATGTCTCAATAGCAGCATCATTGGTTAATGCCTCAGTTGGTTCTACTGGTTGAAACCAAGCATGAACGGGCGCTATGGCAGCTTCGACTTTCTCCTTCGTTCTCTGTACACCGTCTAGTTCATCCGGTTCTGCTTCAGTCGCTGCTAAAAATTCATTCGCTTTAGCTAAATAATCCTGAGCCTGGTTCAAATCCATGGGCGAGTTAGGCAATTCTGGAAGGGTAATGCCTTCCTTGCGAACAAGCTTAGATTTGTCTTTGAGCACCCAAGTTTTTACAAATGCTTTAGGATCTTGGAATAAGTCAGTATTTGCCCATTCCTTCAGCGGTTGTTGCTTCCTTGAGACTTGTCCTTTTTTACGAACCGCTTCAGGCCCATAGAGGGCTACCTCTTTGCGATGGTATGCCAGCCAAGCGGCAAAAAGTACAGTGAAATTATATTCGCTGTATCCGTAGGGAGGCTGAGAAAGCA
This sequence comes from uncultured bacterium, assembly GCA_964590465.1. Classification (GTDB taxonomy): domain Bacteria; phylum Cyanobacteriota; class Cyanobacteriia; order Phormidesmidales; family Phormidesmidaceae; genus CAZPYG01. The sequence continues at coordinate 4,095 of CAZPYG010000261.1, read as the reverse complement.
GCTTCCAAATGTCAATTAGGTTAAAATGCTTCTCTGACTTTCCATCCAGATCTGTAAGACGATTGATTTCGCTCCAAGCTGCTTTTAAGTTTTCTTCTTTAGGCTCTTGGGGAATGTACTTGTTGGGGGTTTTCCTTAACAGTCCCCATGAAGTCACAAATACTGAGTCTATAACGCTCTTGTAGAAAGCTTGCTTAGGCAATGTTTGCGGTGAAAGGGTATCCGCAATCAACTGACTGGCGACCAATGCAACAATTTGTTTACCAGTTGCATGATCTGAGCGAAGCCTATCTACCCCCTGAACTGGTGGAACAAAGGGATATAGCTCTTTTAACAGGGCACTAACAATCCAGGTGGACTGATTTTGTTTGTCTACTGGTACTTTGTTGAGTGCAACGCTGTGATAAGAGCAGGACTGTAGAATTTGTCGGAGACGGGTATCTAGCTGTTCTACCCAACGCTGAAGTAACTGATCACAGGCAGCCGTACCCCACATCCTCCTTTGTGGTGGTTCTATACCCTCAAGGGTTTTGCTTTTCAGGATAATGCGAGCTAGATCGCCCGTCGCCTCAGATGGGATAGCCACCGCAATCGATGTTTTGTTAGGCGAACGAGAAAGATGGTCATCTATCGTCCTACGCAGATCTTGCAGTTCCTCCTGGGTTTCAGCGAGAACATAAGCAAGAATCCCTCTCTCCTCTGTACCTCTTAAAGTACGTTCGCTACTGAGGTCACGAATTAAGCTATCAGGAGAATAGAACTTGACTTCATATCGCCAATCTTCGGCAACTAGTTTTCTATCGCGAACAAATTGGTTTGCTGCACATACAGTACTTCCTAATAATGCTTTACGGCTAGCTTGGCATAAGGCAACAACACTTTGTAGCGGCGCAACTTTGTCACGAATGAGATCCTCAATTTCGTCTTCGATGCCTGTCGGAGTTATGCCTTCCCAAAAACGGTACAGCTTAATTTCTGGTTTATAGGAGATAATATCTCGGTTGTTTATCAAGCTTTGGAGAGCCGCTTTCATTCGGCCATGAGAAATTCCTGCCAACCTCCACAGGATTTCTTCGTGATCTTCACGATCATCTTTATAAAGTTTTTCACCACTCGCGAAAAATAGAAAAAGAGCTTTAAGTGCTTTCAGTTCGTCTGGATTATCTGAACCACCAACTATCTTGCAACCCTCTTGATAACGCTTGTAAATATTCTCATTAGAAAAATTTTCAACGAAGGCATCAACTAAGTCAATTGGATAAATATAGTTCAACTGCTCGTTTTCTTCGATAGGCTTACTTTCGATAAAATGATCGACGTAGCCTTTGAGAAATTGAATGGCTGTTCGGTCTTGTGTGAAATCGAGAGTGCATAACAAATAAGCTGTAATTGGATGTAATGGAAAACATCCTTTAGAGAGATGGGTATAAAAATAGTCTAGAGTCCAACCCCGTTGCTTATAGGTTCTAATGCGTTTTTCAAACGCATCACGGGCAAATGACAACAACGTATCGTCCCATCGATGAAGGAAGTCTTTCCAGAGAGAAGTGTCTTCCTTCTGGTTCAACATATTATCGATGACTAACTCTAGGCTGGATGCAGGACCGTCATAAGTGCTCTCTTGGGGAGCTAGGCGAGAGGAGATTTTGAGGTAGCTTTCTTTAACATTGGGAGAAATGCCAGCAGCAGCAGAAGGATAGATTTGGGTGAAGTTAAGTAAGGCGATTTTGCCCTTGTAGATTTCACAGATGTTGGTAATATTCTGTAGTGCCGTGCCGCCTGCACCAATTTGATCAGCAGCCCAAGTTTTCAAGTAGTAATTCATCTCGTCGAAGAGTATGAGGATACCACTGAATTGGGGATTATCACCAGAACATAAATTGTCGAGCAGGTCTTTAAGGATAGCTTCTACATTAATATCGTCTTGAAAATCCGGGGTGACGCCTGTAACGTGGCGACAGAGGTTCTTAACGCTTCGGATAACAGCAGGATTATTTTTCTGGAGTTGTTTGATTAAGCTGCTGACATCACCATCAGGGTTTCCGAGATTTTCCAAATAAGTATTTGCTTTGGCTCGATCTACTTCTGATAATCTTTCAAGGTAGTTGAGTGGTTCGCGGCACATATGGTTGGCAATCGCATTGTCCACACCTGCGGATTCTAATTGCTCAATTACCACCTGGAGGAACTGTTTGCGAATGTCCCCCCCTTTGTCGCCACTAAGACACAATACTAGGTGGGGCTTTTGCTGCCGCTGCTTATAACTCTTGATTTTTTCTCCAACCACCCTGGCAGAACCAGCGGTAGCTTTGTCTACCTGGTCTAAAATGCCCTGCACTTCTGGGCTATCAGCCGGTTTGCCAAAGAAGTTGGCAAGGACAACCGCGAAGTGAGACTTACCCTTGCCGTACTGCTGAATCATCATATGGATGTTCGGCTGCTTCTGGCTGTGAAAGCTATCTTTGAGCCGATCTAGAATGCCGACGGTTGATAGCTCTGGTCTCTTCGGGTCAAAGTTAAAGATAAAACTGTCGCAGAGATCCTGGTTCGTCTCCGGATTATCCATCAAATCAAAATTGACGGCGTTAGCGACGTTGCCTTTTTGGTTAACTTCGACAAGTTCTTTCAGGAGCATGGTAGACCGTGGAGCGTGTGGAACGAATTAGCGAACAGAATGGTAAAAGCGAATCGGAGGAGAGTAGAAAATGCAGATGGCAGCAGTCAGCCTGAACTTGGAACTCGTAAAATCCGGGTTTCGGGCCAGTTAGGGGGAGCAAGGGGTTGGGGTAGCAGTATCCAGAGAAGACTTTCGAGTTTGCGGGTTTCTTCTAGATTGCGCCAAAACAGGGTGACTTGCCCACCGGCTTTAACCCGTAAATAGGTAATGAGGGTGTCTAGCCCTTCCAGCAACACTACAGGCCGGGGAGAAGCTTTACAGATGGTCTTAATGGCCCCAAGTTCCTCATCAATAGCGTAGTGGAGGTTAAGGAACTTATCCCCTGGGTCAAGGCGCTGCACCAGGTTTTCGCGGTAGTTTACCTGCTCCGCATTGTTGAAGTAAGCCAATTGCCAGAGTTCTTGCTTGGTAGGGGTATCCCAAATGAGCAGGTGGGCTTGGTTATCTGGGCGGGCATCTTTGAGGGGAAGGTTAGTGGTTTCAGTCATAGGCTTTCTCTAGCAGGTCTAGAGGGCTATCCCACCGGGGCAGAATTTGGAAGGGGGGGACTTCGCGCCTTTGATCTATGATGCCCAAAACTTCGAGGGCATTTAAGCGCTCTTGTAAAGCATCGGGCGAAATTCCTAGTACATTGGCCAGACTTAACTTATGGCTGAGAATGGCTTCGGTCAGCACAGAGGTTTGCGCTGGGTAGTCGCGCTCCCAGATTTTGGCTAGAAAGTAACCAACTAAGTATTCGTTGGGTTGTACTGCCTGACCGGAAACATATTCGTCGCCTTCGGTGTAGAGATACCGACAGCTAGACAGTGCGTAGGTTTCGGTATAAGCGCGAAGCAAAATCTTAAGGTTCTTGTTGAGCTTTTTAGTAGTCTCCTCGGGAAAGACTGTGCTGGCATACGCAACTAGCTCATCCTGAGTAAAGCTGCGGTGCTCGGGCAAAAAGCTGTAGACAAACCAGGTCCAGCCACCCCAGTCGGCAGGGTTATCGGGCGGGGTAGCAAGGCCGTTGTCGCCAAAGCTGAGGTAAAAGTGCATGAACCAATCAGTCAGAGGTGACTCAAGATAGGGGTCTTTTTCAAGAATGAGGCGACCCTCCGGACTCAGCTTGTCGTTTTGCACGAGTCCGGCTCGAATTGCCCAGCTTTTCATCGGGCCGACTTTTTTATTTCCTAGGCCAGTCTTCCCCATTAAGTTTTCGAGAGAATCATCTAGTCCATTCTCTTCACTTGCCGCTTTCAGGAGCTTTAGGAGATCATCTTTCTTTAGCGCAAAAGTGGTATGAAAACTTAATTGTAGCTTCGGCATATTCTTGCCTCTTTACCTATTTCGTGAACTGGGGACTCTAGCTCTTAGCCAACTTCTATCTTGCCCAAATCTTTTACTTTCTTGAGGAGGTCTTTGCCGGTCAGTGCTACGGG
>CAZPYG010000260.1:0-6056 GCA_964590465.1 uncultured bacterium | reverse complement strand
CAGAGACTGTTCCTGAAAATCCGACACTCAAAACTCAAAACTCAAAACTCAAAACGAGGTACCCCCCATGAGAACCGAATGGATTGCCAAGCGCCAGGGTCACACCAACGTGAGCCAAATGCACTACGCCCGTCAGGGCCTGATTACTGAAGAGATGGCCTACGTCGCTAAGCGAGAAAACCTACCCGAGGAGCTAATCCGCGACGAGGTGGCCCGAGGCCGGATGATCATCCCCGCTAACATCAACCACCCCAACCTGGAGCCCATGGCCATCGGCATTGCCTCCAAGTGCAAAGTCAATGCCAACATCGGCGCATCCCCCAACTCTTCCGACATTAACGAAGAGGTAGAGAAGCTGAACCTGGCGGTGAAGTATGGCGCAGATACCCTGATGGACCTGTCCACCGGGGGCGGCGACCTGGACAAAATCCGTACCGCCATCATCCAGAACTCCCCCATCCCCATTGGTACAGTGCCGATTTATCAAGCGCTCGAAAGCGTTCACGGCAATATCGAGCAGCTCGCCCCCGAGGACTTTCTGCACATCATCGAAAAACACGCCCAGCAGGGGGTGGACTATATGACCATCCATGCCGGGATTTTGATTGAGCATTTGCCATTGGTGCGCGATCGCATCACCGGCATCGTCTCCCGCGGCGGCGGTATTCTGGCCCGATGGATGCTGCACCACCACAAACAGAACCCCCTTTACACCCACTTTGGGGAGATTATTGAGATTTTCAAAAAGTACGATGTCTCCTTCAGTCTGGGGGATTCCCTGCGTCCCGGCTGTCTCCACGACGCCACGGACGAGGCTCAGCTGGCGGAACTCAAAACCCTCGGCGAACTCACCCGCAAAGCCTGGGAGCATGACGTGCAGGTCATGGTAGAAGGCCCCGGCCATGTGCCCATGGACCAGATTGACTACAACGTCAAAAAGCAGATGGAGGAATGTTCCGAAGCCCCCTTCTACGTCCTCGGTCCCCTGGTGACGGACATCGCCGCCGGATACGACCACATCAGCTCCGCCATTGGGGCGGCGCTAGCGGGATGGAGCGGTGCCGCCATGCTCTGCTATGTGACGCCGAAGGAACACCTGGGCCTGCCCAATGCTGAGGATGTGCGTCAGGGCCTGATCGCCTACAAAATTGCCGCCCACGCTGCCGACATTGCCCGCCATCGTCCCGGTGCCAGGGACCGGGATGACCAGATGTCCCATGCCCGCTACAACTTCGACTGGAACAAGCAGTTCGAACTTTCCCTCGACCCCGACCGGGCTAAGGAGTACCACGACGAAACCCTGCCCGCCGACATCTACAAAACCGCCGAGTTCTGCTCCATGTGCGGTCCCAAGTTCTGCCCCATGCAGACCAAAGTCGATGCCGATGCCCTGACGGAGTTGGAAAAGTTCCTAGCCGGGCAGGCAACCGCTAAGGTCGGCGGCTAACGCCCAGATCCTGTCTCTGGAATACCCTGGGGTCTCTGCCCTGGATTCCATAGACCGGTCACCACGACAGGCCATCGATCCCGTTTTTGCGTCCCAGTCCCCTGCTCGGAGGGGACTGGGAAATACGGCTGGGACAAAATCGCTCAAATGAGCGATGAAGAGATGCCTCTCCTCTTTATAGCCTGAAGCATAAGTAGCATAGAGGATAGGCATTATGGGTCTTGTCTTAGAGCAAATCAAATCCCCCGGGTTGGCGCAGCTTTCCTACATCGTGGGCGATGACTCTGCAGGGTTAGCGGCGGCAATTGACCCCCGCCGAGATGTGGACATTTATCTGCAGCGGGCCCTTGAACTGGGACTGCGCCTGACCCACGCCATTGAAACTCACATCCACGCTGATTTTGTATCGGGCAGTCGAGAACTGCAGGAACGCCTGGGAATTCCGATTTTCGGTGGACGCAGTGACGACTACCAGTTCAACTACCAGCCAATGGAAAACGGCGACAGAATCACCCTGGGCAAAATCACCCTGGAGGCACTTCACACTCCGGGCCATACCCCCGAGCACATGAGTCTGCTGCTGTCTGATGCCAAGCAGGGAGATCAGCCCTTTGCCCTGTTTACGGGAGACTTCGTGTTCAACCTGGATGTGGGTCGTCCTGACCTGCTCGGCGAAGAGACCAAACGCCCCCTGGCTAAACAACTCTACGAGTCTCTGTTGAATACCCTGAGACCCCTGGGCGATCGCATGGAAATTTACCCCTGCCATGGGGCCGGGTCCGCCTGCGGAAAGTCCATCGGCGATCGCACCCAGAGCACCATCGGCAACGAACGTCTGTTTAATCCTGCCTTTCAAGAGCGTACCGTGGACGAATTTATAGACTGGCTCCTGAACGACATGCCAGAACCTCCCCGCCACTACGCCCGGTTGAAAAAGGTTAACGCGGCCGGTGCCCCCATTCGAGGCTGTCTCCAGGCACCTCAATCTCTCTCCGTCCAGGCTTTTCAAGAAAAGATGAACCAACCTGAAACCGTTATTCTTGACACCCGATCCATGCTGGCCTTTGGGGGCGGTCATATTCCCAACGCCATTAATATTGGCCTGGGACCAGCCTTTCCTTCCTGGGTGGGGTGGATGATTGACCCAGAGCAATCAATTCTGCTGGTGACTGAAGGACCAGAAGCTTTGCAGCAGGTCACGGAGCACCTGTTCCGCATCGGATACGACAACATTGCCGGCTATCTCCACAACGGCATGAACAGCTGGCACACCCACGGTTTACCGCTGCAGCGCATTCCCCAAATGCCGGTAGAAGAGCTGAACGAAAACCTCGATGCAGAAGATCTGACCATTCTGGATGTGCGCAGCGACCAGGAGTACCTCAACGGTGCCATTCCCGGTGCTCGCCATATTTACCTGCCCCACCTGGAAGAGCAAATGTCCTCTAAGTTAGACCATACCAAAGCCGTGGCCACCTACTGCGGCAGCGGGTACCGGGCTTCCATTGCCGCTAGTCTGCTGCAGAAGCACGGTTTTGCCACCGTCATCAACATTCCCGGTTCCTGGAGTGCCTGGAAATCCGCTGACCTCCCTGTGGAGCAACCCAGTACCGTGAGCTAGTAATGAGGTGCAATGGGAGCCCTCGTGTCCCTTCTCGTCACAATTGGTTTATCGCTGCTGGTGACCCGGGTGGCCAGCATAGCCCTGGCCATGACCGGGCTCTCCCACGACCTGGCGAAATTTCAGGCCCGATCCGCCTTTACGGGAGTCGGGTTTACCACCAGCGAAGCCGAGAAAGTGGTTGCCCATCCGGTGCGCCGCCGCATCCTCATGCTGCTGATGCTGCTGGGTAATGCCGGTGGCGATGTGGCCCACCAGGATGCCATGGCAGAACAGCGTCGGGTCGTATCGCAGCAGAATCACAGCGATCAGCATTCCCATCAACAGGAGCCGCATTAGCCCGGAGCAACAGCATAGGAGGTACTTCCAGACAACTAAAACCGCTGTTCCAAAACGCCGGTATTGACATGGGTTGCCCAGGACCGGGCAATTTTTTCCGCAAACTGGGCTGACTGCTGCCAGTACAAATCAAGCTGGGTCTCCAGATCCTGGCAAAAATTGGGATAGTGTTGATCAATCCAGGGGTTTTTGAAGGTCAGCCAGCGGCGCACAATGGCAGGGGTGATTTCGGGGTGAAACTGTACGCCGTAGATGTTGTCGCCTATGCGGTAGCACTGGTTCGGGCATTGCTGACTGGACATCAAAAGCTCAGCCCCCAGGGGCAGTTCAAAGGTGTCAAAATGCCATTGCATCACCCGCAGGTCAGAGGGAAAATTTTGTAGCAGCGGGTCTTGCCCATCCTGACGGGTTGGATAAATGGGGGTAAACCCCAGTTCAGGCACCGGTGCTGGATACACCCGACCACCGAAAGCCCGAGCAATTAACTGGGCCCCCAGGCAAATGCCGAGAATCGGTTTCTGCGCCTGGTGGAACTGCTGAATCAGCTCTACCACCTGCCGCAAATGGGGAAATGCTTCGTCCTCACAGGCGTTCATGGTGCCCCCCAGGATCACTAGCCCCCCGTAGTCCCCTGGGGGCAGGTCGCCCTGCTCCAGCGGCACCCAGGTCTGGAGGTGAAACCCCTGACCCTGAAGATAGTCTCCCAAAATGCCAATGGGATCGGCAGCGGAGTTTTGAATCACCAGAATAGACATAAACCTCACCTCGAAGCCAGGGTAGCGGGGGAATTGAGATTCTCCCGCAAAATTTTAACTTGTTATATCAACTTTGCCAAAATCGTCGTTTAGAGGGATGAAGCGGTAGCCGCAGTTACAACAGAGGGGGATCAGAACTGTTTTACTGGGCACAAAATTCAGGTGTTTCAATTATGGTTCAGGCGGTGCCCCAAACCCTCAGCCTGGCTGAGAAGGTTAAAAAGCTCGGGATTAAGTTTCTACTGGTCTCCTACGTTGATTTGCTGGGAGGCACCCGTTCAAAGCTGGTGCCAGCCGCAAAAATTGAAGCCGTGGAGCACGATGGCGCATTATTCTGCGCCTTTGCCTCAAACCTGGGATTAGGGCCAGAGTCGCCGGAAATAGCCGCGGTGCCCGATCCCGATTCGCTAATTCAGCTGCCCTGGGAACCGACCGTGGGCTGGGTTGCCAGCGATGTGTACTTTGAGGGAGAGCCCTTTCCGGCGGCCCCCCGGATGATTCTCAACCGGGTGCTGGCGAAGGCGGCGGACCTGGGCTATACCTACAAAGCCGGGGTTGAAGCAGAGTTTTTCCTGCTGCGGCAAACCGCAGCAGGGTTTGAACTGGCCGATACCAAAGACACGGCAGAGCGTCCCTGCTATGACCAGATCAACCTGATGCGCCAGTTTGACCTGATTTCGACCCTGGTCACCTACATGGAAGAACTGGGTTGGGAACCTTATCAGTGCGACCACGAAGACGCCAACGGTCAGTTCGAAATCAACTGGAAATACAGCGACGCCCGCACGACCGCCGATCGCCATGTCTTCTTTAAGTACATGGTGAAGACCCTGGCGGAACAGCGGGGCCTGACCGCCACCTTCATGGCCAAGCCCTTCAGCCACACCACCGGTAACGGCGGGCATATCCACAACAGCCTGTGGCAGGGAGATGCCAATGTTTTTGCCGAGGGGGGCGATGATGGCGGCCTGTCGCCCCTGGGCTACAACTTCCTGGCAGGAGTCCTCTCCCACGGTAAGGGTTTGGCAGCTCTTTGTGCTCCGACAGTCAATTCCTACCGTCGGCTGGGGGCGGGGATGACTACCTCCGGCAGTACCTGGAGTCCCCGCTATATTTCCTATGGCGGCAACAACCGCTCCCACCTGATTCGCATTCCCGAACCGGGTCGCTTTGAGTGCCGCATGGTGGATGGTTCCGCCAACCTGTATCTGGCCATGGCTGGCATGCTGGCGGCAGGACTGGAGGGGATGGAAAAGCAGGCGGATCCAGGGCAGCGCATCGACGAAAACCTGTTTGCCCGGGGGGAGGAGTTCTCCACCCTGGAAACCATTCCCCAAAGCCTGCACGAAGCCATCACGGCCCTGAAGCAAGACTCTCTGCTGATGAACACCTTAGGAGACATGGCAGCCAGGACCTTCATTGACTTTAAGACAAAAGAATGGAACGACTTTAATGGCCAAATTACCTCCTGGGAAATGGCTAAATACGTCAATATATAAAGATGTCGCTCAATTATCCTGGTGCTCCGAATCGGTATCCCCCCATCCCTGGCGGCTCTGGGGGTAGAAGCAGACAATCTGAATCGATTGGTTTCCGTTGCCCAACAGGACGGCGGCTACCAGTGGAACCCTAGACCGGTTTCCCAGGAGGATTTCCTTTATATCCACCGACAAGCCCTGGCGGATTGAGACGACCGATAGCAGCCGGTTTCCTGAGATTATTCCAGCCCTGGTATCGCCCCAAAAATTTAACAGGGTACTCAGCCCATCGGTCTGCCTCTAAATGGGCTGAGGGCTTAACCAAAGTATTGATAGCGAAGATAGCCGATCTGGTCTGGGCGCATCCCACTTTTGTCATCCTGTAGCTGGCTTCCCGCAGGGTACGAAACGGAGTG
>CAZPYG010000259.1:0-6100 GCA_964590465.1 uncultured bacterium | reverse complement strand
CGGGGTAATGTACTCCCGCCACAACACATAGGAACGACGCACCTGGCCATTCAACAGCGGGGGCACATTGGGCACATAAAACCAGTCTGGAGCCTCGGCCCCCTTCTCGGGTGGGTTCACCTCCCGCCAGTAGATGCCGCAGTCTTGCCCAATGGCGAACTGCCCATCGGGGTGTAAGCCCTGCAAAACCGGGGCAATAGAGTCGGTTAGCATCAGGCTTTGGGGATGCTCCTGAAAATTTTTCACAAAGGTGCCATCAGACTCGGGTAGCTGAGTATGATCAGGAAACTGCGGGGGAATTTGCTGTTGAATCAGGGTTTCAGCCATAGCGGTTGCCTGCTCAAGAAATTCTCTTCATCTTAGCTAACGCATCCCCTTTGGCATGAGTCCTAAGATATTCCCAAGGCTGGTGGGCACCCGCCGCACCACCCGGTCTACATTCAGCTTCACCAAAAAGGGCTTAGTACGAGAACTGCGAATCAGCTTACGGCCATCGCGATAGGTCACGGTAATGGTCAGGGTACAGTCCATATTTCCGGCCTTATGAGCTGCCTGGGTCGCCTTTGAGGTATTGGGGCTGAAGCGATAAACCACCTCATTCCCCTGGTGGGCCACATACATGACCTGCCGGGGCAAGTCAATGTGCTCTACCGGGTTGGGGGCCGATGGGTCTTCCACTGCATGGCTGTAGGAGGCTTCTACTTCAACACGCACTTCATCCACCCCGCCGCTGCCCTTCTTGTTGCGGGTCAGAGGCATCTTAAACTCAATGTCTTCGCCTTCTACCGCAGAAGCTGGCCCCTTAATTTCATCTAAGGCCAGCAGTTCTTTGACCCGTGCCTTCACCTGCAGCACCGCCATGGGAATCATCAATTCCTGAATGGAAATGCCCCCGTGGGAATAGGCATCGGGGTTGTAGTGAGACCTGGGACGGCTGAAGGAGTATCCCACCTTGGGAAAGACTACTGATTTGTAGGTTTTAGTGACCAGTTGCCCGCTCCCTTTGCGGGTGTAGGTCTCGGTGGTGGGCATTCCCAGTTCTTCGGGGGTGAACTCGATAACGTTGTGTCTAACCTTACCGGGTACCCGAGCATCGGCCAGGGACACCTTCAGCAAACAGTTCAGGTAAGAACAGTCTCTGAATTCATTCAAATCTGCTTCGTCAAACCACAGGGCTTGCCGCCCGATGGGGCCAAAGCCATGGTCTGCGGTGACAAATACCTTGGTATTGGGGGGCAGCGATCTCACAATGGCCATGACTTCGGTGTCGATCAAGTTTTTCAACTGCTGCTGGTAAATAAAGGATAGCGAGCGGGTGGGGACTTCCCTGCCGTCTGGCAGCTTTTTGATTTTCATGTCGTGGAGTTCTTTGTCGCAGAACTCGAAGATGACATATTCCAGGTTACCTGCCCGGTAGCGTACCGTTTCACCAAGACCAGCCCCATCGGGCGACGTGGTCGTAACCTCCTCAGAGCAGCCAAACTCTCGTTTAAGGGCCGACTGGAGATGAATATTTTCTGCCCTGCGGTTATTGAGGTAGGTACGGGGTTCGGCACCGGCTGCCAGTGCCCAGCGAGAAACGTGGGTTTCTGAGGGCAAAATGGAAATGGCTGGCAGGTCGTGGATGAGCTTCATATGACTTTCCAGCATGGGTTTGAGGAACTCATCCCAAATGTCGTAGCGCATCCCGTCGAAGACAAACACAACGGCCTTTTCGGTTTGGGGATCCCAATTTGGTTTCAGGCAGCGACGAATAAACTGGCTGGTCAGGTAAACCTCCCCCTCGTTGGCGAGCCAATCGGGATATTGGGTGGCAATCAGGTCCTGGAAGCGACGATTGATTTCGTCTAAGTCTTTATGCACCTCTTTAGTAATGTGCAGGATGCGATCGCGAATATGACTCAGCGCATTGCTAAAGACTGAGGGTAATTCTGCTTCGGGGCGCGGTAGCAAGTTGGCCGTAAAGACCAGGCGTTCCAGATCAGAGAGATAATACTCCAGCCTGTTCAGGCGCTTCTTGTTCCAGGCATCCCAGAAAAATTTCAGCGATAGCTGCTCAGTTTTCTTGACCCGCAGGATTTTGACGAACTGGGCCAGGTCGCCTCGCAGGGCTTGGATATGGTGCGATCGCTGATAAGCCTTCTTCAGGTCGGCCCAAATGGTTGTGGGGCGGGTGTCGATCCAGCTTTGCCCCAAATTGGGCTGTTCTGGAAACAGAATGTCGCTAATGCGTTCATGTGAGTCTTCCGCCGGGGTTAATGACAGCAAGTCCTCAAAGGCCATCAGCAACGCTAAGGACCGAAATAAGGTGGAATATTGCTCGTTTTCTACCACAGCGGTGAAGCTTTCCGGCTGCTGCAGCTGAATCTGGTCAAGCAGCAAAAACTGGAGGTTTTCTTTGGTCAAAGAAGCTTCCACCAGCTCCAGGTCCTGGTCTGCCTGGTCAGGGTCCATGCGCACCAGCTTGGGTGCAGCTTCCCTTAAAATTTCAACCTTCGTACCCGAAAGCTGGGCCAGGGTTGAATCAAGGTTACCGAGCAGCAGATTCCAATGTTCTGTATGCTGCGCCAGGATAGTGGATAAATAGAAGCTGCGAATGACCAGGTCGGCATCCCGGTCGGCAAAGTAGCAAAAGGGCGCAGGCGCTTGTTTGAGTTCAGTCCGAATCGGTTCGGTAATTTCTGGTGTGAGTTCTTCAAGCCGCTCCAGGGCTTCATGGCCCAGTAAGCCAATGGTCCAGTAGTCTTTAGAGTCGAGTTTCTTGAAGGCAGAGTCTGCTACCCCCAAGGCAGCATAGGCAACAATTTTCTTGAAATCTTCATCTGTGAACCGCTTTGAGTCAGCGGTACGCAGGTTTTTATAGGCCCGTAATACTCCATCTAAACTACGAACCATTAGCCGAGCATAAAGGGGATTGTTGGCCTCCTTTGGCCAGTTGGCATCGCCCGTTTTTTCCATTAAAAACTGCTGCAGGGTTAGCTCTATGTGGGCATCCGGTTCGAGTTCAGCCAGCAGATCCGGATAAAACGGGGGGGGCGCTTTAGTGGGAGAAACCTGATGGCGTCGGCGAGCGGGGGCACGGTCGATAACCAGTAACTTGTCTACCTGGGCGGCGATGGCCAGTTCATACAGCTGCCGAAAGGCCAGATTGGTAGCCGCTTTGACTACCGTATAACCGTTTTCAGTCGCGAAACTGTCTATCACGCTGTCGGCATCATCCAGCAACCCTAAGGAGTCCACCAGGAGGACCCGTGGGCTGTCTTTAACCGCTTCCAATTTAGATAGAGCCCAGGCTGCTAACATGTCCCTCTCCTCTTTGTGGCCTTACTCAAGCTGAAGAATTGGCAAGGTGTCGTCATCCTCATCAATGCTGGTCAGCTGATCTTCTAAAAACGCCTGAAACTCAAGTACCACTGACTGAATCTGGTCTTTCTGAACCGTCGTGCTACTGGGTTGGAAACTTTTCAAACTAACCTTCTTGATGGTGATGCGCTTCAGATAATGGTTAATGGTGTCTACAAGGTCAGGATTCTTTAAGGCCTCCTCGACTAGAAATTGCCAGAGAGCTGCCGTATCGCTGCACTCTAGCAATGCCGCAACGAGGGGGTCAGACTTACCCTGCTGCAGCCGTTCTCGTACACTGGCGTTTTGAAAAACCTCCATCTTGCGGATCTTGAAGTCTTGGAGGAGTGCCTGGGCTTCTGCAACGGCTGACTCGGCCTCATCCAGATACTGGGTATAGTTCTCAAAGGTCAGACCGCAGCTATGGAGAGGTTCTGTTTTGAGGGAACGCTCCAGCGAACTACGGGAAGGTTCGGGACAGCTGAAGATTCTGTTTTTGAGCTGCACCAATTCCTGACAAATACCCTCATATTCCCTGGGCTGAAGGGCCGAAACACCTTCAAAAACCTTAAGGGCTTTTAAGTCTTTACTGTTGAGCAGGGTCTCAATAGTCCGACGGTGCTTGTCCAACTGCTCTATCACCCCATCGTGCAGGGTAATGTAGCGGATGGCATACTCCTGTTTGAGGGCATTGATGGTTCCTGTTTCCGCAATTTCAGGGGAAACCTGCCCCAACAGTTCGGTTTTCAGCCTTACATCTGAGTCAATGTAAGGCTTAAGATTTGCCAGCTTAGCCGTAACCTCGATTTGAATGGGGTACACCGTGCTGAGGTCATCTAACCCTAACGGAATTTTGGAACAGTAGGCATAGGCTGTTCTCAGGTCTGAGTCATAGGTTAAAAACTGCTTGACATCCCGATAGTTCTGCAGCCGGTTCGCCAGATCATCAACCTCTGTCGGGTTCGCGATAGTTTTAGCAAAGGCTTTATATCCCAGACTATCGTCGAGACTATAAAGCAGCAAGTTAATGTCATTACCCCTTTCAATGTCAGAGGTGAATAGATCGGCAATTTGCTTAACCTCGGACTCGTAGGGGTTCTCAGTTCCCAGGGCTTCAAACAAAGCCTTAGCTCTTTCTAAGACCCGAGTCGCTTCCTGAGATTCCTGCTTAAACCGCTCTTTGAGTCTGGTGCGATATTCCCCAATCTTGGCATCATCGTGGGTAGCCGGAAGGTCTTCACCTAAAAGCTTGCTGGCGTAGGGGCTCAACACTTCCCAGTTCTCGGGCTTAGCCATTTTCTGGACTTCGGTGAGGGAGTCAAGCACCTTCACCCCAAAGTCAATGCTGCCGATGTTGGAGTAGTCAATGTAGGGTTCTCCCAGCCCAGCCTTGCTACTCACATGAATGCGTAACTTGCCCTGCTGTACCAGACAAAGGAGATAAATTTGCACCATGCGGCGAGTCAGGCCAAAATCTTTTGGGCCACCAATGCCCATAAAGTTTTTGTAGAGGCTTTCTATCTTGACGGTCTGGCTGTCATCCGCCAGATGGTCCTCAAGGAAAGACCAGATTGCCTGAGCATGGGGGTTATCAGAAATATCCAGTTCCCGTTCAGCGCTTTTTTTCATAATCTTTAGCCCAAAGCCAAAGTTCTGGGCTGCGCTGGTGTACTGGTTAGTCTTTGCCCCTTTGGGAATAGAGCCTGTCTTGACGATGCCGTTAATAACCTTGACCCCTTCCTCTTTGCGGAAGGTATAGGATTCAAATTTAATGTCTCTAGACTCATAGGTCGCCGTCAGCACCCGGTCTATCAAGGGCGCTAAGGTACTACTGAGGCCACCTGCGACCCGAAAATCCATTTCGGTGTTGTTGAGGGCATCGATTCGGCCTCTCTGATAGCTGTTATCGATGACTTTGGCGATCTTAGCCATGTCAGCCTGAAGCGCATTAGACACCCAGTTAATAACGGTGACAGCATCTTCGGTGTCCTTGCCCTGGTAGTCAGCCACCAGTTTTCGATAGGCCGCGAAATCTAACAATCGGTCCCGTTCTTCAGAGGTCAGGTCACCGGGTGTCCAAATGAGGATGCGGGGGTCTTTCCGGCTAATCAGTAGATTAGACACTGTAGTCGGGGATACAGGCTTCTTGGCGATTAACACCGCAAAGTCCTGATCATTCTCCGCCGTGTCAACTTCTGGTAAGGGCAACTTGTCTGCAGCCATTTGCCCAAGGTCTTTCATGGCGACCGATCCAAAGGTCTGCCGCCCCTGCCAGGGAATTTCAATCACTTCTGGCTTAGTGGCGATATCAAGAAAGATCGATCTCACCCCGCTGGAGAGATCAAGAGTCATCTGGCGGGTTTTTACAATCCAGCTATCTAACGCCAGGAGGTGTTCTCTGGCCTCCTGCTGCATGAGTTCGTTAGATTCTGCTGCATCGCGAGCCTTACTAAATTCTGTTCGAGGATCAACCCCAGTAAAGACGGGATCAAAGCGGTAGCGGGGTTGAGTATCTTCGTCAAAGGTCTGGGCAATTTGCCTCAACTCTTTCTTCAAATTCTCGGCAAGGGTTTCGTAGTGCTGAATGTTCTCGTCAGGGTTGGCATCTGCACTGCGCTCAATGAGCACCGAGTTAGAAATTTCTTCGGAGGTAATGCCCTGCTGCCGGGTTCTAGAAATGTGGTAGAGAAATAAGGTTTGGATGACCTTAATGGCCTTATCTCGATGAACTTTGAGAATACCTTTAGTTAAGCCATCT
>CAZPYG010000258.1:0-6123 GCA_964590465.1 uncultured bacterium | reverse complement strand
CCATTTGCCTTTGCCCGGCCTGACCCTGCCCGAGGTGGTAAATCCCGCCCCTGTCTCTGCTCGATAAGTCTTCTATAGTGATATGTAAAGCATTTTTAACGGATAGTTCACTATGGTTTTCTTTGGCCTAGGTACCGGCAAAAAAACTGAAATGCCTTCTCCCAATAAAGCCCTCCCGGGTCGGGACAGCGCCATGCCCGTCCCTGATCAGCACTACGTTAATGGCAACCCCCTCACCCCTCCCTTCCCTGAGGGCATGGAAAAGGCCATGGTCGGCATGGGCTGCTTTTGGGGCGCAGAACGCAAGTTTTGGCAGCAGGAGGGGGTTTTCACCACCGCTGTGGGCTACGCCGGCGGATATACCCCTAACCCGACCTATCAAGAAGTGTGCTCGGGCTTGACCGGCCACAATGAAGTGGTGCTGGTGGTTTTCGATCCCAAAGTGGTGAGCTACGAGCAAATCTTAAAAGTCTTTTGGGAAAGCCACAATCCTACCCAGGGGATGCGCCAGGGTAACGATGTTGGCACCCAGTACCGATCAGGCCTTTATGTTTATTCCGGTGAGCAAAAGCGCCTGGCGGAAACCTCTCGGAATGCTTACCAAGAGGAACTGCGTAAAGCTGGCTACGGAGAAATCACCACAGAAATCCTGGAAGCTCCGGAGTTCTACTATGCCGAAGCCTACCATCAGCAGTATTTAGCCAAAAATCCTGGTGGTTACTGTGGTTTAGGTGGTACGAACGTTGCTTGCCCTGTGGGTTTGTTCGTAGAGCACTAGAGGTTAACGGCAATGGCGCTGAGCCTGACCCAAATGGTAATGGTATGACGTCTAAGTTTTGTGGGGCAGGCTTCGTGCCTGCCTTTGGCAAGCCAAGACGGCTATCCCCCCTGATTGAATTCCGATTCCTAAGCTGTTTCCAGCCAATCGAAGATCTTACCCAGTTCCTGGGAAGTAATAAAGCCATACTTGTAGAGAACCATGGGTAATAAACTGGTGGTTCCCTGGGACTGCTTCAAACCCATCTCGATGGAGCTTTGAGATAGGGAAAGTTGATCTTTCAGAAAATGGAGGAGTCTTTCGTGCTTACTCATTACGACCGTGGGGGTGAGGATCAGGAGGATGGAGGAATCTTAAAGGATTCATCCCCAAAACCCATAGGTCTTTAGAAAGAATCCAGAAGACGTGCAGCTACGACCTAAGTCAGTAACCTGCAACACAATTCCTTGATTAAGAATTGTAACCACTGGCTTAAGAATTTCAACCCTCTGCCCCCCCCATGGCTCCAACTTATGTCCCCCGAGATAAGCCTTGGGGCAGTGTTTTCTGCCATCTCACCAGCCAGGGAACCCCTCAGGGGCTACTGCATGAATTGCTCGGGTTGCTCGCCCGTTCGTAAGTAATCAGCCTGTTCTCGAAGAGAATCTGCCCAATCCTGAGGGCCAGTTTCCTCAATTAAACTTGCCGCCGATTCAAAATCTTCAATGACCGCTTGCCGCACTTCCAGAGGAATATCGCCGGGCCCTTGAATCTGTTCGCCCTGTTCTAGATAGACTTCGCTGAGATAAGCTTCGGCTCTTCCCAAATACGCTGCAGGTTGGTTCGGGTCCAGTTCGATGGCGCGGGTGTAGGCATCGATGGCCGCGGAGTAATCTTCTGCCTGGGATAAGGCTGTGGCATTGGCATAGGTGGTCTCGTACTCGTTTGACGATCTGACCGCCAAACGATAGTCTCCCCCCTGCCCGGAAAAGGAACGAGCAATGACGGTGTAGGTGTCATCCGCGGGCAGGGTGAGAATAATCGCGGAATTTAACGTGCCGCCAAAGTCGTCGTTGGTGGCGACTTCGTTACCACTGGAATCAAATAGCAGCAAAATGGGGTCAAACTCTTCACTTTCGAGGGTAATTGTAATCGCTTGCCCCTGGTTGCCCTCAAAGGTGTAAGACGCCTCTGCCGGGGTGATTGTGCCGTTATCTTCTAAAAAAGTTTCAGCCCTAGCGGATAAGGTCACCGATAGACCTAAGGTCATACCAGCACAGGTGGCCGATACCATGGCCAGCTTGAACAGAAATCGCAGAGCACGCATAGAGTCACCAATCCAGGGAAAACGAAATAGCCTTCAAGCCCTTTAAAGCCTTGCTGTACAAGAGGCCTGAGAAGATTTTTGGAACCTGAACGACCAGATCCCCATGCAGCCTAGCACAGGCCACCAGGGTTCAGGCTGACTCCGTAGACGGTTGCCATCTGAGGGTCAGTAAAGACAGAAAATCGCAATTTTGACACCAACTTATGGTATTACCCAAGGACGACCGAACTGAACGTCAATAATTAGGGACACAATGATGTGCCAATTTCGCAGTTGGGGGATAATCTTTTTCTCCGGCCTGGTGGCGGCAACCGCAGGGATGCCAGCGGGTTGGGCTTTGCCACCGGCAGACGAAGTGCCCGAGGAGGTTCTACGCACTAGAGTCATCCTTGAAGCCCGATCGCCCATCGACGGTAAACCCCTTTCTGCGGCAGAGTACGCTCAACTGCAGGAACAACTGCAGGATGTTAATGACACTGGCGTCGTCCCTCCGGACTTGGCCCAACTCATTTTCCTGTTACGGTTCAGGCGAGTTGTGCAGCCATTCTTGCCATTGTTTCCGTGAAATAGGAAAGAAGTGGGGTGGAGATTTGAAATTTTCCGATGTAAATCGCTAAGTTTTGTTACTCTATTCCGCAGATAGTAAAAGTTGCTTAACCTTGAGGCCCATTCCGGGTAACGATATCCTGCTTCTGGTCGGTTCTGGCTGGTTGATTCTGATAGAAGGTTCTGCAGGGCAGAGTTTTCCATCGGTAGACCCAGGCACCCCTGGTGGTATTGACGGGTATTTTTCCCATCTCTTTGGCGCCTCTCCAATTTCTGTATTGACCTGTGGTAGATAAATATGGCTTTAACCGTTGACCCCGAACAGATTGACCGCATTGTTTGGAACCAGCACCATGACCCCTTTGAAATTCTCGGGCCCCATATGGTGCAGCAAGCTGGCCAAACGGTTTGGGCGGTACGAGCCTATTTGCCCCAAGCGGAGGCGGCCTGGGTAATTTTGCCTGAAGCCCATAAAGAAGTTCCCATGGAGTCCAACCACAACCCTCACTTCTTTGAGTGTGTGCTTGAGATTCCTGAGCTGGCCAATTACCAGATTAAGTACGTTAGCGCTGGGCATGAGCACGTGATCTATGACCCCTACGCTTTCAAAAATCCCACCATCACAGATTTTGATATTCATCTCTTTGGGGAAGGGAACCACCATCGCATTTATGAAAAGCTGGGTGCTCACCTTATCGAAGTGGACGGTATCAGCGGAGTCTACTTTGCAGTATGGGCTCCTAATGCCCGCAATGTATCCGTTTTAGGGAACTTCAACCACTGGGATGGCCGCAAGCACCAAATGCGACGGTTATCGAACGGCATTTGGGATTTATTTATCCCTGAACTGAAGGAGGGAGAGCATTATAAATACGAAATTAAGAACTACGACGGTCACATTTACGAAAAGTCAGACCCCTACGGGTTTCAGCAGGAAACTCGACCCAAGACAGCCTCCATTGTGGCCAATTTGGATAAGTACCCGTGGCAGGACGATGACTGGATGGAGTATCGGCGGCAGACTGAGCCGCTGACCCAGCCTATTTCCGTCTATGAGGTGCATTTGGGGTCGTGGCTGCATGAGTCTTCGTCCAATCCGGCGATGCTGCCCGATGGTTCAAAATCCCCCGTAGTGACGGTAGCGGAACTGAAGCCAGGGGCGCGGTTCCTGACTTACCGAGAATTAGCAGAACGGCTGATTCCCTACGTGAAAGAGTTGGGCTTTACCCACATTGAGCTGCTTCCCGTAGCAGAGCACCCCTTCGATGGCTCCTGGGGGTATCAGGTAACGGGGTACTACGCCGCGACTTCTCGCCACGGCACCCCTGAAGATTTTATGTATTTCGTCGACCAGTGCCACCAGCATGGCATCGGGGTGATTGTGGACTGGGTGCCGGGCCACTTTCCTAAGGATGGTCACGGCTTGGCCTTCTTCGATGGTACCCATTTGTATGAACACGCCGACCCCCGCAAGGGCGAACATAAGGAATGGGGCACCCTGGTCTTCAACTATGGCCGCAATGAGGTGCGCAACTTCCTGGTGGCGAACGCTCTATTCTGGTTCGATAAGTACCACATTGACGGTATTCGGGTGGATGCGGTGGCCTCTATGCTCTACCTCAACTACTGCCGAAAAGATGGGGAATGGGTAGCCAACGAATACGGTGGGGCTGAAAATATCGAAGCGGCAGACTTTCTGCGTCAGGTCAACCATGTGCTGTTTAGCTACTACCCAGGGGTGCTTTCCATTGCCGAAGAATCCACGGCCTGGCCCATGGTGTCCTGGCCCACTTACGTTGGTGGTCTGGGCTTCAACCTGAAGTGGAACATGGGCTGGATGCATGACATGCTGGACTACTTCCACATGGACCCATGGTTCCGGCAGTTCCACCAGAACAACGTGACCTTCAGCATCTGGTACGCCTTTACGGAAAACTTTATGCTGGCCCTCTCCCACGATGAGGTGGTGCATGGCAAGAGCAACATGCTGGGTAAAATGCCGGGGGATGAATGGCAGAAGTTTGCGAATCTGCGTTGTCTATTCACCTATATGTTTACCCATCCCGGCAAGAAAACCCTATTCATGAGTATGGAGTTTGGCCAGTGGAGTGAATGGAACGTCTGGGGTGATCTGGAGTGGCACCTGCTGCAGTACCAACCCCACCAGAGCCACAAAAGCTTTATCGCCAAGCTCAATGAGTTCTACCGCAGCGAACCCGCTCTGTTCACCCAGGACTTTGACCAGGCCGGGTTCGAGTGGATCGACTGTAGCGACAATCGCCACAGCGTGGTGTCTTTCTTGCGGCGAGATCAGGAAAGCGGCGACTTTTTAGTCATCGTGTGTAACTTTACCCCCCAACCCCATAGCCATTACCGTATTGGTGTGCCGGAGAAGGGCTACTACAAAGAACTGTTCAACAGCGATGCCCGGGAATTCGGCGGCAGCAACATGGGCAACCTGGGGGGCAAGTGGTCTGAGGATTGGTCCTTCCACAGCCGTCCTTACTCCCTGGATTTGACCCTACCTCCCCTCGGGGTTATCGTCATGAAGCTAGACCGGGAGGAGACCTGGAAGGCTCTGGCGGAACAGTAAATTAACCAGGCGACCCGAGGACTTCTTTCTCTATCCATTGAAGAAGACTCCTACGGGTCGCCTAAAAAAAGCTGGATTTAGTCTTCAATGTAATTTTGCTCTTTGCTAAGATACTGATTGTCGCCGGGAATTCACCTGGTTTGTAGGACTCTGGGTTCCCATGGGCAAGACTCCTCTGAAAGGCGCAGGGTGGCCGGAGGCCAATCGCACCGTTGAAGGTGCATCACACACAAGGGGAATTAGCTCAGTTGGTAGAGCGCTGCGATCGCACCGCAGAGGTCAGGAGTTCGAATCTCCTATTCTCCATTCTCTCAAACATCGCTAGAACAACCATTTCACGGGTAATCAAGAGGTTGATTTGATGTATGTCCTGGTTGGTCTTCGGTAAAGTTTTGGGTCATTTTGGATCACTTTAGGCCTAATTTGGATCGAAAATGGATCGAAAGTCAGGGTGGATCGATCCAGTTCGATCCCGTTGGAGAATACCCAGATGCCTAAAACGACCAAACCGAAAACTGCTAAAGCGAAGAAAGGAACCGTTTCTGTTACAGCCGATCGCGGGCGTCTCCGTCTGGGCTGGCGGCATGAGGGGCAACGCTATTTTCTGTTCATCGGTCTGCCCGACTCCGTCACCAATCGCCGGGTAGCGGCAGCTAAGGCGACCCAAATTGAGTTAGATATTCTGTCTGGCCATTTCGATCCAACCCTCAAGCGCTACAAGATGGAGCTGCGGAGCCATCTACAAACTTCTGTACCAGAGCTATTTGAGGAGTTCATCCAGTTCAAAGCCAAAACGGTCACAGAAGCAACCTTAGACAAATATCGAGGGCTGCTGAAGTACTTGAGAGAGTTTTTTGGCGATCGCTCAATTTCTGAGATTGGTCTGAATGAGGCTGAGCG
>CAZPYG010000257.1:0-6177 GCA_964590465.1 uncultured bacterium | reverse complement strand
AAAAATAGGCTGATCTGTCTGATAAAACCAGGTAAGCAAGTAAACCAGACTGCGATGACGGCAAATGTGTCTAAATCAGGTGAAAAAGTTGCGCCGTTTTAGGGCATTATGAGCTGGCATCTATCCTAAGGGGGAGTTCAAATCTCACCTTTAAGAGAGTTGCTCAGTCGCCTGACAATGTCGCTTCCATGAATAACACCTGGCTTTCCGATTACGTCATTTACTCCGAACGCGAAGGACAGAGCTATGCTCGCCGCGCCTGTCGCCCCTTAGAGTCCCACATCAAAAAGATGTTGGGGCTGCCGGTAAGCGAATTCTCGATTCATGCAGAAATCAAATATCTCACCATCGTTGCGGGTGGGGCAACCTGCGAATGTCCGGCCTGTAAACTCAGGGCCCCGGGCAGGCCTGGTATTTTTTGGGCCGTCAATGTCGAAGATGCAACCGAAGATGCAGCCTAACGGGGTTGAGAAGAGCCCCTCAAACCGCCGCTGCCATCGCTATGGGACACCGGTACTAAAAAAAAATTCCTGTCCGGATCTGACAGAAACCCCTGGAACATTCCAATCCCAGGGGTTTAGAGTGAAAAGCTGGTGACAGGACTCGAACCTGCGACCGGCTGATTACAAATACAATGCTCAGCTCTCAGAAGCTTTGCTCGGAGGGTGTTTCACGCCGTGTAGATTTTTATGAACTAATAATTGGACTAAAGAAGCCATAGGTCATGCGCAGTCTTACGTACCTATGCGAGGGGCTGAGCATTACTCAGCTGCTCTAGCATGGCAGGCTCCCCTCCCCTTTCACCTTGGAATTGATTTTTCTTCAAATTGGCGCTGGAGATGCCTATTTCAAGGGGGTTCTCCATTCTTCTGATTTACAGCTCAGATTTGGAGTTGGTAAGGAGTTTATTAGGACGATTACCTGAAGGAGCGGAGACCTTCGTCTAGTTAACCTTCCTGATTCTCGATCGGTAAGGATGCCGAAGGGCTTATCGCTTCTAAAGCTGAACTCACGAACTCAATAGTGAGGCTGGGCAGGGATGACGAGGCGCTCGCATGAGGCATCCACTTCTGAGTTGTTTTCTCCTTCTGGCCTAGAAGAGGCTGTGCTCTGGGATAAGCCCCTTGAGGAAGGGAGCATATCTTACGCAGAGGCCGATCTTTCACGGCCAGAGTTTACCTTCCGGATCCAAGATATTCCCGAAGACGAACGACCACGGGAGCGTTTATTTCTCCATGGGGCAAAGGCTCTTTCTAGCGCTGAGCTTCTCTCGATCTTGTTTGGCACGGGCCATGGGGCTTCCGGGCTTTCCTCCTTTGGTTTAGCGCAGTCGGTGATTCAAGCCTTGCAGAATGGAGAGGTTGATGCGTTGGAACGGCTTCAGCGGGTCACGGTGGAGGAGCTTCTTAAGATACCGGGGATAGGACCGGCGAGAGCTGCGATGGTGTTGGCAGCGGTAGAGCTTGGGAAGCGTGTGTTCTATCGCGGTCCCGCAAAGCGAACCATCATTGATGATCCGTCCCTTGCAGCGTCAGCGCTTACCCAGGATCTGATGTGGGAGACGCGGGAGCACTTTGCCATCGTGTGTCTTAATATCAGGCATCAGCTCCTTACCACGAAAGTCCTCACCCGTGGAACGCCGACAGAGACCTTGGCCCAGCCAAGGGACATCTTTAGTGCGGCCCTTCAACTGGGGGCCACGAGAATCATCGTGGCGCATAATCATCCGTCAGGGAATCTGGATCCAAGTCCAGAGGATATTGCGCTTACCAGGCAGTTACTAAAAAGCGCCAATATTGTTGGCCTTCCGATACTGGACCACCTCATTTTTGGTGGTGGGAACTATCGGAGCTTGCGGCAGACGACGAACCTTTGGCAGGAAGAGCCGCAGGAGGTGACTGATGGAGGAACGACCACGATGAAAGATAACTGAGATAAGGGAGGGCTTTATCTTAGTTATCGGTCATTTTTAAGGGTGCTCTTTCTCAAATGCTTCTGCCACGGCCTCTAGCTCCCGCTGGAGTTCCTTGGGTGAGGGTAGCCCCTGTCTTACTGCCTCAGGAAGGGTATCGGTGAGTTGGTAGGTGGCAACGCCGATGGGTTGTGAAAATCCTTGCAGCGCGTACTGAACTACTGCTTCGTTATGGGAGCGGCAAAGAACAATGCCGATGGTAGGCGCATCATCTGGGTGTCGGCACTTGTCGTTAATGACATTGACGTAGAAGTTAATTTTGCCCGTGTACTCGGGGCGAAACTCGGTGGTTTTTAGCTCAATCACCACGTAGCACCGAAGACGAACGTGGTAGAAGAGAAGATCGATAAAGAACTCGCTATCGCCTACCTCGACTCGGTATTGGCGGCCCATGAAGGAGAAGCCAACGCCAAGTTCTAGGAGAAATTTCTGGATATGGTTTACCAGGGCATCTTCAAGCTCTCGCTCATGGGCTTTTTCCTTCATCTGGAGGAATTCAAGGTTGTACTCCGATTTAAGGAGGCTTTGAGCGAGGTCAGATTGTGTCGGGGGAAGTGTTTCGTGGAAGTTGGTGATCGCCCTCCCCTGCCGCTCATAGAGGTTACTCTCAATCTGAAAGGCCAGCACGTTTCTGCTCCAGCCATGCTCGATAGTCTTTTGCATGTACCATTGGCGCTGCTCTGGTGACTTAACCTTATTGATGATGGTGCAGGTGTGTTTCCAGGGGATTTGTGCATTAAGCTGGTGCACAATTTCAGATTCAGGGAACTCTCGCGCAAATGCTTGCATATACTTAAGATTTCTGGAGGAGAAGCCCTTTATCTCTGGGAATTCAAGCTTTAGGTCACGGGATAGGCGGTCGATGACCTTACTCCCCCACCCTTCCTCGTCCTGGCGCTCTAGGATGTCTTTTCCGATCTGCAAGTACAGGAGGATAAGCTCCCGGTTAACTGAAAGGGCAGCTTTAAGCTGTGAGGTGCGGATCCGAAGTTTTAGGTCTTTTAGGAAGTTCGCGTAGTTTGGGGAGTTGAGGTGATCATCCAAGGGGGATCCTTCCGGTGAGTTATGTCGCTACCTGGAGGATCCGGTAGCACCCAGAGGATGAAAACTCAAGGAGGTGCGGATCTTCTATTTATGCTCGCAGTTACCTTCTCTAAAATCTACCTTCTAGAAAATAGATTCTGGATTCTAGTTTTTATCTTCTAGTCTCTCCAACGGCAGCACTTAACTCTCCAAGCTTCCTACGGAGTTCATCCAAATCACCAACGTCAGTCCAATCCACGGGCATGGATCGAAGAAGCTCTACCCCTGCTTGGATGATTACCTGCTTTTTTAGTTTTTTGCCGTGCTTTCTGCGGCTGGCCTTCACCACCCGGTCGAGCCAGTCATTGATCTCGGTTGTTACCTGTAGCCCGATGGACTCTTTATCGTTCCCTTCGACCCCGACAAGAAAGATTCGCTCTGGGTTTGGCGATGCCGGAACCTCTTTTCTTGACCTTCGTGGTTCATCAATGGTGACGATTTTATCTTTCGACTCGGTAGGCTGCTCAACTTCCTTGTGTTGGCTGCCTCCCCTCCCCTCCAGATCGGTGGTGGGCGAGAATAGACTAAGAGGGGCACCGCCTAGCCCGCTTCGCTTTTTAGCTCCTTGTTTATCTGGCACGGCTCACTACCTCCTCTGTTAGTTGTCGGTAGCTTTCAGCACCAGGAGAGCCTGGTGCATGATCGAATATTGACGATTGGAAGCTTGGCGCTTCCCGAATCTTTACGGTCTCAGGGATGACTGTCTCAAAAAGGCTCTCGCCATAGTGGTCTTTCAGCGACATGAGCACATCGTTGGCGATGTTAAGGCGACTGTCGTACCGGGTAGCGAGGACACCGAGAATTTCAAGGGGATGCTCAAGCCGATGTCGAATGAGAGAGAGGATCCGCTCTATGACCGGAATGCCGAGAAGACCCAGGTAGCTCATATCCACGGGAACAATGACTTGTTTTGACGCCATCAAAGCGTTCACTGAGAGGATCCCTACGTTAGGGGGGCAATCCATAAGGATGACATCGTAGTCATCACGGACAATTGCGATCGCACGTCGTAGGAGCACCTCCCGTCCATGCATTCCCGAGATGGGGATCTCCGCTTCTGCGAGCAGAATGTTTGACGGGACAACATCTACCCTACTTTCGGTTTCAACAATGGCGTCAATGATAGATGCTTGCTCCTGCAGCACCTGGTCCATGCGGTACTTAAGGGAAGAGATATCGACCCCTAGCGCAACACCTGCATGACCTTGCGGATCGATATCAACCACAAGGACTCGGAAGTTATGAAATCGCGAGAGCCCTACCGCGAGATTGTAAGCAGTCGATGTCTTCCCTACCCCACCTTTGGCATTGAAGACTGAAATTGTATGTGCTGGCACAGCCCTTCTCCTTCTGAAGCGATGTAGAAAACCTGGATGGGCGACCTATTGAACATAGACTCTATGAGCAAGAACCTACAGTCTAAAAACAAATTTCTAGTTTCTAGAAAATAGAAGATGGCTGGACAAACGTCTAGAGAACTTTCAACAATGGACTGACTTTTTTATGGGTTCTCCCTGAGGTCTCCATGCCAGCCAGTAAAGTGCTTTTACCAGACAGACATCGACAGCTCGATTTTTTTGTCTGCGATATTCTAGACGCCAATCCCAAAGATGATCTTGGGAGTATGGAGCACCCTCTATTCACCCTGAGCAAAAAACCTGACACAAAGATTCGGCAGTACGAGCATAACGGTAGCTCAGTAAAAGTGGTGCCGAGTGTGATGGGGCACGCCACCATCTTTGATAAAGATATTCTGATTTACTGTATCAGCCAGTTGGTCGAAGCGATGAATCGAGGCAGATCGGTGAGTCGGACGATCCGCCTTACTGCGTATGACCTTTTAGTAGCAACAAATCGAGATACTGGTGGCAGGAGCTACGCTCTCCTAGAGCAAGCATTTCAGAGGCTAACGGGAACTAAAATTTTTACCAACATAAAAACTGGTGGTTCTAGAATTCGTGAAGGCTTCGGGCTGATAGAAAGTTATCGGATCGTCGAAAAAAGCCCCAAAGACTCCCGTATGGTGGCGGTAGAAGTCGTGTTATCGGAATGGCTTTACCGGGCAGTAGAGCACCGGGAGGTTCTTACCCTTAACCGTGACTATTTCCGGCTCGGCAAGGCTATCGATCGGCGTATTTACGAACTCGCACGAAAGCATTGTGGGGGGCAGTACTCTTGGAAGATATCGCTAGAACTTCTGTTTAAGAAGTCTGGTTCACAAGGCACGCTGCGGAAGTTCCGGCATATCGTTAAGGGGCTCGCAGAATCTGACCACCTCCCGGATTATCACATCGTTTACTCTACCAAGACAGACATGGTGAGTTTTATTAATCGGGATGAGGGGGTAAAGACCGCTGAAGTTACCCGTTTTGTGACCGAGTTCACCAGGCGGATGAAGACTCAATAGAAGGTGAGTTCCTCATCCCCATAGCTTCACTTATTTTCTAGATTCTGTTTTCTAGAATATAGAACCTAGGAACTATCCCTATCGGTACTTTAGGAACGCTTTTCTTCTAGGGTGAGTTAAAAAAAGACGAGGTGTGAGGGTTCGAAGCATAATGTGTTTTAACGATAGGAGACCTTCCAGACAGGAATAAAACAGGAGATTTATAGATAGAAGATATTTTCTAGATTCTAGAAATAGGCCAGGGGCTGTGGATAACTCACGGTTTCCAGATGGCTTGGCTGTGGATCATATCGGTACTTTAGGAACACTAAGGAGCGAAAGCTTCGGTACTTTAGGAACGTTTCGAGCAGGGTTGCTTCGGTACTTTAGGAACATTTTCTGTGGATCATATCGGTACTTTAGGAACACTAGGTCTGATTTTTGGCCGCAATATCGAGGCCCTAAGACACTTTTACCGGCCTTAACGTCCCTCGATGAGCGTAACTACGCGCGCGCGATCTTTAACTTAGATCTTTATTAACTTAGGGGCTGGGGTGTGGATAACTTTTGTGGGAATCCCAGTATCTCTTTGAAGGGAGTTGAAAGGTGGCAGATTCAACCGGTCAAGGGACGGTGATTCCGATGTCGCGGTTGACTGCAAAGCGATGAGGCAAAATCGGCCTCGACAAATTGCTTGTTAAAGGCGGGTGTTTTGGTGGTTGAGGTGGTGTTTTAT
>CAZPYG010000256.1:0-6204 GCA_964590465.1 uncultured bacterium | reverse complement strand
GCGGAATGGATGAAAGCCTACGGTGAGTTCGTTCCCCGTTCCCTTGACCGTGAGCGATCGCCAATGGGGTCAAATCATCCTGATTCCGGTTACTCAGAGGCCAGGGTCGGCGACGGGTCGATCTGTTTTTCTTGCCAGAAAAGGGGAACGGCGGCGATCGCAACCAGTAACTGCACCCCAGCAAAAATCGCCAGAGCGGGCTCAAAACCCCAGCGCAGGGCTTCCCCAAACAACCAACTGCCCACCCCAAAGCCCGTAAAGAGGGTAAACACCTTTAAGCCCATGGTCTGCCCCAAGTTGTCTTCGTTCGACAAACTGGTGACGATGCCCACAAACAGGGGTTGGGTGAAGTCGTAGCCCAGGGACAGCACCAACACTGCCGTTGTGGTAGCCAACGGTGGAATGTAGGGAATCATCGTCAACCCGGCCAGGGCTGCCATGCCCAAACCGGGTGGAATCAGCCAGCGACGGCCCCAGGGATCGACCGCTTTACCGATCAGCGGACTAAAGATTAGCCCCGGAATGCCGTAGCCCAAAATGGTCAAACCAATTCGCAGGGCATCCATGTCGTAGCGCTGAGACATATAGAATCCCAGCCAGGTATATACCCCCGAATGATAAATGCCGTTCCACAGCACATAGGCATAGGTGCGCCCCCCGCGAAAGTTGGACAACACCGCCCGATACCCGGCAAAGACGGTCTGCAAGGAAGGCAGCGTAGTCACCTTAGGCGCATCAAAGAGGGCTCCGTAACGCCGCAGCCGCCACAGCACCAGGGCCGCAGCCGTAGCGGTGCCCAAAAACAGAAATTGCCAGCCCACAAAAGGTTCCAGGATGGCCCCTCCGGCGGAGCCTGCCGCCATGCCCCCCTCCATCGCGGCAAACACCAGGCCCAGCTTTGCTCCTCGCTGGTTGTAGGGAAACATATCCCCAATCAGGGCAAAAGTCAGGGGAATGACACCGCTGGCTCCCAACCCCGTAAGCAGTCGCCAGAAGCTCATCTGACCAGCCGTTTGTGAGGTGGCCGTGAGCGCTGTGCAGATAATAAAGACGATCATTGACGCCTGGATCACGGGCCAGCGACCAAAGCGATCCGACAGGACGCCATAAAACAGGGCTGCCAGGGCGTAGGACAGCATGTAGGCGGGCACAATGAAGCCAATTTCCTGGGCGGTGACGTTGAAAATTTCAGCCAGACGGGGAATCAGCGGGGCAATCATGTAGCCCTGAAGGAAGATCAGACCCGCTGCGATCGCCAGGAGGGCAAACAGGCGATCGTGCTGGCGCATACGCCGGGCGTAGTCGGCTTCTTCCCAGTGGGAGAAGTCAGAACTGCCGGGGTTCGGTTTGGTCATTGGATCGAAGTTCCTGCTAACAGCAGACCATCTTCATCAACTCAATCAATGGAGACGGGCTATAAAGTTGTGTAAAGCTTGGCAAACTGTATATTTAGGTACAAAAAAGGATATTCGGCTGCAAAATCTGAGCCCTTAGGGATCGGCACGAAAATAACGTCTCGGTTGTCGGCTGTGGATGGGTGGATGGGTAGATGAGTGGATGAGTGGATGAGTGGATGGGTCAGGTTCGCGTTGGGAACTGGTACTTTTATTGCGAGCGTGTCCCTTAGCAGAGCTTATGGGGGCTGCGGACTGCGGGAGGATGAGCGAGACGATCTTGATGCTTTTTGATCTTGGCTGGCGGCGTCAAGCGGTCTGGGTTCGCTGGAGCAGTTTATCGCGCCAGTTGTCTGATAGCAGGGGACAGTTGGCCAGGGCGATCTCGACTTAGAGGGATGGGCAAACTTGCCAAAATGACATCTTATTGACATTTACTCTCAAAAAAGAGACTATGAAAGTCCGAATATCAGTGCCAACTCACACAACCCTTTAAACCTGCCTCAATACAGTCGACATGGCGATCTCCCTTTCAGACAAAAGCTGGTGTGATTTGTGGGCGGAGAGCCGCCAACACTCTCAGCAGGTTGATCCGCAGGATAGCTGCGATCGCATCGCCATCTGCCCTGAGAACATCGGCGAGGGCTATAAGCGGGACATCGAACTTCCCAGTGGCATTCACCTGACGCTACACCGCTATCGGTTTTACGACGACTTAATCTCGTCTGAAAGGCAGGAGGATATCACTGATTGTCTGGAATGGGTATTTAACCTGTCGTCAGTGTATAAGTTTTGGGACAATTCCTTTGTGGAAAATCGCCAACACTACATTGCTGGACAGTGCATGCCTGGCATGATGAGTCAGCAATTGGCCCAGGTGCCCAGAGTCGCCGTTGATATTCACCTTGAACCCGCTCAGTTTCAGGCGATGATTGGTCACCATCACGATAGCCTTTCCCCTGAAGTGCAGCGGCTTGTAGCCGGGAATGAAACCCTGCTCTTTTCCCGCAAGCGCTCGATCACGCCAGCCATGCAGAGGGCCCTGCAGCAAATTCTCAACTGTCCGTTTCAAGGCGTCATCAAGCAGCTCCATCTGGAAAGCAAATGTCTGGAACTGATTGCCCTGTGGCTAGAGCAATCTACTGAAGATACAGCAACACTGCCCGAAGTCTATTGCCTGGATGGAGACAATCGCGATCGCATCCATGCCGCCAAAGCCATATTGCAGCGCCAGTTTCATAACCCGCCCACATTACAGGCCCTGGCTCACCAGGTTGGGCTGAACGACTGCACCCTAAAGCGAGGCTTTCGACAGGTGTTTGGCACCACAGTTTTTGGCTATGTATACGATCGCCGCATGGAGCAGGCCCGCCACTTGCTACTCCAGGGAGACCTGAAAGTTGAAGAAGTCGCCCAGGCTGTAGGATACGCTAACCGTAGCCGCTTCGCCGCCGCCTTTCGCCGTAAGTTTGGACAAAACCCCAAGTCTTATCAGATGGAGAATGGTAGGAGGTTTAAGGTTTAGGGTGCAAGGTGTTAAGTGCCAGGTTTAAAGTCTACGGCTCAAAAATCACAGCGCTTCTGAAGGCTGACGATGCAGGGCTTGTTGTGCAAGGATGTTGCTCTCCTGGTCATCACTGACTCATGGGTACTAATACAGATGGCTTTAATTGCAGCCTCTGGGCTCGGCGGGCGAAGCGCTTATCATCAAAACTCATGAGGTTTTCGCAGTGGTGACTGGCGGCTAAATGTAAAGCGTCAGCCATATCTAAACCTTGTAGATGCCATTCAAGCGCGTCAGCGACCCGTTCCCAATGCTCAACCGTAACGTGGGGTAACCCCAGCAAATGACGGACGACTCGCACAAAGTCATGACTGCTGAAACCATAGAAGGCCCGCAGCACCCATTCCAGTTCCAGGATGACCGAGAGCGGCACAAATACACTGGTAGATTCGGCCAAAACCTGGCGAGCCAGAGGGCGTTGTGCTTGGGCTTCTGGGTCGTTGGGATCATCGACATAAAACCGGGCCAGAATATTGGTATCAACGGCGTTCATGATTGTCTTCTTGCATAGCTTGGGCAACATCAAAGTCTTGTAATCGTCTGGTCGAACCGGGAGGGCACACCAACATACCAAAGCCTTCGTCGATGGTGGTAGTTGTTTGCTTACGTTTGACTTCGACCCGAATGGTATTACCTTCCAACGTAAAGGTAAGCTGGCTACCAGGGGTGATTCCCAAGCGTTTACGAATCGCTGCCGGAATGACGACCTGACCTTTATCAGAAACAGTAACCGTGGGCATTATCATCAACCTCTTACCTGGTAAGAAAATTATAGCCAGTGAAGAAGTCTAAGGTTTCAGGTGCCAGGTTCTAGGTTTCAGGTTCTAGGTTCTAGGTTTCAGATCCCGGGCGCAACCAGGTCTCACCCGACACCCGATACCCAATACCCAATACCCGACACCCAGTACCTGACACCCAATACCCAAACTATTCCGGCTAAGGCGCAAAATTATTCCCGAACTGATCCAAAATTGCTTTCGGTGAAATCCGCCGCAACCTAATCTATTGAGAACAATTCTGATTTAAGTCTCAATTAGGTGTGTGGAGTGATGAAAATCGACTGGTGGATGTGGTTGCGGTTTAGCGTCACGAGCAGCGTGGTGGCTGTGTGTTTTGGTTTAGCTAGCCAGCCAGGTTTGTCCCAGGAAAGTGGGAGGGTGGATGAGTGGGAGGGTGAGCGGGTGGATGAGTCCGATCACTCTATCCCCCTATCTCCTCATCCCTCCATCCCCCCATCCATTTCCCAATCGGCGACAACGGTGGATGAGTGGATGGCGCAGATTGAGGCGACCCCAGTACAGATTACCGGCGTTCGGGTCGAGACGACAGAGACAGGGTTGAGCGTGGTGCTGGAAACGGCTGCGGGCGACCTCGCGACTCCGACGACAGCAACGGTGGGCAACGCCCTGATTGCCGAGATCCCCAATGCGGTGCTGGACCTGCCAGAGGAAGAAGCTTTCGAGGCGTTTGACCCGGCAGAAGGCATTGCCCTGGTGAGTGTGACCGAGACAACCGATGGCGGTGTCCAGGTTTCCATCACCGGAGCGGATGCGCCCCCTATCGGAGAGTTTACTGCCGATTCTACTGGCTTGGTGTTAAGTGTGCTCCCTAGTCAGGAAGGACTGGCTCAGAGCGAAGACGATACCATTCAAATTACTGTAACGGGAGAACAGGAAGACAGCTATTATGTCCCTCGCGCCACCACAGGCACTCGGATTGATGCTCCCTTGCGGGATATTCCCCAGTCCATTCAGGTGATTCCCCGTCAGGTGCTGGAAGATGCTCAGGTGGTACGGTTGAACGAGGTGGCGGACTTTGTCAGCGGGGTACAGGCGTCGCCGGGGTATGGTGGGCTGTCGTCGAATGAGGTTTTCATTCGCGGCTTTCGCCAGGGCACCAGCCTGCGGAATGGGTTTCGAGACTTTGGTTTTCTCAGCCCCCGCGATGTGGCCAACATTGAGCAGATCGAAGTGCTTAAAGGGCCAGCGTCAGTTCTTTACGGAGCCTTTGAGCCAGGGGGTATCGTTAATACCATTACGGAGCAGCCGCAGTTTGAGTCCGCCTACGAACTGGGAATGACCGTGGGCAGTGACAGCTTTTACCGTCCCACCGTAGATTTGACCGGACCCTTGAATGAGGATCGATCGCTGCGCTACCGCCTGAACCTGGCCTATGAGAATGCCGGGAGTTTTCGAGACTTCACCGATAGCGAGAGCATCTTTGTCGCGCCGACCCTGGCCTGGGATATTAGCGATCGCACCCGCTTAACCACAGAACTGGAATACCAGAATTACGAATACACCTTCGATCGCGGTTTTCGTCCGGAACCTGAGTTTCTAGACCTGCCCATCAGCCGTTTTTTGGGAGAGCCTGACTTCAACAATGCTAACGTGAATGCCTTTCGCGGGGGCTACATTCTGGAGCATGACTTTAGCGATAACTGGCAGTTTCGGCAGGGGCTCAGCGTCACCCTGGCAGAAAACGATGTTAGAGAAGTGAACTTGCGACCTCTAGAAGCCGATCGCCGCACTTTGCCCCGCAGGGCTTCCCGTTCGGATGAATCACAGCAAAACTATCAGCTCCAAAATGAGTTTATTGGCGAGTTTCAAACTGGCTCCATCGACCACCAGTTACTCCTGGGCTTAGACCTGAGTCGGCTATTTTTTGCCTATGACTTCTTCTCGGCATCCCTCGACTCGATTGATATTCTTGATCCCGTTTATGGTGCGCAGCCGGGTACTTTTTCGCCTAATTTTGCGGAAGAATACGGCAACAACACCCTCGGATTATATGTACAGGATTTAATTGAGGTAGCGCCCAATCTCAAAATTCTGTTAGGTGGACGATTGGATTGGAGCGATATCTTTTATCGCGATCGCTTCACCAACACCACCAACAATTCCTTCTCGGAAGTAGCTTTTTCGCCTCGGGCGGGCATCGTTTACCAGCCCTTTGATCGCACCTCTTTGTACTTCAACTGGTCACGCTCCTTCAATCCGCAATTTTTTGGTCGCAGTCGCACCGACGAACCGTTTGAGCCCGAACGGGGGCAGCAGTTCGAAATTGGCGTCAAGCAAGAATTTTTGGAGGGGCGTCTGGCGGCCTCGTTGGCCCTGTTTGACATCACCAAAAGTAACGTGCTGACTGCCGACCCGGTCGATCCCCTCTTCAGCATTCAAACGGGCGAACAAACCAGTCGCGGCGTTGAACTCGATGTGATTGGTGAGATTCTGCCGGGGTGGAATA
>CAZPYG010000255.1:0-6258 GCA_964590465.1 uncultured bacterium | reverse complement strand
CTGGGGTAATCGATATATTCCCCCAATTCCCTGTTCTGACAATAGTTTGTATAGGCACTTTGACGTTATTGGGGCTAATAAAACCGGTCAAAGATAAACGTTTCTATGTCGTCGGCTACACTCTGGTAGAATTTGGGCTAATCGGGCTACCGGTTTTAGTTGGCAAATCAATTGTCACGTTTCCAATTTTAGGCGCGGTGCTCGTGCTCCGAAGTGCACAACGATTTGACCTATTGGGTCGTCTTGGGGTGGTGGTGGGTGTCTATGCTCTATTTATTTTTAACCTATTTGTCTTAGATACGACCTTTATCAATCCGCTTAATGTGTGGTTGGGTAGCCCTGTTCTCCCTACTGATACCAGTCTCTTGTTTTTCAAACTTTGTTCAGTTATCTACTATGGCATGATACTCGCTTTTGTTTGGTTATTTGTAAATGCTCTGGTATCAGAAAATCAAGGTCGCGAGCGTTTAGCGGTTACGTTATCTCAACTACGAGACTATTCTCTACGGATTGAAGATCAAGCTGCCCTGCAGGAACGCAATCGCATTGCTCGTGAAATTCACGATGCTTTGGGACATACGCTCACGGCTCAAAGTGTGCAGCTAGGTAGTGGCTTGCACCTATTGAGTACGAACCAGATCGAACAAGCCAACATTTTCTTTCAGACAGCAAAATCGCTCTGTGCTCAGGCCCTACAAGAAGTGCGACAGTCCTTGACGATGCTGCGAAGTGATTGGTTGCTAGGCAATTCCCTGGCAAGTGCGATCGCAACCTTAATCAAGGAGTTTCAAACAACAACGGCCATCACTCCGGCAGTAACCATTGATCTACCCCAACCGCCTTCCGTAGAAATTAGCTCAACAGTCTATCGTATTGTCCAGGCTGCACTGACTAATGTTATTCTCCACAGTCATGCGACGGAGGTTACGCTGCAGATAACCGTCCATAACTATACGCTTTACATTGTGATTAAAGACAATGGTCAAGGGTTTAACCCAGCCCAAAATTCAACCGGCTTTGGCATCCTCGGAATGCGAGAACGAGCATTGGCATTGAATGGAAAATTTAATGTGATCAGCGAACCTGGAGCAGGCTGTCTGATTACGGTGCAAATACCGATACCGGAGTCAATCGCATGATTCGCTTGCTGCTTGTGGATGATCAAACTCTGGTTCGTCAAGGATTTAGGGTTTTGCTGGAAGCCCACGAAGATATTCAGGTCGTTGGAGAAGCAGAGAACGGCACCCAGGCCATTCAACAGGTTGAGGCATTACATCCTGATATTGTGCTGTTAGATGTTCGTATGCCAGAGATGGATGGTGTCGCTGCAGTTCAAGTAATTTGTCAACAGTTTGATGATGTAAAAGTGTTAATGCTGTCCACATTTGATGATGCAGAATATCTTCACCGGGCAGTAAGATTCGGTGCCATTGGTTATCTGTTAAAAGACACCAATGCAGAAGAACTTGTACAAGCGATCCGCATGGCTTACCAGGGGTACACCCAATTTGGCCCCGGCTTATTTCAACAGGCCATTGGCTGCATTCAAGGGGAGCCTGTTGACACGCCACCTGCTACCAGTGCTAACTCACCGACACAACTACCACCCGAACTCCAAAAGTTAACTAAACGAGAGCAGGAAGTACTCTGTCACATCATCACGGGAGAAACTAATCGTCAAATTGCTGAGGCTTTGTTTATTTCAGAGCGCACCGTCAAAAATCACGTGACTAGCATTTTAAGTCGCCTAAATCTGCCAGGTCGTGTTCAAGCAGCCATGTTTGCTAGCCCGTTTTTACCACTCCTCCAATCTAGACATGAGCAAACTTAGATAGGGCGTGTCTAAAGGTCTCGCCAGAATCATGGCTACAATTTTAGCCTTCACCGATGGTGTGGATTTTCAAAAAATTCGTGGACCCGGCCTTGTGCATGGGAATTCCTCCCATAATCAGCACTTTGTCCCCCAATATCGCCAGGTTGCTTTCCACCAGGCAACGGTCAATCTGCTGAAACATGCCGTCGATGGTATCGGCCAGGTGTTCCACCAGCAGGGGCTTTACCCCCCAGGCCAGGTTCAGGCGATGGTAGACCTGGTAATTTTCGGTGACCGCAACCACTGGCACACTGGGTCGTTCGGCGGCAGCCAGCTTGGCAGAATGGCCCGTTTCCGTAAAGGTGACGATGCAGCGCAGGTCAATCACCTGGTCAATGGCGTTGAGGGCTTCGCTGATGGCGTGGGGGTCGCTGATTTCCGGGGGAGGATAGTTGATGTATTCGGCTTCAGGTTCCACATCGGTGGCGATGCGGGCCAGCATCTGCACGGACTCCACGGGATAGTTCCCAACAGCGGATTCCCCGGAGAGCATCACCGCGTCGGTGCCATCCATGATGGCGTTGGCCACGTCACTGACCTCGGCCCGGGTGGGGCGGGGGTTGCGAATCATGCTGTCGAGCATCTGGGTGGCGGTAATGACGGGGATTCCTTTCTGGTTGCACAGGCGAATAATGCGCTTCTGGATTAGAGGCACCTTTTCGGGGCTCATCTCCACCCCCAGGTCCCCCCGGGCCACCATGATGGCGTCGCATTCGTTGACGATGGCTTCGAGATTTGCGATCGCCTGGGGCTTCTCCAGTTTGGCCAGCACAGGAATATCAGCCCCCTTTTCCTTCAACAGCGCCTTCAGTTCCTGCACATCCTCGGCTCGCCGCACAAAGCTGAGGGAAATGATATCCACCCCCTGCTCAACGCCAAACTCCAGATCCTGCTTATCCTTCTCGGTCATAGAGGGCAGCCGCAAATTCAGGGTAGGAAAGTTCACCCCTTTATGGCTTTTCAGAATGCCGCCCGTAACCACCCGGCAGATCACCGCATTGCCCTGAATCTCTTTTACTTCCAGTTCCAGCAGGCCATCATCTAGCAGCACCTGGGTGCCGGGTTCCGCCTCTTCTGCCACGTAGGGATAGTCGATGGCGACGGTATTTGGCTGTTCGCTGAATTCCTCTAGGGGAACCAGGGTCAACGCAGCGTCTGGCAGCAATTCAACACCTTCACCGGGCAGATCACCGACGCGAATTTTTGGTCCCTGCAGGTCCTGCAGCAGGGTCAGGGGCAGTTCTAATTCTTCAGAAATGGCGCGTAACCCTTGAATGCGCTGGGCGTGATCGTCGTAGCTGCCGTGGGAAAAGTTGAGCCGGGCAACGCTCATGCCCGCCAGCATCATGGCTTTGATTTTTTCGGGAGAATCGCTGGCAGGCCCAATCGTGGCGACAATTTTGGTGCGGTGAGTCAGGGGGCTCATAGAGGGCTCCGTAAGGTTGTGGGGTTAACTACAAAACCTGGCAAGACGGAAGTTTCTCGGACTAGGCGTACCCATAGCAATATTCTTATGCTTTCAGACCGAAATTAAGCACCTATTAAGAGACCTGTAGACTTATTGTTGATCTCGTAGTAGAAAATAATCGCTTCAAGCCTTAACTTTCGATTAACTTTTCGGGATACGGGCAGCTATAAAATTTTGGAGCTATCGCATTTCAGGCCCATAATGATGCTAGAGCCAACGAAAGTCATCGAGCTGTTCATAACCTCCCCCAATATCCAGACCTTCAAGGCAGGGGAGACTATTTTCGAGATCAACGAAACCG
This sequence comes from uncultured bacterium, assembly GCA_964590465.1. GTDB lineage: Bacteria > Cyanobacteriota > Cyanobacteriia > Phormidesmidales > Phormidesmidaceae > CAZPYG01. The sequence goes on along the minus strand of CAZPYG010000255.1, from coordinate 2,616 downwards.
GAGATGTTATGTATGGCGTTGTGGAGGGCGAAGTCGAGCTTTGGGTGTCCGGGGCGGTGTTTGAAACTATCGAGCCCGGTGACGTATTTGGCGAAGGGGCTCTGGTACAAATTCCCCATACCCGAGCATCTACAGCTAAGGCAAAAACCGATTGCCAGTTAGCCGTTCTGGACAAAGCCCACTTTCTTTTTCTGGCTCAGGAAACGCCGCTGTTTGCCCTGGAGGTCATTCGCAGTCTTTCTACCCGGCTCAGAAACGCCAAAGCAGCCTATTAGCCTCAACTATCCAGGGCACACACCATGGCCTTGAAGATTAAGAAGGCCGCAAAATGCGAGCCAGCTTGTATTACAAGAAACCGACACCTATATCTTCAAATAAATATTTTGAGAGTTTTTCACTGGGAACAAAGTGTCACTAATCTTTAAATTTTGCCATTTATGTCTCGCTGTTGTTAAGCCTGTTCCAGTTCTTGGATCTCTTTAAGAACCGTCCTTAGGGTGAGGTTAACACCTCCGTCTGCCCGACGCTCTAAGTCCCATTGGCGAATATGGTCTTTCAGGTCGCCCTGCTGAAACAGGTCCAACAGGTGAGACTCTACCGCCTCATCAGCCTGAAATTCTGCCAGGGAAGGACCGACGACATCCTTCCACATGAGTTGAATCAGCGTAGAAGGTCCTCCCTGATCGACACAGTCGCAGAACCATTGCAAAACATCCAGCAAGCGCACCGACTCTTTTACTCTAACGGGAAAGAGGTAGTCCATCCCCTGGCGGCACTGGCAATAAAAGTCAATGAACGCCTGGGAAACAGGGTCGGGATGTTTTTCTTTAAGAGCCTGGGCCTTCTGAATTAAGTCTTTGGTGGAATCCGTAATATCCATTGGCGTTGTCAGCTCATCTGCAAAAAGCATGTCATGGCTTTTACCGGGCCTGCCGTCTTCCAGGAGACATCTCCAGTCTGGTATTCTATCGCGTCGATCAACTATTCCTGAAACCTGAAACCCGATACCCAGTACCTGCCCCCATCAATAATAGTTGCCTGATTTTTGCCAACTGGCGCTAAGCCACGGCACTTTCGATTTTTGCAAGCTGATCCAGAAACTTCAGGGCTTCCTCATAGCGAAACCTGCATTTGAGGCAGGCCATGGACAACCAGCACCCAGGCTCCCTTCTGATAAATCAGTTCCCAGTCAGGCGTCCTGGTGTTGGGATGAATGCGATGCTCTCCTCTGTCGGAAGGAATGCAAACTAGACCACGCTCGTTGGCTTTGGCAAATAATCGCTCAGGTACAATCGCCACAGCCTTCGCTCCTTACATTACAAGATAGGTTTGGTTAGACCTTACCTGAAAAGTTTTCTAAAGGGCAAATATTTAAGAAGTCCGAATATCTCCCCTTAAATAGATACTTAAGGAAGTCTTCAGATTTCAGGATTATTCCGACTGAATTAGCACTTTTCAAAGTATTATTTGGGTTTTGAGAAGCAACAAAATGTCTAGATGACTAGAAGTAGTATTTCTCAGGTAGTACTCTATTTCAGTAATGATAGCGAGTGGAAAACCTTTAGCGGTGGCATTCAGGCGTTTGAAGATCGTTGGATTTAGGGCACCACTATTTCTCAACATGCTTTAACCAGTACTTAAGATTTCACTGATACTTTTAGATGATGAACGTACTTAGATAACCGGCACTGTTTTATGAATTAGAAAAAGGTCGTAAGAGGACCTATCTCCTGGGAAAAATTCGCAGATAACCCTATTGGAAATCAAATAACGCACTTTAGCAGGTTTGGAGATGATGATTGAGTACTCTTTTGTATCCTCAAACCCGTGTGTGCTCTTAGAAAAGTCGTTAACAGTTTAAATCGACGATCTTATGGTTGTAGCAACGCCTCCCCAAACCCAAGCTCTGTCAGAGGAAGAACTGCGCAAAATCCATGCCTACTGGCGAGCCTGTAATTACCTGGCCGTGGGCATGATTTACCTGCGAGATAATCCCCTGTTGAAAGAACCCCTTAAGCCGGAACAGGTGAAGCACCGTCTGCTGGGCCACTGGGGGGCCTCCCCCGCCCTCAGCTTTACCTACATTCACTGTAATCGGCTGATTAAAAAGTACGACCTGGACATGATCTTCATGGCCGGTCCTGGCCATGGTGCCCCCGGCGTTCTCGGTCCGGTTTATCTGGAAGGCACCTACAGCGAGATTTACCCCGATAAGAGCGAAGACTACGAAGGAATGCAGCGCTTCTTCAAGCAGTTTTCCTTCCCTGGTCACATCGGCAGCCATGTCACGCCCGAGACCCCCGGTTCCGTCCACGAAGGGGGCGAACTGGGCTACAGCGTGTCTCATGCTTACGGCACCGTTCTCGACAATCCCGACCTGATTACCTGCTGCGTCGTCGGCGACGGCGAGGCGGAAACTGGACCCCTGGCCACCGCCTGGCACTCTAACAAGTTCATCAACCCGGCGCGGGATGGGGCGGTGCTGCCCGTCCTTAACCTGAACGGCTACAAAATCGCCAACCCCACCATCCTGGCCCGCATTTCCCATGAGGAGCTTGAAGCCCTGTTCCGGGGCTACGGCTACACCCCCTACTTCGTGGAAGGCAGCGACCCCGC
>CAZPYG010000254.1:3995-6265 GCA_964590465.1 uncultured bacterium | reverse complement strand
CTTGAGAACCTGCTCAAACTCCCGCAGGGCAACGCTAGAGCCAGCAGACCAGGCTCTTTCGACATACTCAGGCAACAGATGCTTGACATCCACGGTTGGAAACGTTGGGCTAGTAGCACGGTCTTCATAACCGTTGGCCGTAAGAACATAGATGCTGAGCTGCCCCTGGCGATAGACCCAAACTTCAGGAATGGCCAGAATTTGGTAGATTTCCAGGTCAGTTAAGGAGGTTATATCCACCTCGATTGCCAGATCAGGGGGCGGATCAACCGATAGATCAATTCGCTCTTTCCCAATGGCCGCTTGCCAATTCTCGATATAGAAACAGGTGTCAGGTTCCAGGCCAGCTTCGCGGAGCCGTTTTAAGGTAACGGGGTCAAAGCCGTGCCAGTTACGATTTTGGTGCCGTAACAAAGCCGTCACCAGATCTGCCAGGGTCTGACTACGATTACCATGACCAGCCATGGGTGCCATGAGCTTAATCTGTTGAGTATGGGCGTTGTAGCGAATTTTGATGGCGGCGGCGTCACGACGGCTGGCTAGCAACGCCTCGTAGTCTTCCCAGGTTTGGTAAGTCAAGGTGACTGTACTGCCTGGGGGCAGCTCAATATAATCTCGGCTAACAGTTAACACCATTGGATGTTTCCTCAAACGTTATCCGGGTCAATTCCCAGCTCTCGCAATCGCTGGGCCAGGCGGTCAGCTCGCTCCTCAGCCGTAGGAATTAGCTGGCCTTCGGCATCAAACCATCGTAGCCACAAGCGTTCAATGCCTCGATGGCTACCCTGCCAAACGCCCAGGCTCATCTCCCACTCAGGGATAGAAATACGCTGGTCGGTTACATCAAGGGGCTGATAATGCCCACCTTCTAAACGAAATGCTCTCAAATGGTTGGTGTAACGGTCGAAAAGAATGTAATAGGGAATCCGTAGAACTTGCTCATAAACCACCCACTTTGTCGGTGGAACATCGCTTTCTGAATTAGCTGAATCCCCCTCATCCCGCACTGTTTGGCCCAAATCTTCTTTCTCAGCACCGGGAGATAACAGCTCTACCGCAACAAACGGATTCGCTCGCTCTTGCCACACTACATAGCTCAACCGCATATCCCGGCCTTCGTAGAGGCGGGGTACGCCAACAACAGCAAACCAATCAGGTCGTTTATACCAGCGGGGATGGTCTACATCGTAGTAGAGGTTCATGTCCCCTACGCTGAATACTTCGTCTTCGGTATAAGTCGATAGCTTCAGGGTTGCGCTCAATAACTGGGGTTGAAGATAATGATATACGCCTCGGGGCGGGCTATCGCCAACGTCTGGCAAGCCCGGTTCCTCTGGGTCTTCGCTCGATAGGTCATACATGGTGGGCAGGGTTTCTCTGGCAGGCCGGGGCGGATCGGTCTGCTCAACATGGGGCTTTAGACTATGCATGGCAGGTCTCCCAAGCCGATACTTCTAAGGTGGTCTCTGAAAAAGAATTTACCGAATATTCCGCATTCGCTGTAGGGGCGAAGCATCTGGGAGAGAGTTGACGTAACTTGTCCAGTAAATTTTGACCAGATGCTTCGCCCCTACTTTTTTCTCAGAAATCTTCTAGATAGCGTTCGCACTGAAGAAAAATGTCATGGAGCGCACCAATTAATGTGGCTAAATCATTCACAGAATACAGCAGCGTCTCATAGACCTCCCCCCCAGGCATCAGCCGGTAAAATACCCAACCGCTGCCATTGGTGACGATGCCAAAAATTTCAGGGCTCAGCCCCAGGCGTTGGTTTTCCCACTGGCAGGCTTGCATTTCCACCAGGCACTGAGCCATCCCCTGCTCAAAGTCATCCTTTTTAGCTTCAATAATGCAGAGAAAGGGCGCTTCCAGATATCGCTTCCGCTCTGCGCCTAAATAATCGGCAACGCCACAGGTGGTTTCCCCTTCCAGAGGGGCCGATTTCCAGAGCTTGATGCGCTCAATGCCTTCCAGGGCTTCGCTGGCGATAGCATCAATCAACAGCTTTTTTGACTCTTCTGTACTTTCCAGGTCAAAGTGCTGCTGCAGGCGCTTCAGATGTTCCTGAAAGAAGGGGCTGGGTGGGATCGGGTCGGCCTCCATCGTCCAGGGCAACAGGTCCGTCAGACCGAGTTGTTTGAAGGCTTCTTTTTTAGAGAAACTTGAGAAATTTTTCTTTCTTGTGGGGGTGTTAGTTGCCATTTAGCCTCTTCGAGTCCGGCGACGTCTGGTGGGAATCGGGCGATTGACCTCTTGTGATAATTCTGCCT
>CAZPYG010000254.1:0-3895 GCA_964590465.1 uncultured bacterium | reverse complement strand
GTCCGGCGACGTCTGGTGGGAATCGGGCGATTGACCTCTTGTGATAATTCTGCCTGATCAAACATGCGCTCGGTTAGGCGAGTCAGCAGTGCCTCCCGTAGTTGAGTATCCGGGAACCGCTGGAAGAACTCATCAATGGCCGGGTCTACCCTGGCCTGGTGCTCATCATCGGCCCACACCAGTTTGTTCACCTCTGTGCCGTCGGGGCGAGTCACCGTCAGCCGTCGAGCCTCAAACCCTCCTTTGCCCTGGGCTTTAACGGTCGCCTGCAGCGCCTCCAGGTTCTTAAACCGGCGAGATAGGTCGCTGAGATTCAGCTCAAACCGGGTGACATCTTCATCCGTCCAGGATTCTGCCGGTTTATCGGCCACTACCATCACCACAGCCTCCAGCCACTGGCGCTCGCTCACCGTGTCATCTGCGGCGGCGCGGGCAAAGCGGTTGAGGCTGGCTTCTACACAGTTCCCCAACAGCCGACTGGCGCGAAACTGTAGATCATGGCGCAGCTGGGTCTGGTCGCTATGTACCCCAAAGGCGCTGTAGAGCAGATCTCGGCATTCCCCCAGCAGAGTATCGTAGGCGGCGTTAATCTCCCTTAACGCTTCCACCAGCCGCTCCCGGAAGGTGCGGGCTATGGTGCCGTCATCTTCCCCTGAGACAATGATCGGCTCCAGGTTACAGGCCTGGGGCAGCGCCTTAAACAGCAGCTCATCTGGCTCCTGGGTGTGGAGCAAAGTCTGCAGCACCCCTCGGGATGACTCACTGATGCGGCGGGTTTTGAGGGTAAAGTTGGGCAGCTTACGCACGAACTGAATCAGCGGTTTAACCACCGACAGCACCGTCAGGTTACGCACCCCTGATCGACCGCGTGGTTTGCCAACCCCGCCCCGCAAAATTTCCTCCAGTTCTCGAAAGACCTGACTGCGAACCCCGGTGACTTCGATATGCTTAACCGAAAAACGGCTGGGGTCTTTGACCAGCAGCTCAAAGTGCTCTGGCCCCAGCACGGGCACAAAGGTGCCGTCTTTGTAGACACTGACCTCGTCGGCATAGTGAAGCAGTACTGCCGCCAGCAAAACCGCAATTGCCCCCTGCTTCATACCATAGGGAGGGGCCTCTAAAAGCTGATACAGGTCACCGATGGATTGGGGGGTATCCGTTGCCCCCAGGCAAAATTTGGCAATAGCCTGCCAGATAGAATCCAGGTTGGTGTGGCCTCTACCAGAAACCCTGGCCCTCACCCCTGGCCCCTCTCCCTGGGGGAGAGGGGAAATGGAGGGGGGTGGAAGGAAGCTCCATTCCCCGTGCTCCTGGCGATGGATGCCGGTTTGCTGCAGTACGGAATAGTACATGGCCACTTCTGGACCATAGCCCTCTAGCCCCAGGCGCTCTTCCTCAGAATGTTCGAGCATGGCCTCTAGCAGTACCCGGCGAGCCTTGGCCCCCTGGGAGGTGAGGGTACGGCGGTTGATTAACTCGTTCCAGAGAATGGGGGTTTGGGGGTAGGTGCGATCGCACACCGCCGATAGCAGGGCATTGAAATCGGGTGTGCTACCAATTTCTGTCGGGTTCCCCTGTACCCAGCAGGCATTATGGTGGGTGCCAAAGTTGAAAGCCTGGGTCAGGGTCTCATCCAGCAGCTGTTTCAGCTGTACTCTGCGATGGCGCACCTCCCGCAGGGCCACCTTGTCACTCTGAAGGGCACTTTCCCGGCTTTGGATTTGGCACAGGGCACGATACTCCTGGGCGCGAATGCTCAGTAGAGATAAATTCGCCGCCGTAATCACCACCAGGGGTTTGCCATCGGACGTTTGGGCGGGAATTTTGTTGGGGGCTTCATCCCGCAGCCAGTAAACGACAATGCCGTCACAGTCGCTCTGGGTGCAGGATAAGGCTTCTAACTCAGCCCCTCGATCCAGATAATGCCGCTCGAAGTAACGCAGGGTGCCGGTGCGGTAGCTGTGGCGTTGGGCAACCAGGGGCTTGAGAGGATAGGTTTCGCTGAGCAGTTCTGCCAGGGGCAGGGTATCTTTGGCGATGTACTGCTGAATGGCACCTTCTACATCAAAGTCAGACCCTTCCCACAGGCGCAGCTCATCCACCGCCCGCCGGTAGGTAACAATGCCCTGCTGGTGACAGACCAGATCAATTTGAGCATCCCAGTGGCCCAAAGCTTGAGGGTTAGGATCATCCACCAGAGCCAGTTTGACCAGGGGACGGGTGGCCCGCAATAAGCCGGTACTGGTAACCAGGTTGAGCAGACCAATGGTTTTTAACAGCGCAACCACATCGTCCCCTCGATGCTGGGCATCTGCCACCAGAGTTTGAATCTCCAGCCACCGCTGCAGCCCTGGCCGAGAGCCCATTCCCGCTCCCAGAGATTCCACAAAGTAGTCGTAGAGGTGATGCAGCTTCAGGGTAGGGAGCGCCCTCACCCCCGGCCCCTCTCCCAGGGGTAGAGGGGAGTTGGAAGCAGGCTCGGTTCCCTCTCCCTCAGGAAGACTCGGCTCTAGGGCTTCATGCAGTTGGGATATACAGTTAGAAGCAGGCTCGGTTCCCTCTCCCTCAGGGAGAGGGCTAGGGTGAGGGGAATCCGAAGACTCCCTATTGCTCGGGTTGCGCTGGTTTAGGGAAGAGCTGAGAGCGGGCAGCTCTGCCTGCTCTAAAAAGCTTTGAAAGGCATGGGGTTCAGCGCTGGTGAGAAAGGTAAATAGGGAGCGGTCATTTTGAGCGTAGCGAATACACAACTCCGGCAGCACCATAGCCGCCAGAGGATGGAGGGGATAGGTCGCTTCCAGCAGCTTAGGCGAGACATCCGATAGGTTAGTGGCCTGACTGAGGGTTTCGCACCAAGCTTCGGTCAGCTTGTGGACCGGAAACGTGAGCTTCTCTGACTCGGAACGATTAATAGCCTGCCCCATCAGCCGCAGCATCTGCTGGGAAGATTCGGTAAAAGGGATATCTTCAAATCGTCCCTGAATTTTGGCCCACTCATTTTTTTCTATGGAAGCCAACCGCTGACCGTAATCGGCAAAGGCCTGGTGCAGCAGACCGAAAATATAGAGACGGGTGTCCTTTTTGCGGGAGAGTTCCGCTAACTGCTGCAGTAGATAGAGGTCCGCTGCCGCCTGGTTTTGGGTGGCGTACTCCAGAGACTTGCCCAGTTCGTCAATCACGAGGATGACATCGGTTTCGGCGGCTTCAATGACTTCTCGGAAGAGGTTTAACACCTCTCGATCGGTAAAACGGGTTGTCTTCCCATCGCTGGTGACATCCCGATCGATTAACTTTCTGACAATTCCAGGTCGAGAACTACCAGACCAGTAATGGTCGGCCCCATGTTCTAACGCTCTGACCAGGGTATGGCTGAGGGGTTCCCGCTGGGCGGTGGCATGGGCTCGAAACAGCCCCCTCACCGGCAGCTTGTGCTGTAGGGCTTCATATTCAGGACTATCGGTCTGCAGGCTCTGGCGGGCAATTTCCATCGCCGCCTGACGAGCCGGGCTATCGGATGGCCCCACCAGGCTGGTTAAAAAGTGGACAAAGGCCGATTTGCCTGTGCCATAGACTCCGGTCAGCGTCCAGGCGGTGGTGCGCTTGCGGCCAAACATAGAGGCCAGAATCCGCCGCAGAGCATCTACCGCTCGCTCGGTCAGAATATAGCCTTCTACCGCTTCGGGGTTGTCAAAATCCCGCTCTAAGTTAATGGAGCGAGCATAGCGGCGGTTAACGGACAGGAAGTCGGCTAGGTGTGGGGTAGTCACTACACAGCAACCCGTTGAGCAGCAAAATACTTGTTCAGAATAGCCTCAGACATCCCCAGCGGATCAGCTTCGTATTGAAGCTGTTGCAAACCCGCACTATCGGAAATGTAAAGGCCAGTTTGAGAATGGGT
>CAZPYG010000253.1:0-6291 GCA_964590465.1 uncultured bacterium | reverse complement strand
TGTTCATGCATGGCCCGACTTTTATGGGCAATCCCCTGGCCTGTGCCGTTGCCCTGGAAAATTTGCATGTGCTGGAAAGCTACGACTGGCAAACCGCAGTTAACACCATTGAAGCGGAACTGAAGCGGGGACTAGAACCCTGCCGATCCATGGCGGCGGTAAAGCAGGTGCGAGTCCTGGGGGCCATTGGGGTGGTGGAGTTGCACCAGCCCGTGGATATGAATGTGGTGCAACCCCAGTTCGTCAGCCGGGGAGCCTGGCTGCGCCCCTTCGGGCGCTTAATCTACACTATGCCTCCCTATATTATTCAGCCGGAACAGTTGGGAGTGATTACGACAGCCATTTGCGATGTTGTGAGTCAGTTGTGATAAAATCACAGCCCTTTTGGTTCAGTCCCTGGGACCAGAAGCTAAATGGTCATTCCCATGGAAAGGGACATCCATTGGGAAGTAGGGCGATAGGTTGAATTCCTGCCCACCCGGGAATAACAGATAAGATAAGTTGCCGCAGAAATGTCCTGCTTAATGGCAGGCCTGCCTGGGGGGCGAAGGGGGCACATCCAGGGCCGGGTTCTGGTCGAAAAAGCCCAGGGGCTTCAGGGTAAAGCCGCTGTAGGCCACGGGCATCACCGGCCAGTCTTCCGGGCGGGGAATGTGATGGTGACCAAACACGTACCACACCACCACATCGGTATTGTCGAGGCAGCGATCCGCCTGGGTCCACTGGGGCAGTCCCTCGCCGCCGGGGTGCTGGTTGGGGTAAGGGCCAGCGGGAAAGTTTTCGTCAGGATGGTAGGGCGTCACCCAGAGGTGCCGGGTAATGAAGCCCGCCCGCTTGATGATGGGAGCCTCGGGATGGGCAAAGGGCAGCACGTTTTCGCCGGGGCTCAGCTTGAACCCCACCGGCTGTCCCAAGCGGTTGTGGACGTTGGGATTCACCACCTTCCAGTAGCGCCCTACCAGGGGATCGATCAGGCGCTGGGCCTGCTGCTCGGTTTTAAGCAGGGTAGATACCCCGTACCAGCCGTTGCCGTAGGGATTTTCAGGTCCCAGGGGCACGGCTTCGCTGTTCACTTCGTAAACGCTGTTGTCGGTGCCATCCACATCAAAGTCCAGGCGCATGGCGAAAAAGTGCTGGTGGTTGAGGGCATTCACTTCCGGAGCTACCAGGGTGCCGTAGCGGGGTTCGTCGACCAGGGCCGCCGCCAGCAGAATGCCCGTCAGCTTGATCTCGTATTGAATGGTGCCGTCCTGGTAGAAGTACCAGTAAAACCCGTATTCGTAGTTGTCCACGGTGGCGATGAAGGACAGCACCAGACGGCGCGATCGCCGCACATCCCCATGATCCCGTCGCCAGTCGGTATGCTTCCAGAGGATGCCAAAGTCTTCTTCGTGGAGGCAGACGGCGTTTTCGGTGATGGCCACCTGGCCCCGGCTGTCGGTGAGCACGGCGTCAAAGTAGCGGATTTCCCCAAAGCAGTCGCAGCCGTTGGTGAGGGAGTTGGCCAGCATCCCCACCCCATGTTCCCCCAGGTCAAAGGCGTTTTTGCGGAAGTGCTGCGGTCGGGGGTCGCCGTAGGGCACCACCATTTCGGCCATGGAGGCGCGGTACAGGATGGGCCGCAATCGCCCCTCGTCTTCGTAGCCCACCTGGTAAAGCACCAGTCCCTCCCGGGGGGTAAAGCCAATGCGGATGTGCCAGCGCTGCCAGCGGATCAGGTGGCCCTCCACGGTAAAGCTGGGGCCTTCGGGCTGGGTAATGCTGAGGGGTTTGAGGTCCTGGCGGAACCGGGGTTTGTAAAATTCCCGGGCATATTCCCCGGTTTCCGGTGGCACCGGCACATCTCCTATATCTTCAATGCGGACGACCGCCATGGTGTTCAGGTCCACCACCGGCACCAGGCCATCGATGGGGCGGGAGTAGAAGTTGCTGTCGGGGCTGGTGCGCACGTAGCACAGACAGCGGGACAACCGCTGCCCCCCTTCATCCGCAAAGCCAAAGTTGCCGATGGCCCAGGGGTCCACCACTACCTGCTCCAGGTCCAGCCCCCGCCGCTGGCAGGCCGCATGAAAGTCGGCATGGGCTTTGACGGCAGCCTCGCATTCCTCCAGCTCATCGGCCATGATGTTGGGCTGAACCCCGGGGATGGGCTGCCAGCGGGTGATTTTGCCTTCGGCGAGGGATGCAGTGGCTTCGTATACCTTCCCGGTCTGATTATCCAGCAGTACCAGAAACGCCTCGCGGGGCACCGCATCCCCTGGCTGATAAGCCTGCACCATGGCTTTGGGCGGTTCCTGCAGGGTGACCACCGGAAACCGCCAGCGATGTTCGGGCACCAAGCCCCGGTTCTGTTGCTCCTGACGGACGAGGGAGACAGCGGCTTGAATTTCTGCTGCGGTTAGCGGTTCAAGGGGGTGCATCAAACTTGGGGAAGGCATAAAGTCAAAACCTGAAATGATTGCCAAGAGGCAATCGTGCCAGATCGGCTGAACCCCTGGCGGATAGTTTGATTACATTTGACCCACCCCGACCAGGAGCTATCCGTTAGGCAGATCTCCCCTCACCCCTTCTGGTCCCCCTGTTCCTATTTTGGGAGTAGGGGCGGGGGGGTAGGGCTCGGCCCGCGGGTAGCAGAGGGAAACTAGGGGAACATATTTCTCAATTAGCTCTCTGCAGGTTTAGCAGCTTTAGCTAGGCAGGCTATAGTCTCGCTAAGAAAGAGAGACTATAGCCTGCCTCTGAACCCGAATCCGTTCGCTCTCAAACGGTGGCTAGATTAAACCATAGGCTGGACAGGTTCTTACCAATAGCCCCGCCCGAAAAATTACTGCTTGGATTTCGAAGAGTAGATGACCTTAAGAAGGTTGCTGAAAAGCCATTTATTGCGAAATAATCTTAATAGCTGGAGTTTAGACAAGTCTGTTGTGTCCGAGCGATCTGCGCTTGAGACAGATCGCTCGGTAGGCGACGCTGAGAAAGCACGACCCAACTCAGTTCGCCCATGGACAGTTTCACTGACTTGAACGCATTTCGCAATCGCGCCTACACCCTCCTGGGGAATGGCAAAGACAGTTTGTGTGACCTGATGGATGCGGTGCTCACCACTCGGGGGGTGCCGAGTTTTGCCGAACTGTCGCTCTCCCCCGTCTTTCGGCGGGAATGGCCCAGCCTTTACAAAGTGCTTGAGCGAAGTCAACCACCCCGCCAATCTTTGATGGAACTCTATATCGAGCACCTGCCCAAGTCTGAGCGCGTGATCTTAGCGGGGGACCATACGGCGTGGCCTCGGCTGTGGGCCAACACCCTACAGGAGCGCACCTATGAACATCAGCCGTCCCCCAGTCCGGGGGGCACCCCGGTGACGGTGGGGCAAGGGTACAGCAGCCTGGTGTGCGTGCCCGAAATGGCCGGCAGTTGGGTCTTACCGTTATTGCATGACCGCATCACGAGCTTCGAGAGCCCCCTCACCAAAGCCGCCGACTAACTGAAACAGGTGTGTGACGCCCTCGACCACCGCCCCCTATCGATGTGGGATTCCGAATACGGCTGCGCTCGCTTTATCCAACTCACCGCCGAGATTGCCTCTGACAAACTGATGCGCTTGTGGTCGAATCGCGTGCTCTATGATCCACCCCCGCCCTATTCTGGCCGAGGTCGTCCCCGCAAACATGGCGCTAAGTTCACCCTCAACGATCCCGACACCTGGTGGCCGCCCCAGCACCAGAGCGAAGTCCAGGATGACACCCTCGGGCATTTGAGACTACGCGGTTGGACTCAGATGCATTTTTACAAAACGGCGGAGGTGCCCATGCAGCTGATTTTGGTAGAACGACTCGATCAGACCGGCCAACCCACCCATCGTCCCCTCTGGTTGATTGCCACCGGCGAGGACCTACCGGCCCTGGACACCCCGTGGCGACTCTACTTGAGGCGGTTCTGCGTCGACCACTGGTATTGCTTCATCAAACAACGACTCCACTGGTGTCTCCCGCAGCTGAGCACCGCTGAGCAAGCGGCGAGTTGGAGTGACTTAATGCCCTTGATGAGTTGGCAAGTGTGGCTGGCACGACAGGACGCTCAAGATTCCCCTTTACCCTGGCAGAAACCCCTGAACAACAAGACCCCTGGACGGGTGGCCAATGCCTTTGCCTCGATTTTAGTGGCGGTTGGGACACCCGCCACTGCACCCAAACCCCGGGGAAAGTCTCCCGGTTGGCCCACCGGTAAGAAACGAACCTCAAAAAAACGATTTCCGACGGTCAAAAAGAGCTATTCCAAGCCAAAGGCTCAAGCGCAGTCCACCGCTTAGGAACGCCATCCGTACTTCTTTAGGACATTTCCCGTGGCTCAAGCGATTGAGCCGGTTTTACTGTGCAGGAAGACCCTGTTTGTCTAAACTCCAGAGCATCAGGATGGTTTCCAGGGAAGGGGATTGGGAAATGCCGATGTGGGCCGGGCGGTTGGTCAGGCGATCCTCCAGGTATTTCACCCCCACAATGGAGTCCCCCGGTTGGGGGGAGCCGATTAAGGCTCTCTGGTCTTCGGCAAAGCCGATGGGCTCAACTCCCAGGGCCAGCAGCAGGTCCAGGGAAGGGGTATCGAGGGCGACGATGCGCTGGGGGGTGCCGCAAATTTGCGTTTCCCCCAAATCATGGGGAATCGCCCGACAGTCGGAGAATTGCTCGGCCCCACCGACCGGAGAATCAGCATTCTCAGGGGATAGGGCAGGGGTCTGGCAGGCCGCCCCCGCCAGCATCAACAAGAGAAACAGGAGTACTCGCCCCACCGGATGCCCCATCTCAAAACTCCACCGCAACCGAGCCAATGATGGTGAACGGTGCACCGGGGGTGATGCGTTCCCGACCAAAGGCTGATGACTCAAAATATCTGACATCAAACAGGTTCTTGAAGTTGAGGGCGGCCCGCCAATTCTCGCGGCGGTAATAGACAGCCGCATCCGTCCGCAGGTAGCTGGGTAGGGTAAAGGAATTTTCCAGGTCGCCCGGACGTTCGTCCACAAAAAACAGACCAATGCCCGCCCCCAGCCCCTGGGGGGTGGCCCTGACATCCGCCGCCGGTGGCCCATCGGAGCCGGTAATGGCGACGCGAATACGGTTATCGGGTAAGTTGGTGGCGCTGAGGAAGGCAATCCCCTCCGCCGGGCTGGCCGCTTGAAACTCATCCCCCTCTGGCAGCGCCAGCACCGCATTGGGGATATCCAGGATCAAAGCATTGCCCGGCACATCGTTTAGCGTAGCTCCCCCCCTGTAGTTGAAAACCAAATTCTAAACCTTCCTCATCGGGATAGTAGTGCACCTCAATATCCCGATGAAATTCATAGTCGTGAATCAGCAGGTCAATCTCCCGCAGGGTTACCCAGCGCTTAGAGCCAACCCCAAGTTCTGAAGGACACACTTCGACGCTCTCGGTTGTAGGGTCAGGGCCATCGCCCACAGGTTGCCCCTGAGTTTCTTGCTGCCAGAGATGGCCGTAATCTTTCTGCGAAAGGGTAATGGTCACAGTGAGCGTCCCAAATGCATGCCAAGGATGGGCATTAAATGAGAAATATTATCATTTGATACCCGGAGTTTTGGCAAGGGATAGCTCAGCTGGAAAGCGGGTTGGCCCAATGGCCTCTGCTAAGTATCAATCAAGAGGGTCTGAACCTGGTCGAGAATCAACTGTGCTGCCAAGGGGCCACGAATATTGAAAAACAGGTAGGCATCGACAAAGTGAACCTGCCCGGCCTGGCTGGTGGGTAGCGATCGCGTAATCGGATGTTGCTGCCAGACCTGCTGAATGTGGCTGATGGCATCTTCCCGCAAGTGGTCGGAAATAAAGGCCAGGATCATATCTGCTTGCAGTTCCGGCAGCACTTCGATGGAGAACCAGCTTTCTGAGGCGCTGTCTTCGACCGGTAAGACGAGTTGAAAGCCTAAGTCTTCAAACAGGCCCCCTAGAAAATGCTGGCCATCGGTGACGCCAAAGGCTTCTGGCAGTTGGAAAGCCGTCATCAAAAGCAGATTGGGGTGGCTGGTGACTACGGATGCGATCGCAACCCGCGTCTCAGCCAGTTTTTGCTGATAATCCTGAATCACCTGTTCCGCCTGGGCTGGCCGATCCACAGCCTGGGCAACCCCCCGCAGGCCATGGTGCCACTGGTCTTTCTGCCCCCCGGCATACAGTAAGGTCGGGGCAATTTGGGAAAAGCGATCGTAGTACTGCTGCTGAAAGGCTTCGCCAATAATCAGGTCGGGTTTAAGCTGCAGCAACGTTTCCAGGGATGGGGTG
>CAZPYG010000252.1:2895-6322 GCA_964590465.1 uncultured bacterium | reverse complement strand
ACACGACGATGGGTTTGATCTGGCTGACGTTAGTGGCTGGCCAGAAGACAAAATCGGCTTTGCTGGGAACCGCCACTCCCTGGGGCTGACCCAGGTTGACCTGCGGTTCTACATTCCAGGCCTGGTCGCCTATTTTGACGAAATAGCCCGCCTTACCGTGGATAATTTCCTTGCGAACGATGGTGGGTTCTTCCCGGTAGCGGTAGCGGCGCAGGGCTTCGATGAACCGCTGCTCTAGCACGCTATCGAATAGGGCGTTGAGCTTGACCCCCGACAGGCTGGTATCCGATGGCTTGAGGGTCTGTTTGCGGCTGAGGATGGCTTTGAGGATGGAGACGGCTGCGGTGCGACTGGTTTTGTCCTGGTCAAAGCTGTTGCGGTAGGCGAACAGGCATTCGTAGCATCCGTCTTCGCACTCGCAATTTTCGGCGATGGTCAGAGCCTTTTCCAGCGCCGCCATAAAGTCGTCGGTTTTGCCCACAAGCTGCTTCAGGTAGCCGGTGCCGCCGGGCACGGTGTCGTAGAGGAACAGATAGGGTCGCCGGATGGAGCCGTTGGGCTGAGGTTCTTCGCTGATCAGCACCCGCAGGTGGTCTACGTTGCCCTTGAAGTGGAGCTTGAGCCCCAGTTGCAGGGCGGCAATGAAGGAGTGGAGCTTTTCCGGGAAATTGAGAATATCCACCGGCATGAGAATTCGGATGGCCTCAGACTCAAATTGCCGGAACAGGTAGAGGATGTCGGCGTACTGGCTGTCGTCGTCTTTTACCTTGGCATTGCAAGACAGGGTGTGCTTGAACTTGGTCTTGGAGGTCTGCACCTTACCGCAGTGACGACACACCTTGAAGCCGTTACGGGGTCGCGGCTCCCCGGCAATTTCGACCTTTTCTCCCTGGGTGGTGGCTTCGCCAAAGTTCACTTCCCGGAAGGTGGCGGTTTTGATGAACTCGAAGCCAAAGGGAAATTCCTCATCTTCAAAAACGTAGGTTTCTTCACGGGCGGCGGGGTCGAAGTCAGCCAAAAGGGATTTGGTGAAGAAGGATGGGGTGCGTTCATCCCGGTCGTCGCCGATGCGGCTGCTGCGATCGCTCGTGGTAGCCATCACCTGACGCAAACGAATCATCTTACGCTTGCGGCCTTCGTCAGACCACATGACATCGCCGCAGCGGGGGCAGGTTTTCTGTCGGGCGGTGTCTTCCAGGGTAGAAACAGCATAGGAGCAGTTGCGGCAGAATCGCCACTCTTCAATCTGGGAGAGATTCAGGTCAATCTGGTCAATATCGACCCGTCGCCCCTCGGCATAGAAGGTACCGGAGGGAACTAACTCACCGATGGCGATCGCACCGGGACGCTCATACTCAAAGGTGAATGTCTCGTACTTGCCCTGGTTGGCATCACCTTTGGTAGTACGCTCTCGCCAGATGATAGATTTGAGGGTAACGCCCGCTTCTGGAAAAGCATAGTTGGGCAGCAGGCCCTCATCGGTAAAGAAGTTGAGAGTGTTTTTGTTGTTGAGCTTCTTCACCAGGTCCATGAACCCGGCCCGTTCCCGCTTCAGCTCATCCAGTTCGGCCTCGTGGTTTTGACTCTTGGGACCGGCTTCCTTGTCTTTGATGCGGCGGCGTAGGAGTTCAATCTGACTCTGCAGGCGGGTTCGTTCTTCTACCACTTCCCGGAGTCGGTTGAGGATGCGCCAGCGCAGGCCCCCCTGCTCCAGGTCGCCTTTTTCCATAAATAGCGTCAGCTGCTCCCGCGTATCTTTTGTGATCTGGTCGGCGAACAGGTCGATAAAGGCGGTGAGCAGTTCGGTCTGGTGGGTTTCGATGTAGCTCAGCCAGTTGTAGGGGAAACGGGTAGTGTCTTCCTGCTTCACCGCTTCCAGCACCAGGGAGAAGCGATCTGGTAGATCCTGGGGCTGAGCCCCCTGGGCCACCCAGCAATCCAGACAGTAGGCAGTCAGCTGCCGCTGCAGAATGGCGGAAGCATCCAGGTAGAAGCCGGGTGTTTCAACTCCTCCGGCAATCATCTTCAGGGGCTCGGCCCAGAAATAGAGGTCATGGGGACGCCCGTTGGCGATCGCCCCTACGAAAGCATTGCCATCCCGTCGCCCGGCCCGACCGATGCGCTGTTGATAGTTGGCCTGGGTCGGCGGCACTGAGCACAGCAAGGTGGAGGACAGGTCGCCGATATTAATCCCCATTTCCAGGGTGGAGGTGGCCGAAAGCAGGTTCGGGTCACTGCGGCGATCGCCATTGATGAAGCGGTCTTCCAGGGTTTCCCGCACTTCCCGTTCCAGCAGTCCGGTATGCTCCTGGGCAAAGATGCGCCACACCTCGCCTCGGGTGTAGAGGTTTTTGTAGAAGTCAAGATTACGGAGGTCAGAAGGCTGGTAATGACCCGAGCAGTGGGGCTGTTGGCAGGGCATCCCCACCCACAGGTCCAGTTCATCGGGATTCGCAGCCTGGGGGTCGCAGCAGGTGTCGCAGGCCAGTTGGGTGCTGGCGGTGTGGAGGTGCAGGGCGGATGGGGTCAGGCCCCAAACCCGATGGTTGTTGCGGGTGTAGTGAAGCTCAAGGATATTCTGGTTGACCAGCTCAGCCAGTACCAGGTCGTAGATGAGTTCGAACTGCTCGGCAATCAGGGTCAGTTCTGACCAGTTGAAGAAGCTCTTAAAGGCCCACTGGTAGCACCAGGTATAGCGATCCTTAACCAGGATGGGCTCGAAGACGGTGCTTTTGTCTGACAGGTAAACCGGCACCCGAGAACCAGGACCAAACCCCGGCATAAAGATGCGCTGCTGCAGGATGAAGGGTTTCCCGTTTTGCTCAATGTACCGGATGGCCTCTGGATGAAGGATGCCACCCCGCTGCCGCAGATGGCGCAGGAGCCCCAGTAAAAAGCGGGTCAGGGTATCGCGGTCTAGATTGTGCAGAGCCCCCACTTCATTGCGGAGTTGTGGGAGCAATGCTTCAACCGCCGCATTCAGGCGGTCAGGGTGAAGCCCGATGGCGCAGGCCCCCACCTGCTCAAGGGAGCGTCCGATGGTAGACCGCAGCCCAGCATCGGCGATGATTTCCCAGTGGAGTCGCTGGTCAATGAACTCCAACAGCCTGGGAGCAACTTTGCCGGTGTTGAGCAGTGCTTCCCACTCGCCCAGCCACTGCATATCTGTGGGCATGAAGGTGGCAACATAATCAGCCTCGGAACCCAGCTGGGTTCGCCAGTGCTGCTGAAAGCCAGACACCACCTGGTCGAGGGACTGTCCATCTGCCTGAGTTTCTAAATATTGAGCCAGAGCCGTGCGCAGGGTATTGCGGAACGTTCTGGCCCCAAAGAATCCGGCCCGGTGGGCGGCATCCTGCACTGAGTCAGAGAAGGTGATGAGCTTGCGATCTTGGTTATACGCCGACCCAAACAACGTGCCAATCAC
>CAZPYG010000252.1:0-2885 GCA_964590465.1 uncultured bacterium | reverse complement strand
CTCGCCGCCCGTGACCCAATAATTGACAGGCCATTCTTGGCACCACAGAACGGGCAATCGTGGTGGCTCTCCCGGCGGGTGTTGCCCTGCTTTGTCTTTACGTCCCGTACCATGTCGGGTTCTAAAACCGATAGGAGTTGGTCATGTCCACAGACGGTGCAGGTTTCTCCCTGGCCTCGGTTGAGGGATAGGCAGTCGGTGCAGAGCTGCCAGCGGTCCCAGCCCTGGCCCCTCACCCCTGGCCCCTCTCCCTGGGGGAGAGGGGAATTAGAGGATACTCTTGCGCTCCCTCTCCCCTCGGGAGAGGGCTGGGGTGAGGGCTTATAGGGAAAGACAAAGGTCGTGAGGGGGCTATTGCCGAAATAGGCGATGTAGAAGTCCTGTAAGTCGCAGGCAATCTTGCGATCGCCAATCTGTTTGCGCAGCCCACCCCAGCCGGTGCTTCCGCATTCCCGGCAGTTGAGCACAGGGAGTACCCTGGCTTTATCGTCAGCGCTCTGGTCATCGGCAAAGACGAGCCGGGGTTCGGGTTCTACCGTAGCCACCATGCGCCGTAGCTCCCGCTGCCAGAACTGAACTCGCAGGTTGACCCAGGGGAGGATGGGCGTTGCCCTCACCCCCCTGCCCCCCTCTCCCAGGGGTAGAGGGGGGTTCTGAAGGTTCCGGTTCCCTTCTCCCTCAGGGAGAAGGGCTAGGGATGAGGGCTGCCGCCGAGCCGTAGCCATCAAAGCCAGCAGGCTATCCAGGAAGGCGGTCTTAAAGGCGGGGGAGGCATTCTCAGGCAGAGGAAATTTTCGCCCCAGTTGTTCCCAAAGGTTTACGAGGTCGATGGGGCCTGATGCCAGCAGGGGCAACAGCGTCATTACGATACGCAGGGAAATCAGCCCTTCGCGCTTGCCCAGAGCAATCCGCCAGTCAGGGTCATCGAACGAGCTGGCAATGGATTTACCCAACCAGAGCTGATATTGGGCTTTGAGATAGTCTTCCAGACTGTGATAATTGGCCGGATTGAGGGTTTCAAAATCCGCTGGGGTAGGGATTGGATGGGGCTGGCTACCGGTGTCTACCAGGAAGTCAATCAGGTCGGTCTGGCTCAGGGTTTGCCCGTTGCTGCTGCGGATAATATCTTGCAGAAACTCGTCAGGGGACAGCCGATCTTCTTCAACGACTGCATCGTGATCAAAAGGTTCGTCGAAAACGCCGCGAGCATAGTTGAGCATATCGGCTTTACCATCGCCGCTTCCTAAAGTGGCTGAAGTTCCCACACAGGCCAGGTGTTTAGCAGGGGTTTGAAGACGCGCTTTAAGGCGACGAGCCAGGCAGGCCAGGTCAGTGCCCTGGGCTCCATCAAAGGTGTGGATTTCGTCTACCACCAGGTAGCGCAAGGTCTCGGGCGCATTGCCTGACCAGAGCTGCTGGTCACGGGGGCGCACCAGCAGGTAGTCCAACATTTTGTAGTTGGTCAGCAAAATGTCGGGCGGGTTGTGGCGCAGGATGTCTTTGTCGGTAATGACGCTATCTTCGGTCATCACCGCTCTGGGTTCTCGTTCTGACTCGCCGACAAATAGCCCGGCGGTAACGTGGCCATTGAGCTTGGGGTTATCGTGAATTGCTTTGGCGATGCGCTTGGCCTGGTCCGTAGCCAGAGCATTCATCGGGTAGATGAGCAGGGCTTTTATGCCCGGTTCTCCCCGGTGCTGGACGCAGTGATCCAGAATGGGCATTAAGAAACATTCGGTTTTACCCGAGCCAGTGCCGGTGGCGATCAGGGTGGATTTGTAAAAGGGGTTTTTCAGCCGTTCAAAGGCCAGCTCTTGATGGCGATGGGGCGGAAACGCCATCGGCACATCCGGAAAATAGTTAGCTCCAGCGGTGCCTGTCCGGAAGGGCAGGGCGATAGAGACGTAGGGGCCTTTGAAGCAATTATCTGGATCGGCAAGGAACCGTTCCGTCAGCCCTTCAAAGCGGTGGGTGGAATGACGGAAGGTGGTCTTGAGGAAATCTTCGACACTGGTGCGGACTTCGGATGCGACTACAGAAGGAATCATCAGGTCTTAAACCGCTTGGTTAAAAAGAGTGGCAAGCCAATCCATTGCTTCGAGATAGTGCTGACAATCGAGGACGAACTCCTGCCCTCGTCCGACGGTTCTCAGGTGGACGGCATTTTCAGTCAGCTGCCAGCGGCTTGGGGTGCTGTGGTAGCTCAAGGTAGAAGATCGGCCCTGGGGATGGAACCAGCGTGGCAGTTCCCAGATGCCCCGACTGCTCGCGGTAGATGCAGTTAACTGCAACGCTAGCGAAAATTGCTGAAAGATGCCAGCCCCCGGTAAATCTGGCGCAACAGCCGGCAGGGCAAGACTCTGGCGGGATAGATAAAGCGTGTTCTGGGGATAGTGGTCGCGGTTTTTGATGTGGGGATGGTAGCTGAGCCAGGCCGGGTGAGGAGTTGTTGCTTCAATGGGTAGGCGAGCGTCTATCTGCAGCCAACCGAACAGCACATGCAGGTCCGGAGCACCTTTGACATAGCGGTAGCAGTTATTGACCCGCTCAATCGCTTTGAACCAGCCAAAGAACAGGAAGAGATCTCCGTTGGTGACGCCCTGGTTGCGGAGATGACTCTCAGCTGCGCTGATTTGACCAAAGGAAGGACGCCACTCGGGCTCTCTGACCATGCTGTTGGGGTTTAGATCTGGATCTAAATGCACCAGGCTCTTGGCCTGAATTTTGCCCTTAGTCAGATCCTGAACCACCTGGCCCAGGTTATGGTCCCCCAGGGTCACATCCTCGTAGCAGATGGAATGCTGGGCTCGCTGGTCTTCAGGGATGGGAAGTGAATAGAGGGTGCCGTCGGGGAAGATTGGGCTGGGCTTACCGCCGTAGCTGGC
>CAZPYG010000251.1:0-6356 GCA_964590465.1 uncultured bacterium | reverse complement strand
GAACAGCATCATAGAATTCCCCAAGATTGACACGGACTTGCCCATCTTTAGTCAGAGAATAGTAACCACACTCCCTGGCCGTTTCGCGTTTTGAAAGATGACTCAGCTCTTTAACCTTTTGCAGCAAAGGCTTGCCAGTCAAAGGCTCCGGAGGTTTAACTTTGGTTTTCGCAGCTTTGGTTTTTGCCATTTTTGTAACCTACCTTCTTAGCTATTTCAAAGAATTCACCCGGCCTCACCTGCCAAACATAGTTCGGGAAAGAATTGACCCATGGCGAATTCCTTAATTTCCGTTGCCATTATATTCTTGCTTCCATTAAATGGAACAAGATCAGAATTTTTTTTAGGCACCCTTTTTATGGTTCTAGGGTTTGGAATGGCAGGCTACCCTAATGCTTTTAATAAACTCTTGCCTGGCAGGTATCAAGGGTTAAGGGGAATTTTCCACGGGTTTGTTTTGGATTGTAGACTTTGCCCCTGGTATCAGAATTAACCATTGGCAGGAAAATTCGTCCCACCAATCAGTCAAGACATCCAGCCGGGTAGCCCAGCTTTCCATCGGTACCCCAGCTAGCGGGAAATTTAGGCATGACTATGCAGCGCTTCTATTCTTGTCAAGGACTACAGAAGTTAAGCCTGGCTCGATAAACTATATGAAGTTGAGATCGCACAGGATCGCTAAACTGTTCGATGTTCAACTCACGCAGAAACTGATTCAGAATAGTTTGCATTGGGGCCTAAACCATGGGATATGACTTCGATTTATTTGTGATTGGTGGCGGTTCGGGCGGCATTGCCGCTGCCCGTCGAGCTGCAGAATATGGCGCTAAGGTGGGGTTGGCAGAAGCCGGTCGTCTGGGGGGAACCTGCGTTAACCGGGGTTGTGTGCCCAAAAAGCTGATGGTGTACTCCTCCCACTTCCCCGAGCAGTTTGAAGCCGCTAAAGGCTACGGATGGACCGTCGGCCCAGCAGAATTTGACTGGTCCGCGCTGATTACAGCGGTCAATAACGAGGTTTCTCGCCTCAATGGCATTTACAAGACCATGCTCGACAAGTCGCAGGTGACGCTTTACGCTAACTACGCTCGCTTTTTAGATGACCACACCCTGGAAGTGGGCAACGAGAAAGTCACCGCCGACAAAATTCTAATCGCCGTTGGGGGCCAACCTATTAAACCCAATATTCCGGGTATTGAGCACGCCCTGACTTCAGACGACATCTTTCACCTGCCCTACCAACCCAAGCGCATAGTGATTTTGGGCGGCGGCTATATCGGTAGCGAGTTTGCCTGCATCCTCAACGGGTTAGGCTGCGAAGTCACCCAAATTATTCGTTCTGACCTGATTCTACGGGGCTTTGACGACGATCTCCGCCAAGAAATTCAGAACGCCATGAAGGCGCATGGGGTCAACATCATGGACCGCAGTGAGATCACCAGCATCAAAAAGACTGAAAGTGGCGTAGATGTGACCGTTGCCACCCAGCATGGTGAGGAGCACGTCTTTGCCGATGCCGTAAGCCTGGCGGCGACAGGCCGCAAACCCAACGTAAAGGGGCTGGGGCTTGATAATACCGCCGTAGAAATGGACCGGAATGCGATCGCTGTTGACGAACATAGCTGTACCAGCGTGCCCAACATTTTTGCCGTGGGGGATGTTACCGAGCGCATCAATCTGACTCCGGTGGCCATCAAAGAAGGTCGCATTTTCGCCGACACCTATTTTGGCAGCAAGCCCGGCCTGATGAGCCACGAAGATGTGCCCACGGCGGTATTTACCAATCCTGAAATGGGTACCGTCGGCATGACCGAGCAAATCGCTAAGGAAAAATTCGGCGAAGATGACATTCAGGTCTACCGTTCTCGGTTCCGCCCCATGTACTACACCCTGCCCAATATGCAGGCCAAAACCCTGATGAAGCTGGTGGTACAGAAGTCTACCGACAGAGTGCTGGGTGCCCACATGGTGGGGGACTACGCGGCTGAAATTATTCAAGGGGTGGCCGTCGCCGTGAAGATGGGAGCCACCAAGGCCGACTTTGATGCCACCGTTGCCATTCACCCCAGCTCTGCCGAAGAGTTTGTCACCATGCGGTAAGTGCTGACGTCGTTTCAGCGACGGCATTTCTGGGGGATACCTTGAAGCAATCAGTGACTCGCATCACATCCCCCAGTTTTGGGTTACAGCATTAACTTACTGGCAGATCAGGCCGTTACCAGTAGAACTTGCTGGCAAGGATGCTTTTATCCATCGCCTGGGAAAAATACAATCCATTATTGCGACGGTTTTGGGTGCGTCCCAGTTTTGCAAATGTCATTCTGAACGTAGCGATAGCGAAGTGAAGAATCCCGATCTTGCGCAAGGACTGAGATCCTTCGCTACACTCCGTTCCGCTCAGGATGACAAAAGTGGGATGCACACACGGTTTTGAACCTCAGTCTCTCCGTTAATCCACAGACCTCTTCCCATGATTCATCGCATTCTTATGAAATCGCCCTGACCATAAAGACCCTATAAAAAAAGGCCATAAATAAGACTCTCCATTTTCTGGAATAGAGGCTGGGTTCTATTATAGAAAAATGCAATTAATATGACGTTCCCATAGTAAAACCGTTCCCTGTAGGTTTAAGCGCTTTCCGGTGAGATATTGCTGTTGAAAGCTGCTGTGGCTATTCATCCCAGAGCTTTCGCGATGGTATGTAATAGCTGGCGCTTACCTTTTTAGAGCACCTGTGAGTTTAAAAATAATGGTTCAAGTAGAAGCTATAGAAAATTTCCAAGCCGCCAATGCCGACGAAAGTGTGACTACAAGTGTTTTCTCTGAGAAGGCGACACCTAACCAATTCTTCACGCTTTTTGATAAGCGGGTGACTGCTTGGGATATTTATACCCATAATAAAAATGTAAACCGGGGCGGTTTTGTCAGTTACTTTTCAAAAGTGCTGCAGACCGTTGACCAGGCTCTCTGTAATCAGGGGCTAGTCTTCTACATTACGATGAGTGACATGGAAGAGCTCCCCAGCTATGGGAAGCATGTCTTCGTATTAATTTTGGGAGATGAGTATTACCGTTTACCCGCCTATGTCAACAAAGTCGGGGGTATTTTCAAATGTTACGGTGTCCATCAAATTCGTGATCAATGGAAACTGTATCGTCCCTTACTACGGCCTTCTTACTTTAAGATGCTGATGCTGGGGCAATCCCTTAAGAATTTAGGCCACCGCCTGTCCAGAAAGGTTACATACAACTTTAGGCAGTTAAATTCCCTGCTCTCGGGCCAGGGGTGGATTGCCCCAATGTTTGATATCCCACCCGGCTATTTTAATTCTGAAAACTTGCCCGTGGTTGAGCCTGAAGATAGGAAGTACGATCTATTTTTCGACGGTAGTGTTATTCACCATCAATATCCCGTCTGGTCTATTCGATATTGGTCTAAGACACCAAAAGCCCATGCCCGCGAACAAATGGTGCTGAATCTGGAAGCCTTTAAGACAAAACATCCTCAATTTAATATTCAGCTCAAGGTTAACTCAGGGTTTGCGGGGGGGGGCAACTCCGAAGAACAGAATTCCTACAGCCAGAACTTGATGAATGCCAAAGTCTGCCTGGCCCCCAGGGGAACAACCTTAGAAACCTATCGTTTGTTTGAGGCCATGCGCTATGGCTGCATCATCATTGCGGAGTCATTGCCAGAACGATGGTTTTATAGCGGTGCTCCCATTCTTCAAATTGGCAGTTGGGACAACCTGGAACCTGTTTTAGCGGCACTCCTCAGGGATCCGGTGCGCCTCCAGACTCTCCACAAACAAACTTTAGACTGGTGGGAAAAGCATTGCTGTGAAAAAGCCGTTGGAGAGTACATCGCCGCTCAAATTAATTCCCTGCGGCTCTCCTTCCCATCGGAGTGACGAAGCCCAACTGTTTCATGTTTATCCCTGAGGAGTTGCCCCAAGATCCACAAGGACAGGGGCAATAACCGCTGCTTTACCCTGGTGTTCGGTGAACTGGCCCATGGTCAGGATGATTGTCGGCAGCCCATATTTCCCACCATTCGGCAGCCGATGGACGACCACCTCGTATCAAGCCAAAGGGTGGCCCCCATCTGCGAGGTGGCAGTCAAAGGTCTCTCCCCTCTCCATTGCCTGGCAGAATGTTACAGATGCGCCCCAGTTGGCGATAATAACCACAGATCGGCCAGACACCCCCACCATGGACTCCAAACCCAAACCTGCTGTTCCTGAATCTGCCCCAGAAACCTCTCAAAGCCCTATTTCCGGAGTTGACCAAGATCCTTCCCCTTCTCGCTGGCGGCAGCTGTGGGATAGTCAGTGGAGCAACATCAAAGTTTTGCTCATTGCCCTGGCGGTGGCGCTGGTGATGCGGGTATTTGTTGCGGAACCACGCTATATCCCCTCTAATTCTATGGACCCCACCCTGCACATCGGGGACCGGTTGATTGTAGATAAGATCTCCTACCGCTGGCAGGATCCTCATCGGGGCGACATTGTGGTGTTCATGCCGCCCGCCCAACTGGAAGAGTTGGGTTACGGCAAAGGTCAGGCTTTTATTAAAAGAGTTGTCGGAGAACCCGGCCACAGGGTGCAGGTCACCCATGGTCAAGTTCTGCTGGATGGTGCCCCCCTGGCGGAGCCTTACATTCTAGAACCGCCCCAGTACGAAATGGTGCCGGTGGCCGTCCCCGAAGGCCATGTGTTTGTTATGGGCGACAACCGCAACGACAGTAATGACTCCCATGTATGGGGAGTGTTGCCCCAGGAAAATATTATTGGTCGAGCCTGGCTGCGGTTCTGGCCGATGGATAGATTGGGCAACGTGAATTAGGGATTCTATTTCGAATGATACTGAATTCCCCTGATTTTTGCTGCCTGGACTCTGCGATATTATTCGTTCAAAAATAATAGAACGGTTTGAATTAAACCTACACCAAGTCCAGAAGTGGAGTTTTGCCTTAGAGAAAACTCCACTTCTGGACTTGGTGTAGGGCCTGAATACTAGTTTTAAGAATGGGTGGTGCAAAAGACGAAATTTTCGCCGACCTTATACCTTTAGGCAGATTTTTCGGTCCCGGTGACTTGCTTATCTTAAAAAGCATTGATTGCACTCTTCCTTGTTGATAAATTACTCTATCCCTTTGATTAACGTCCTTTAGTGACCCCTTTTAATCCAGGTGCGGCAGATGACAAAACCCCGTCGGACTGTGCTGGTCGTGGATGGTTCAGAGAAGAACTGCGACGGCTATGAGCAACAGTTAAAGCAGGACGCTGTTTTTTCGTATCAGGTCATCGTTCAGCAGACGCCCCTCAAACCCCTAATTCAGATTCCCGATCACCCGATTGATGGAATTTTGTTAGATCTTGAGGTCCTGCGTCCCGGCGAGTTTCAATTTTTTGACCACCTGCGAGAATCCCTAGAAGACACCTGTCCACCTCTGGTGGTGGTGGGCAATGGAGAACCCGACTACATTGTTCAGGCCTTTAAGCATGGGGCTGTCGACTATCTGGTCAGGGATACAATGACTGACGATACCCTGTGCCGCTGCCTCCGCACCGCCATTGAAAATGCAGAGTTAAAACGCGAGCTGCAGCGCAACCGTAACCGATTTCACACCTCGGTAGAAAGTCTGATGGACTGCTTTGGTATCTTCAGTGCCATGCGGAATGAAACCGGGCAAATCATTGACTTTCGGATCGATTATATGAACCAGGCGGCCTGCGAAAATAACCGCATGTCCCGCCAAAGTCAGATTGGTCAGGGCCTATGCGAAGTGCTGCCGGGTCATCGTGAGTCAGGCCTGTTTGACGCCTACTGCCACCTGGTGGAAACCGGAGAACCCCTGATCAAAGAATCGGTTTTTTTTGAGGATACCTATGGGGGACACCAGGAAATCGTCAGAGCATTTGATATTCGTGCCACCCGCTTAGATGACGGGTTCGTCGCGTCCTGGCGGGACATCACCGAGCGCAAGCGCATGGAACTGGAGCTGAGCCTGACCGTTACTGATTTACAGCGGCAGCAGGGACGCCTCCAACGGCTGATTGACACAGCCCCCATTGGCATCGGCATTAGCACCGCCAGCGGCGAAGTGCAGGTGATAAACGACACTATGCTGGCCCTGCATGGCTACAGTCGGGAAGAGTTTGAGTATCGGGGGATGAACTGGCGGGAATTTATTCCTCCAGAGACGAGGGAAGCTGCCGAACAGTCTCTGACTCAGTTACGCCAGCAGGGCACGCTTCTGCCCCATGAACGGGAGTTGCAGAGGCTAGATGGTACCCGGGTTCCGGTCTGGTTTAGCGCCACTCAATGGGTGTATAGCTCTGACGAGCATGTGGCCT
>CAZPYG010000250.1:0-6362 GCA_964590465.1 uncultured bacterium | reverse complement strand
GACTGGGTCAACATCAGCAGGCGTTGGATTACTACGAGCGCTCCCTGGCTATCCTCACCGACATTGGTGATCGCCAAGGCGAAGGGGTGCAGCTCAACAACATTGGCAATATTTACTTTGGCTTAGGGCAATACGCACAGGCGTTGGATTACTTCGAGCGCTCCTCCTACATTTTCAGTGAGATTGGTGATCGCCGTAGCGAAGGGGCGATGCTCAACAACATTGGCGGTATCTATTACCGCATTGGTAATTATCAGGAGGCGTTGAACTACCATCAACGTTCCCTCAAGCTCCGTACTGAAATTGGCGATTATCAGGGTGAAGGGGAATCGCTTAACAACATTGGCAGTATCTACTACAACCTTGGTCAATATCAGGAAGGGCGGGATTACCTAGAGCGCTCCCTCGCTATTCGCATAGAAATTGGTGATCGCGCTGGAGAAGCTACTAGTTTGAGTAACTTAGGCTTTACCCTATTGAGCACCCGTGACTTTTCGCAAGCAGAAAATAGCTTTTTTGCTGCTATGGATATTCTAGAAGCATTACGTTTGGGAGGCCTAACAGAGAATCAGCGAATTTCTCTAGTTGAAACTCAAAGGGATGTATTTCAAGGCTTACAAAAGGCTCTGATTTCCCAAAACAATATTGACGCTGCCTTAGAAATCTCCGAACGCGGACGGGCAAGGGTATTCCTGGAAGAACTGGAACGTCGCTTTAATCCTGATACTTTTGCCCAACTCGAAAGCGTTCCTCCGCCCGATAATGCCCAGATTCGCCAGATTGCCAAAGCACAGAATGCAACACTGGTCCAATACTCCATTATTGGGAATCAAGACCTCTACATCTGGGTGGTGCAACCAACGGGAGCAACGGCATTTCGTCAGGTGAGTTTGCAAGATCAAAATCTTGATGTTGCCCAACTTGTCAACGCCACCCGCACTTCTATGGGAGTGTTGCGCTCCATTGTTGAGTGGGGAGAGATTGAAAACTTCGCCGTTAATGATGGCACAGATACCTCAGCCACCCTCAATTCTCAACTTCAGCAACTCCATCAACTCTTGATCGACCCGATCGCTGAATTTTTACCCGCTGATCCAACCGCATCAGTGATCTTCATTCCCCAAGATGAACTCTTTCTGGTGCCCTTTGCGGCGCTTCAAAATACCGAAGGTACTTACTTGATCGATCGCCACACCATCCTCACCGCTCCGGCCATTCAGGTCTTAGCCAGCACTCAAGCCCAGCAACAGCAGGTGCGACAGGCCAATCTCCAGGAGACTCTGGTGATTGGGGATCCCACCATGCCCCCGTTGTCTCTCGTGCCGGGAGAAACCCCCGAGTTTCTGCAAACCTTACCTGGGGCAGAACAAGAGGCGATCGCCATTGCCAATCTATTAGACACAGCCCCCCTCCTGGGCGATGCTGCCACCAAATCTGCGGTGGTTCAACAAATGCCCAATGCCCGGATTGTTCACCTGGCCACCCATGGCATTCTGGATGAAGCCCAGGGCTTAAACGGAGGCGTGGTGCTGACAGCAGATGGGACGGGAGAGTTCAATGATGGGCTACTGACGGCGGCTGAAATTGCTCAGATGGACTTGAATGCTGAATTAGTCGTTCTCAGCGCCTGCAATACTGGGCAGGGCAGGATTACTGGAGATGGCGTCATCGGCTTGTCGCGATCGTTCATCCTGGCCGGAGTCCCCAGCGTGGTGGTGTCGCTTTGGGCCGTACCCGATGCCCCCACAGGTGAGCTGATGGTGGAGTTCTATCACCAGCTTGAGCAGACCGACAACAAAGCGCAAGCATTGCGTCAGGCCATGTTGAACATCCGAGAGGAGTATCCCAACCCGATCGCTTGGGCGGCATTTACCCTCATCGGGGAAGCCGAATAGCTGAGTAACCCAGGGCGATTGCCCAAACCCACATCTGTTTCCTCATTAAGAAATAGAAGAACTGTCCACCACCCGGAAAGGAATTGTCATTGCTGCCATTTGGGTAGCTTGAATCCGCAACTCGCGATCGCCCCCACTCCTCACATCAACCTGTACTCCACTCAGATCCCCCATCAGCGCATCCACGACGGGGGTGGTGGCCGTGCGGCTACTGCTCAACGCTCGAATGGCCTGGGTCAAAGGCGCACGACTGCCAATAATTAAGACCTCGCCAAAGCCTGCACTCGTCACGTTCAGAGACGGGTCTTTCGCTGGATCAGGCACCAACTTGGGCTGATTCGGCGCAATCAACGTATCCTCTGGCTGAAGGCCCAAAAACTGTCGCGGGAAAACGGGGAAGATTTCGCCCTCCCGATCCACTATGAAGACAATCAGGTGAATGGGGTCCGGTTCCTGATGGGTAATGGTGAACTGGAGCGATCGCCCCACCGGTACTTCCAACAAATTGCCTGGCGTTGCGGTCTGCTGTTCTCGACTCCCTCGCACAGTGAAGTACTGCGCCTGCTGAGCCCGTCCCCCCACTACCGCCATCTCCGCCTGAATCGCCAGTTGAGATGAATTAGCGTTCACCAGCAGTTTGACCAATCGTGCCGCCACCAGTGCATTGAATTTGGTCGCGAGGCGATCGCCCGCCTCCTCTACACTTTCCCCTGCCTCTCCCCACGAACCGGGAATCACTTCATCCAGTCCTGGCGAGAAAAGCACCAGGCTATTTTCTGGCGGTGGGTTTTCAGCAGGAAGGTTTACCCAGTCTCGATCGGCAAAGAGCTGTCGGTAGTCAGGGGTCATGCGGCTGAGAATGTAGTGAATCTGGCCGGGGTAGGGCGTTTCTTCAGACTCAAATGGCACCAGCTCTAGACGACGAATAGTGCCAAAGGTGGTCTGGAGGGTACTGGCCTCAGCCAACGACGGATCAATCCCTACCCGCAGCTTGTAGTTAAGCGGAATCACGCGGGAAGACTCTTGCAGGAAGGTGCCTGGAGGCAGGTTGTCAGGCAAGGTCACTTCGGCGCGGAGTCCCTGGCGCGATCTCACCACAATGCCCTCTTGAATTGGGGTTCCGTCGGCATCGAATGCCGTAAATGTCGCTCCAGGGCCGTAGGTATCCAGACTGTAGTGATCGCTGCCCCCTAACCACACCGTTCCCCGCTTATCTTCCACTGACAAAACTACCCCTTCAGCAGGAGGTAGCTCTCCGGTTTCCACTGGGTCTACAAAGTAGGTGGGTAGGGGTGAACTTCGCTGCTGTGAAGCACCGCATTCAAAGGGGGCGACACAGGCTGCAGGGGTTTGGCTAAAGGTGTCATCAGTCAGGTTGCGCGAGACGTTGACAATGGTTTGAAAAACCGGGTCAGTTTCTTGCCAGAGGTACTGGGTCAGAAAATAGGTAAAGGCCCCCGCATTAAAGCTTTCCCCTGAGTCGGTGGTACCAAAGGTCGCATCAGCCGCTTCCTGGTTGCGACGGGCCGCCGCCAGGGCAATGCCTTTAGCAATGCTGATATCTCGTTGGGCTTGCAGCGTTTGAGGGTCTACGCCCAATTCGGCCAGTTCGGCGATCAAGCTTGCCTGATAGTCCAGTTCGGCCTGGCTGGGTTGCAGGTCGCGCCGTCGCCCTCCCGAGCGGATTCGCACGTTGCCCCGAATGCCCCCTTCGGCGTAGCAGCTATCAAGGACGGTGGTGATGTTGTTGGTTTTCATCAACGATGTCAGCAGAAACAGCGTCCAGCCCATGATGTCGGGGATTTCTTGTGAGTTTTCTGCGTCTGGATAGGGCACCAGGGTGCTGTTGAGGGGGTCGCGTTCGGTGCCGACTCGGGCTGGGTTGCGATCGTTCACCCGCCGCCCATGGCCAGAAAAGTGAAACACGGCCACATCGCCTTCCTCGCAGACGCTGATCAGGTGGTCTCGGAAAGCGTTCAGAATGTTGTCGCGGGTAGCTGCTTCGTTCTTCAGCAGCAGGATGTCGCTTTCGATAAAGCCGAAGCGATGCATCAGCAGTTCTTTTTGCAGCTCGACATCCGTCACGCAGCCTTTGAGAGAGCGGAGTTTGCCAGCGTAGTCGTTAACGCCGACCAGTAACGCCCGTTTGCGGCGGGTGGGTTGGGCCAGGGCTTGGCCGTAGCGAAGGCTTTGCCGTTGAAGATGTAGGGCGTTGAAGCCTAGGCTTGCTAGCATAGCAGCAGAAAACTGCAGAAAGTGGCGGCGCTGAGTCATATATGTAAACGCAAAGAATATGAAGCAGGTCTGGTGCTTCCCGTTATACATTAGGATTGAAACTAAATTCTTAGGAGCAGACGTAATTCTGAAAAAAATTATACTGATGCCCGTATGTCATCAGCACGGTTAATAATTTTCAATACCAAGATCAAGCTTTGCATTATTTTGTTGATGCGAAACTTTCATGGATAGTCTTGCCAAATAACTATATGAGACTTAAAAGCATGAATTACATCAAACATACAACATACAAGGATTACAAGTCTTTAGATGCAATCAACTTGAATGAGAGTATATATCAGCAGTATTAAATTCATAAAATTTAATTCTTATGAAATTCAAATTCGGACACAATACATTAAAATCAAAATTAGGGATATTGTCTTCAAGTTTAATTTTATTAGTTTTCTGGCCCTTTCTTTCTTTAGATCCTTACTTTTCCCCAAGATTTTCACCTGTACTAGCACAGACAAATGAAGACCTTGAGGACCAAGCTGAACAACTGTTTGATATTGGCATTCAGCATTTTAATTCCAGCCAATTTCCAGAAGCTGCTTCATCTTTTGAAGAGGCATATGAAATCTATACAGAAATCGATGATCTTGTTGGCCAAGGGAGAGCCATCAATGCTTTAGGAGGCATATATCTCTTTTTAGATGACTACGATATGGCGGAAGATTTCTTCCGACAGTCTCTAGAAATTGATTTGCAGACAAGAAATAAACTAGGAGAAGCAGCTTCTCTAGGGAATCTTGGTCTAACAAATTTCCTGCAGGGAGAATATAGAATCGCCCTTGAATTCCATCAGCAAAGTTTAGGAATAGAATTAGCTCTAAACAATCAACTTGGAATTGCACAATCTCTAAATAATATCGGACTTGTCCATTTTGCCCTTGGTCAGTATGAGGAAGCTGTAAGCTTTTACGAAGAATCTTTGGAAATCAAAGAAAATTTAGGTGAAAGATTGAGTGCCGCAAATACCCTAGGTAATATGGGTAGTGCCTATCGAGAACTAGGCGAATACGATGAAGCACTCGTACATCATGAGCGTGCTCTAAGTATTTTTCGAGAATTTGGAAACGAATATGAAGAGGGAAACGCCCTTACCAATGTAGGCATTGTTTATTACTTGATAGGAGAATATGAAGAGTCGCTGAGATCTTATAATAAATCACTGGAAATTGATCGCAGACTTGGCTCTAGAAGTGGAGAAGCAAATGACCTAAATAATAGTGGATTAGTTTACCAAGAGCTAGGTAAATATGATGAAGCTATACACGGATTCTATCAAGCATTAGTCATATGGCAAGATTTGGATAACATTGCAGAAGAGGCTCGAGTATTAGGAAATATTGGCAGAATTCTTGAAAAACAAGGTCAACTTCAACTTGCTATTATATTTCTCAAGGAATCTGTTAGGAAATATGAATTGGTACGGAGTGAAAACCGTGCTTTGTCTGAAAGTCTTCAAGCATCTTATACTGACAAAATAGAATACATTTATCGACTTTTGGCAGATATTCTAATTCAGCAAAATCGAATTTTAGAAGCCCAGCAGGTGCTCGACCTCCTTAAAGTTCAAGAACTCGACGACTATCTGCGTGGAGTTCGCGGTGTTGATACTCGCCTCACCATCCTCCGCCCCGAGCAAGAAATTTTAGAACGCTACAACGCCCTGCAACAAACCGCCATCGATGTGGGACAAGAACTGGTGGACCTGCGCAAACGCCTCTACGAAACCGGATCCCTCCCCGATGCCGACCAGCAAAGGTTAGATGAGTTACTGTCTCTGCAAGAAGACCTTAACAATCAATTCAGCGCTTTTCTCCAAAGCTATGAAGTACAGTTCCTGGTTAGCCAGCTTTCTCCCGACAACAAACCCACCCTCGAAGCGGCCCAGCAGGAAGCCCTGCTCGGTTCCCTCGACGACCTGCAAGACAACCTCGCCAGCCTCAACGCCGTCCTCCTCTATCCCCTCATCCTGGAAGACCGTCTCGAACTCATCCTCACCCTACCCGACCCCGAAACCCCACCCCTGCGCCGTACCGTCCAGCTCGACGACAACACCGAACTCAATCGCGCCATCTCCGAGTTACGGCAAGCTCTCCGCGATCCCAATGCCGACGCCATCACCCCTGCCCAAACCCTCTACGCTTACCTCATCGAACCCCTCGAGGCTGACCTGGCCGA
>CAZPYG010000249.1:0-6511 GCA_964590465.1 uncultured bacterium | reverse complement strand
GAATTTTGAATTATTTCCCTTTCTTCGCATTCACCACAATCTTCGACATCACCCTCACCAGTTCCTCCGACTCCCCAATCAACCCCGCCAACCTCTCCGGCTTCACCAACTCTGTCGCCACCAAAAGCCGCAACCAATAGCGCGTTTCCCGCAACTCCTTCAAAGCAATTTCCATCTTGTGAATAAAGTCAGCTCGGCTCTGCCCCGCCTGAGCCTCTTCTACATTTGCCCCCACCGACGTCCCCGACCGAATTAACTGCCTCACCAGAGGCCGATTCACCACAGGCATCGTGCCCAAAGTCTGACACAACTTCACAATCCGCACCGCAAACTCAAAGGTCCGCTCCGTAATCGGCCTCACCTCCCGCCCCATCGCCCATTTCCCCTTTTTGAATTTTGAATTTTCCCTTTTGAATTCCTCCCCAGTATTCCCTTATGAAAAAACCTCATATCCTCAAGTAACGAAGCAATGCACCATGCGAAAAACTTCTCTGAGCTACTGCAGCGCATTGAGACCGGGGAATTGCCCACCAGCACCAAATGCTAGCATCAGGGCAGTTTCTTAGAGGCAGCCAAGCCCATGCTAACCCTGGAACAACTCATCACCGAAGCCACGACCCTACCCGATGCCGACAAAACCATCCTGATTGAAAAGATTGTAGAGAGCATGGCAAGGCCAATTGACCAGGATATGTTGCGGGAGGGCATCCAGAAAGCTCAAAAACGGCTCGCCGAAATTGAAAGTGGCGCAGTTCAAGCCATCCCTGGAGAAATTGCCCTGGCCCAAGTCCGACAGCTCATGGAGCCATAAATCCCTGTAGCTTAGGTGAAACCTAACACTGCTGATAGTTTGCTTATCGAACTACCACATCTAAACACATAAATTCCAAATCTTATCAGGCGTTAGGTTAAGCTAATTTCGTAGGAGAGGTGATGAGCTGTGCAGACTGTTTCTGTCAAAGACGAATATGTTGAAGTCTTTACCGCTCTGGGCGACCTACAGGGCACTGTCGATGCCGCCCTGCAGCGCTACGCCATTGAACAGATTTCTCAGAAAATAGCCGAATTTCGCCAGAAGGATGAAGGCTACGGGGCAAAGTATGGCGTTTCTTATCAAGAGTTTGTTGAAAAGACGGCTATTGATCCTGATTTTGTCTCAAGTATTGAACAGACCATCGATAAAACCTGGGAAATAGACCTGGCCGATTGGGAGTTTTGCCACAAAGGAATTGAAGATTGGATGCAGAAACTACAGCATATTTTGCTGACATAGTTGAGCTTGCTCGAGCGAGGTTCGATAATGTCAGTTACACCATAGACTCAACTTTGAAGCGCTCAATATTGCGTCTTGAAGCGACTTACGGCTCTTACCGAATTCTAATCACAGAGCTATTCAGCGAACGTGCTCGGAAATACCGCTATTATTTGCTGAAAAATAGTTACGTTGAAGCTGGATTCGACAATAGTCCAGACCCTCGCGCTTTACGGCTGAAGTATGGAAACATTGGCAGAACCCATGTGGGAGAATGTATTCCGCATCTTCACCTTAAAGATAAATCGGAACTGGTCTTAACGGATGAAATGACGGCTTCACGATTTGTCGATTGGCTATCAGAAAATATACGAATATGAAAAACTACCACATCAACGTTTTCTATAGCACCGAAACGCCAGCAGCGGCGGTCGCAGACACAAATAGACGAGGGGCCCAAACAGAGGATGAGCGATCGCACCATCACGAAAACGTTCCATTGCCTTTTGCCCATTGTCAAAGGCCAACGCCAGGGGGACAAACCTCTCAAGGTAGATTACTCCCAGCCCGTTGAAAGATTATTGCCTTGAACTCTGCAACCCCATGTACCGCAAATGGTATCAAAATGCCATTCCCGTCATTAAGTCGCCAGTTTTACTGATAAAACCCCACTGATTTTCCATCTGCACCCGGGCAAACCCTTCCGAGAAGCGTCCGGCGTTGGTGTAGTTAGGTTCCACGACCCAGTTGCCTGCGGTGTCGATGTAGCCGTAGCGACCATCCTGCTGGACGGCGGCCAAACCTTCAGAGAAGTCGGCGGCGTAGTCAAACTGGGGGGGGATCGCAACCTCCCCGGCCTTATCGATATAGCCCCATTTGCCATCCTTCAGCACCGCTGCCCGGCCCTGGGAAAAGTCTGAGGCAAAGGGCAGGTTAGCCTCGACCACCATTTCCCCCTCGGGATTGATGTAGCCGAAATTGCTGCCCTGGCGAACCCGCGCCAGACCTTCCGAAAAGCTGAAAGCCCCGTCGTAGGCAGCGGGGATTGCAACGGTCCCATCGGGACGCAGATACCCGTATTTTTCGTCCAGTTTGGCCACGGCAAGGAATTCTGAAAAGCTCCAGGCATCTTTTAGATTGGAGGGAATGACGCGGCGACCGTCAGCATTGAGATAGCCATAGCTGCCATCCTCCTTAACAACAGCCCGTCCGTCTGCAAAGCTTTCGGCCAGGTCAAACTGGGGCTCAATGACCCATTCGCCTGCTCGATTGACGAAGCCGTATTTGTTGCCCCCCTGCACTGCGGCCAACCCCTCTGCAAAAGACTTAGCCTGGCGGAACTGCACGTCGATAGCCCAATTTCCCTGACGATCGAGGTAGCCGTAGTAATCGCCGACCCTTGCCAGGGCCAGGCCATCCACGTACTCGCCAGCGACGGTAACGTTGTCATCCAGCACGTTAATGGTCAGGCTGCCGCTGTGGTCGATGTAGCCGACGCGGTCCTGCAGGCGCACCATGGCAACGCCCTCAGAAAAATCGGAAGCGGTATCAAACAGCAGCGGTCCTCTCATTTGGCTGGCCTGGGCAACGATGTTGGGTCTTATGAACTCTACCATCGTTGTTGTCGTGCCCAGGAGGGGCGTTCTGGCCCTGGGTAATTCGCAGCCAACCAGCGAGAGTAAAGAGCCTCCCAGGGTAGCAATCAGGGTCGCTTGCAAGGGGTTCTGCCAATTCATAGTCACCTCTGGGAAGGTTGCTTGCCCAAAAACTGCTGAGATACGTCCCTCAGCGGGGCTTGATCTACTTTCTGTGATGCCACAAAAATTCAGGACCTACGCCATGCTTAAGAATGACTTCTCATCCTCTTCAGGAATACTTGTCATTGGGGATTTTCTCCCTCCAACGGTTCTGGGGGAATTGCCGTTATGATGTAGGTGTTGAAACTCCGTCGTCTTGGACGTTGTCGCCCTCTAGTGGTCTGGCTATAGTGTTTCCAGATTGGCTTACTACGCTAGGGGCGGTGGTTACTTCTCTGTCGTAAGGGGCTGTGGTCATCAGTTCCTTGTTAGGTGCTGGCATTGAGTCTGGCAAGGCCGCGAATTGCTTTTGGGACGCTGGAGTTTGTCATTCGTGTAGTCCAGCTTTCCGAACCTATGGTTGTTGACACTTCACTTCATCCTCCCCCCCGAACAAGCGCGTTTAGTCTGGCGTTTGTGTTTTAGCGGGGAGAGGTTGTGCAGCAACAACGAAAACTATCATTCTGGCAAATCTGGAACATGAGTGTCGGCTTTTTCGGCATTCAGTTTGGCTGGGGCCTGCAGATGGCCAATACCAGCGCCATTTTTGAGCACCTGGGAGCATCCCCCCACCAGATTCCAATTCTGTGGTTGGCAGCTCCGTTGACCGGGCTGATTGTTCAACCCATCATTGGCAACCTCAGCGACAATACCTGGGGGCCTCTGGGCCGACGGCGGCCTTACTTTCTGGTGGGGGCCATTCTCAGCTCCATCGCTTTGATTTTGATGCCCAACTCCTCCAGCCTGTGGATGGCGGCGGGGCTACTGTGGCTGCTGGATACCTCTGCCAACATCAGCATGGAGCCGTTTCGGGCCTTCGTGGGAGATCTGCTGCCCCCCAGCCAGCGGACAAAGGGCTTTGCCATGCAGAGTCTGTTCATTGGCCTGGGCTCGGTGATTGCGTCCATTCTGCCCTGGGTGCTGACTCGTACCCTGAGGCTGGGCGAACTCACCGGCGCAGGAGAAATTCCCTTTACGGTGAAGGTTTCTTTCTATGTGGGGGCAGCGGTTTTCCTCAGCACGGTGCTGTGGACGGTGCTGACCACAGAAGAAAAGCCTCCTAAGGATATGGAAGCCTTCCGCCGCCAGCAGGATAGACGCCTGGGCATTGGCTCGACCCTGCGGGAAATTTCCACCGCCATTCGCGATATGCCCCTGACCATGCGCCAGCTGGCCTGGGTGCAGGGCTTTAGCTGGCTGGGCATGTACTGCATGTTTCTGTACTTTCCCCCGGCGGTGGCCCACAACATTTTTGGGGCCTATAACGAAACCTCGCCCATGTATGCCGAGGGCATTGAGTGGGCCGGAGTGTGTATTGCGGTCTACAACGCCGTGTGTTTTGTGGTGTCGCTGATTCTGCCCAGAATTTCGGCGGCCCTGTCCCGCCAGGTCACCCACGCCCTCTGCCTGGCCCTGGGTGGGGCCGGTCTGATTTCTCTACAGTTCGTCCACGACCGCTACACGTTGATGATTTCCATGGTGGGGGTGGGTTTTGCCTGGGCCAGTATGCTGGCCATGCCCTACGCCATGCTGGTGGGAGCCCTACCGGATAAGAAGAGCGGCATTTATATGGGCATCTTCAATTTCTTTATTGTGCTGCCCGAAATTGTCGCCTCCCTCGGCCTGAGCTGGATGATGGAGCACTGGCTGAACGACGACCGGCTGCTAGCGGTGGTGCTGGGGGGCGGGTTTATGTTGATGGGCGCGATCGCAACCCTCCGCGTCAAAGAGCGCAACGGTGCCCCGGTAGCGACAGCGGTGGCGGAAAAAGCGTCCGGTAAAAATGCCCTGGCCCAAGCGGGAGAAGCGAAACCCCAGGCGGTTGAGAGTTAGAGCCGTAGGGTGCATTCCCGGCCTGCAGCCAACCCGGCAAGGTTCAATTACCCCATGCCATGGCCGTAATGCACCAGCACTCGTAATCGGGAAGCTTACCGTGTTGTTAGCGGTGCATCGAAGTCTAATGACAGTGCCGGGGATGATTGCCATGGAGCATGGAGCCGCGTAGGCAAAGCTGAGCACCTGGCGCTGTGCATCCTCCAGAACTAAAATGGCTGAAATTCACAAATCAGCTTTCAGATGCCAACAGTCCTAAGACTTGGCCCTTACAGGTTTTATTTTTTTAGTCATGAACCAAACGAGCCTCCTCACATTCACATCGACCGTGATAGAGAATCTGCTAAGTTCTGGTTAGAGCCTGTAGGCTTGGCTCGGAATATTGGCTTTAGTGCCAAAGAGTTACGAAAGCTGCAAAAGTTAGTTGAGAAGCATCAAAACACGCTGTTGGAGGCTTGGCATGGGCGCTTTGGCAATTCAGGTTGATGAGCGAGTTAAAGCTGTCCGGTTCACAGAAGATTCTATTTCTGTGGATTTGATGGATGGTCGCTCGATTACGGTTCCCCTGGTTTGGTACCCACGGTTGTTACAGGCCTCTCCAGAACAACTCGCCCAGTGGGAAATCTGCGGTGGTGGTTATGGCATTCACTGGCCTGAATTAGATGAAGACCTGAG
Organism: uncultured bacterium; assembly: GCA_964590465.1. Lineage (GTDB taxonomy): Bacteria > Cyanobacteriota > Cyanobacteriia > Phormidesmidales > Phormidesmidaceae > CAZPYG01. The sequence continues at coordinate 955 of CAZPYG010000249.1, read as the reverse complement.
TACGGAAGGGATGTTAAGAGGCGCGCCAGCACCAGAGGCTAAGGGATGAGAATTGTATGATATCCAATTTTGTAAGACAGGCAACCTGCTGCCTTTAGACAGACGGGACGGTTAGCCCACGTTATTGGATTCCCATTGTGACTAAGCGTCGTAGGCTTTGCTGCGGTGAGCAATCGCTAAAACGAATACTTGGACCTGGTCATCGTTAATCGAATAGATGACTCTGTAGTCTCCGATGCGGTAACGATACATTCCAGCATACTCACCTTTAAGAGGTTTGATATTGGGATGAGAACGTGGGTTTTGTTCCAGCTGTTGTAAACATCGAGCTATTTTCTTGGCTAGCGCTCTGTCAGCGCTAACGTAAACTTTCTGAGCATCTGGATGGAGGAGGACGCTATACATCAGAACGTAATGTTCTCCAGTCTGTGTAATGAGACTGGGGAGTGGCCTGATTTTGTTTTACCCGTTCTAGCAATCCAGGAATTGCCAAAAGTTCTTGGGTTGCAGCTTCGCTCTCTGCATCGGCTAAATACGCTGCAAAATCAGTCAACACCTGTAGTCGCTCTGGGGATAGCTGGTCTAGAACATCGTTAAGTTTGTGCCGTAGTTCTGTCACAGATGCAGGAGACGTTAATTCTGTACCTTCCATCAGAGGATGCTCCGTAGAACTCATAGACCGTCTGCTCTATGTAACGGTTAGCCTTATTGTAAGGCAACGTCTCAGGGTGCATTCCCGGCCTGAAGCCAACCTGGCAAGGTTCAATCGCCCCATGTCTTTTGCTAAAAAAACGCCACGGATATGCTCCAACCTTAAGTGGCTGCACTATAGTCGCTACAGGACCCGCTTGACCGCCCAGTTATGGCAACGCAATTCGAAATTCTGAAGAACATCTACAACGCCTTCGACCCCTTCCGCGCTTTACCAGCAGGCGACCCGGTGTATGTGAACTGT
>CAZPYG010000248.1:0-6516 GCA_964590465.1 uncultured bacterium | reverse complement strand
TTGCGAAAGGCCGCCGCAAAATGTCCCCGATTGGTAAATCCCACCCTGCGGGCTACTTCCGTAACATTGAAGTCGCTATCTTTGAGCAACTCTTTGGCATGCTCCAAGCGGTAATGATTTAAACAGCCGAAAACTGTGGTGCCAAACAGGTGACGAAAGCCCTGCTTAAGGGTGAATTCATTTAACCCCACCTGACGAGCTAAATCTTTCAATAGAGGAGGAGCAGAGAGTTGCTGTTGGAGAATTTCGCGGGCGTAGTGCAGTCGTTCAACATCGTCTGGCTTGAGATAGACCCGAGGTATACCCTGCTCTGGTTTGAGAGCTTGCTCTAAATGCAGGGCAATCAGTTCCCAAACCTTACTTTCTAAATAAATCTGTTGAGTGATGCCTGTATGGGGGCAATGCAAAATCTGCTGTAGGACAGCTTGCATCGCTATGGTTTGGTGGGCTTCGTAGGTGTAGCGACTTTGGTGGCGAGGCTGCACCAATTCTTTGACCGCAGCGGGTGCATCCTCCCAGCGATCGCCCATCCAAGCGCACAGCAATGCTGGTTCCAGGTGAAAGCTCACAGTGAAAACGTGCCAGCCTAAGTAATTTTCGTTGATGCCAGCATCGGCCAGACCACTGCCCGAGAAGAAATAATAATCTGGATGGACGCTCGATTTCGGATGAGAATTTTCTTGCACAATAGACACTTCGTATTCCAGCGGATGCTCTCGTTCAGGAGTCTCGATGACAATATCCTGATGAGGCCGATAGCTGGCAATCTCCAACTCTAACCCCTGCCGCAGATCAATCTTGCGGATAAACCCTTCCCCGAGCTGGGCTGGATAGGGCCAGGTCATGTCAAATTCATCGGGTGTAGATTGGTGATGATTGCTATTTTGCTGGAGTATTGCCAAGTAGTCAGATTGGGAAAGAATGATGGCCATGGTGTACTACGCAGGGACAGACTCCCCAAGCATTTTTGCTAGAAAGTCAACGACTCTTAATGATAAGTATTCTCAAGTAGTTGAGTCTGTGCGTCAAGTCCTGGCGCTAGAGCATCGGTAAATGGCAAAATTACTACACCGAGGATGTCCTTTAGTCATCCGTAGGGATTACTGACTCTCATCAATCCATTTAGAGATATTTAGCCTAGGTTTGCCCCGCTCACTGCGCCTACCCTAAGCAAACTCGAAAATCGAGAGTTGGGATTTTGGGCCAGGGCAGCGCGATCGCCATACTCCATCACCTGCCCCTGATCCAAAATCAAAATCTGATCCGCCCGCTCCACGGTCTGCAGCCGATGGGCAATGATAATTCCCGTGCGGTTTTCTAGCAGCCGGGCCACTGTCCGCTCAATCAGCTGCTCTGTCAGGGGATCGAGGCGTGACGACGCCTCATCCAGCACCACCAGCCCCGGATTTTTCAGGAACACCCGCGCAAAGGCCAGTAGTTGCGCCTGCCCCGCCGACAGTCCCCCACTGTCTGCCCCAAGTTCTGTGTCTAGCCCCTGGGGCAGGGCCTCTAGCCAGGGCATCAGCCCCAGCTCATCCAGCGTTTGCAGAAGGTTACGATCGGGAATGTGAGAATTGAAAAACGTCAGATTGTTTCGCACCGTGGTTTGAAACAGCTGCACATCCTGGGTGACAAACCCCACATGGTGCGGCAGTTCCCGCAGCGGCACCGCCGCGATATCGACACCGCCCAAGCGAATCTGTCCCCGCTGAATGTCGTAAAGCCGCAGCAGCAACCGCGCCAGCGTGCTCTTACCACTGCCCGTGCGCCCCAGCAGTCCGAGGACTTGACCTGCCGGGAGGCGCAAGGTGAGGGATTGGAGGGTGGGGATGGGTGGATGGGTAGATGAGTGGATGGGTGGATGAGTGGGTGGATGGATGGGTCGGCGGGTTGGCGAGTCGATAGGGGCTTGAGAGGTATCGACTAGGTTGGTTCTGGACTCTCCCACTCTCCCACTTTCCCACTCATCCACTCTGCCGCTTTCCCCCTCATACCCAAACCACACATCGTCGAAAGTGACCGACAGCGCACCTTTGGGCAAAACGGCTTGGCCACCGGGTTGGAGTTGGCTTTGGTGGGCGAGTAAGGTCTGGATGCGTTGGAAGCTGGCGATCGCTTGCTGAAACTGCTCCAACTCTTCGCGGATGCGCTCAATCGGGTCTTGTAGGAGGGTGGCGTAGTAGAACAGCAGGTAGACGGTGCCGATGGTGATGGCGTTGCGGCTCCAGAGGTAAGTCCCGATGGCCAGGGCGATCGCATTGCCGATGGTGAATAAACCGACGGTGCTGCCCCATAGCAGGGTGCTGGTGAAGCGGGCTTTGTGAAACGCGGCTAGCCAGCGCTGCATAATGTTGTAGCAGCGGTTCATGACGTAGCCGACGGCACCATTGGCGCGAATATCTTCGAGACCGCTGAGATGTTCGGCAATGAAGCCATAAAATTCGGCGCTGATCTGGCGGTAGGTGCGCCAGGGTGCCACCGCCAGGAACTGCAACCTGCCGAGAATACCGAAGGCCAACAGCGCAAACAGGCTGAGGCTCAACCCGGCGCGCCAATCCTCAAACCACAGCACCGTCAGAACGCTGACCACGAGCAACCCGTTGCCCACCACCTGCAACACGAACTGCGAGAAAAAGCGGGAGAGGGCATCCACGTCGCCATCGACTCGTTCTACCAACTCTCCAGGGGTGTGGGCTTTGTGAAACGCGAGGTCGAGACCGAGGGCGTGCTTTGCCAGGTCCAGGCGGAGCTGGTTGGTTGCCGTCCAGGCAACGGTTTCGCTGAAGTAGGTGGCGGCAATTTCGAGCCCCTGGCGCAGGCAGGCGATCGCCACAAATCCCGCCGCTGCCCACACTAGTAACCGCTGGGGCCCCCCGGCGACGGCGGTATCGATGAAGTAGCGCAAGATTTGGGGGTTGAGCACCTGGAGGGCAATGCTGCTGAGTAGGGCGATCGCCAACCAGACCACTCGCCCCCATTGAGCCCTGAGATAGGTAATTAAGAATTGTCGGTAAGACCGCCTAGACTCATGCATGATTGAGAGTTCCGAAAGCTGCCGGTCAGTAGCGTAATCGTATGCAGCCCCCAAAAGGGCTCCTAAACGGAGTTTTTTGACCCCATCAAGCTCTCAATAGTGACTGATGGGTCACGGCTAACCCTCTATCCTGCCAACTGCCAACATTGCATCTGAAACACCTTCGGGTTCCGCCCACACTCCTGCCGAAAGGCGCTTAGATGATAATACTTCCCAATAAGCCTGTTCTAACGTGCTGATGACCCCAGAATGGGATTGCCGAAGATCAGGGTTGAGGTGGGGATGACATTTCTTCGAGGGTGGCCCGACTCATATCCAGGGTTTTAAGTTCTGAGAGCCAGAAACCCGCCAGCCCTACCGCCGTCATGGCCAGCGCACAAGCGACATACAGCATTGCCATCCCCGCACCTGGTTCAGTGCCAAGCACTCCGCCCAATATTTTGACCCAGGGGGCTGGTGAAGTCATGGCCGGTTCAAGCAGTTGATCGGCGAGCGGGCCGGCAATCAGGGCTGCGATCGCACTTACCCCCTGCAGCACCAGGGCATTGGCCGCAAACACCCGCCCCTGCTTCTCGGCAGTGATCGACTTCATCCACAGGGCGTTTTCAGAACTACCTAGCAGGGGAAAGTTGAGGGAGGAGCAGAACTGGGCCGGAATCCAAACGGTTGGGGAGCGTCCCAGACCAAACACGGTTTTGCTCAAGCCTGCGCCAATGAAGCCGGCCAGCATTCCCGTGACCCGCCGTCTGGGGCCACCCCAGAAGCTGAGCAGAATCGCTCCGGTGACGCCGCCGATCCCTGCGGCTGAGGCGGTACCCGCCAGGATCTGAGCGCTGCCATCGGTGCGGGCCAAAATCATCGGTTCATAAATTGCGCCGCCTAAATCATGGAAGAACCAGAATGTAGTCGAAATCAGCAGGAGCGATCGCAAACCAGGCTGTCGCCAGACTTCCCGAAAGCCGAAGGTGAGTTTAGCCAACCGGGTTTCGACTTCAATGGTTTTGGGGACTGCCGGTTGGGGGATGTGGACAGAGAGTAGAGTTGCGATCGCCACGCCAAACGTCGCCAGGTCAATCAGCAGAATCCCCATCAAGCCCATCAGCGGATACAGCACTCCCGCCAGAGGTGGGCCAAAAATGGCGGCTCCGTAATGGACGGCGGAGTTCATGCTGTTGGCGCGGGTCAGGTGCTGAGGGGGCACCAGCTCAGAAATCGACGTTTGATACGCCAGATGTTGAATTTGGCTGAACCCGCCGAGGAGACTCGCCAGCAGGTACAGATGCCAGATTTGCAGTTGGTCAGACCAGTACAGGGCACCAATGCTAACGCTGGCCAGGGCCGCTACGGTATCTCCCAGCATCATGAGCCGTTTGCGGTTGAAGCGATCCACAATCATCCCCGCCACTAGAGTGATGGGGATGCGAGGGAGTTGAAAGAAAAAGCCCACCAGCGCCAGAGCAGTCGCCGAACCCGTCACCTCCCAGGCCCACAGGGTCAGGGCAAACTCGGTCATGTAGCTGCCGATGGTGGAAACGAGCTGCCCTGCCCAAATTACAATAAAGGTGCCCATAGGTAAATCTCAGGTCAATTTAGCGCGTGGGTGTAGCGATTTGCCCGTTTGAGGTGACAACCATGACCCAGGAATTGCTCGACTTGCGGCTGAGCCTCGTAGAGAAACGCTACGACGATGCTCTGGAACTGGTCGATGAATTAGAAGAGATGAGTAAGCAAGCCATCTTGCGAAATATTGAGTCATTTTTGGCGAGATTAATGGTGTATTTGATTAAAAACCAGGTCGAAAAACGCCTGACAAATTCCTGGGTCGCCTCCATTTTTGACTCAGCTTTAAAGATCAAAAAAATGAACCTTAAAGGGAATAAAACCTCGTACTACATTGACCGGGATGAGTGGTTGCCCTTCCTAGAAGAAGCGGTTGAAGCTGCCGTTGCGCCAGCCAGTGTGGAAGCCCTGAATGGTCAGTTCAACGCCATTCAAATCAGTGAAATGATTGATCGAGAAGCGCTACTGGCGATCGCCCAATCCCTGCTGGCCCTGACCTATCAACATTCCAACAAAGAACTACCAGGCGTAATCTTTGGACGTTTAACAGAATTATCGGGTGGTCAAGATTGGGCAGATGGTTAATTATTAAAAGGCATGGCACTGAATTAAGTTTCGGCTCAGTGGTTGCAGATCTGCTGTAGAGTGGGCACTGACAGCCCTGTCAATGTGAACTTTGGCCTGAATCTGCGACCAGCGTAGGGTGCATTATCGGCCTATAAATTTGCGCAAAGTTTCACAAACTCTGCTTGTGGGCCGTAATGCACCGCTTACGGTACCGGGCTTCTCCTTTGACGCAAATGGTGCGTTCCGGCCTAAGCAGGGGACTTTGCCCAATCGCATAATGGCTCTGAGGCCGGGACACACCCTACACATAATCAAGCTTTTGGCGAGTGCGATAGAGTGATTCTCCATCATTTTCGACCACCTCGACAGGGCTGGGTGGGCAATGTCCACCGTCCTGATTTTGTGAGTTACCACCTACGGAACTTTTTCGGTCAGGTACTTAAATAAATCATCGATCACAGCATCCGCAGCCAGTGGATTGCCTCCCCGCCAGGTGGCCAGATTGACCACATAAACCTGATCCTGCTGCACGGCCTTAAGCTGATTCCACAGGGGTTTCCTTTGCAGTTGTTCAAAGAGCTGTTCTGAGTCTTCATCTTCATCCAAAATCACAAACATAATGTCGCCATCCAGGTCGGTGAGCAGTTCTTCAGAAAAGAAAACCAAGCCTCCATCTGCTTTGCCCTGGGAGGGGGGGCGGCGCAGACCCGCATCCTCCAGAATGGTGCCGCTGAAGGAGTTTTCAACATCGCTGGCCAGGGCGTTGCAGCAGATTCTGACTACCGATATTTCTTGGTCTTGATAAGTATGGCCCAGAGCCGCTTTCAGGGCTTGAATGCGCTGGTTGTAGCCATCCCAAACCTGCTCAGCGGCTGCCGTTTTACCCAACGTTGCCGCAACAAAGTCAACGTGATCTTTCCAGGATGGGTAGCCGCCCCAATCATCCACCACGGTGGGCGCAATTTGGGAGAGCTGCTCGTAGGCCAGGTTCCAGGTATTCATGGCAATGATTACATCAGGGGCCAGGGTCATCAGTGTCTCTAAATTGGGTTGATCCCCTACGCCCACGGGCTCAATGTTCTCTAACTTGCCCTGGAGGTAGGGGGGCGTCGTTTCAAAGTAAAGCAGAGTGCCCATGGGTTTGACGCCCAGGGCCAGGGCATTGCCCAGGGTCGGTACCCCGAGCACCACCACGCGGGAGGGTTGGTTGGGCACACAGGTTTCTCCGACGGCGTGAACGATGATGCGACAATCCGCTGAGGCCAAGGGGGCAGGGGGCGGTGACGAGTTGCAGGCAATGACGAAAGCGGCGACGAATCCACAGAGCAAAATCTGCTGATATAGCCGCTTGAGCG
>CAZPYG010000247.1:1473-6527 GCA_964590465.1 uncultured bacterium | reverse complement strand
AATAGGGCCTCAACGTTGTGGGATCCCTGGTTGTATTTCTCAATCATCTGCTGAAATTTTTCCAGGTAGTCCATGCGGGTACGGTTGAGCCGCACCATGGTATTGAGCTTGGCGTTAATTCTGCCTTTGAGCTTTTCTGCTTCAGTGCGTTTGTACCCTCGGTTGAACTGTTCCGCCAGGGCCTCAAAGTCGAGCTGGTTCAGGTCAACGGCGGGGGATTCGCGGATAATGTAGCGGCCTTCTCCCTCCCCAGTCCCTGGGCTACCCCCCAGGGTAATGAACTCTTCCGTTTCGATAGATTCATCCAGCAGGTCTGACACCTGGCCCATAACCTCATCCACCCCATCGGTGGGGTCAATGGATTGGGTATCAATCTGGATTTTGGTCACCAACCGCTCCAGGTAGGCCCGAGTCAGGGTGAACTCATTGACCCGCACATCAGGGCAGACCGCATCGTAGAGGCGGCAGACATACCCCACCAGGGCAAAGAAGGTGTGCTTAGTCTCGTCGTTCTCCAGCATGGCATCCACCGCTTCATCCCAGAGGCGGGTACGGACGAGGCTGTTCTGGGTGCGGTGGATTTTATCGAAATCTACCCCTCGGGCTTTGGCATAGGCTACCGCTTCCGCCACCGCTCCCCGCAGTTGGTCTACGAGGGCGGCTTTGTCTTTCACGGGGGTATCCCCTTCGTCTACCCCACCCCCAGAGGCTGAACCATAAATGGCCAGAGCTTCCTGCAGGTTACGGAAGACGCCGATGTAGTCCACAATTAAGCCGCTGAGCTTGAGCAGAAACACCCGGTTGGCCCTGGCGATGGTCTGCATCAGGGTATGGTTGCGCATGGGCTTATCCAGGTAGATGGTGGCGCAACTGGGCACATCAAACCCGGTTATCCACATGGCACAGACAAACACAATCCGCAGCGGGTTCTGGGGGTCTTTGAACTGCTCATCCAGACCGGGGGTTTCACTCACCAGGCGTCTGCGGTGGGTGGCAATGTCTAACCCCTTCTTCTGGAAGTCTTCAATTTCTCCCTGGGAAGACGACACCACCACCGCCATGTCCGTTGCTTCCATGTACTGAATGCGCCGCATCAGCCGCCGTTGCTCCAGCTCGTTCAGGTCTGGGGTGAGCTGAGCCTTGAGGCGGTCCAGCTCCTGTGCCCAGTATTTCTGAACTTTGTCGTACATCTTCACCGCTGTAAACCGGTCGATAGCCACCATCATGGCTTTGGTGGCTTTGCCCTGGTCATCCAGTTTGGTTACCCGCCCCAGGAAGTGCTGCACCATATCTTCAGCGATTTTCTCCAGGCGGTCATCCCGCACAATCAGCTGATATTCGCGAGAGCACTGCCGCTCCAGGTCTCGCTCCTGGTCTTCATCGAGGGTGGCGGCTTCGATGATGCGCTGCATGTCGTCGTTGAGTTCGGTGTTGGTGAGCTGCAGCTCTGGGATCCGGTTCTCGTAGTAGAGGGGCACCGTCGCCCCATCTTCCACAGACTGGCGGAAGTTGTAGATGCTGACGTAATCGCCAAACACTTCACGGGTGCGTTCTTCCCCAGCCAGCAGAGGGGTGCCGGTAAAGCCGATGAAGGCGGCGTTGGGTAGCCCGTTCCGCATGTTGAGGGCAAAGGTATCGTACTGGCTGCGGTGGGCTTCATCCGCAATCACAACGATGTCGCTACGGTCAGAGAGCTGGGGGTAGGTTTCGCCCTTTTCGGTGCGAAATTTCTGAATCAGGGTGAAGATGTAGCGGTGGTCGCCCTGCAGCAGTGCTTTCAGGTGCTCAGCATTTCTAGCCCGCACGTTCTGTTCTGGCTCGGTAACGGCCTCAGCATAGGCGAAGTTTTTGTAGATCTGGTCGTCCAGGTCTTCCCGGTCGGTGATGATCAGGAAGGTCCAGTTGCCGGGCAGCTTGCGCAGAATCTTTTGGGAAAAGAACACCATCGAGAAAGACTTGCCAGATCCCTGGGTATGCCAGAACACCCCCAGCCGTCCCTGGTTGTGCTGAATCTGCTGTACAGAGTCGATGGCGTTGTTGACCCCAAGGAACTGGTGATTCTTGGCCAGAATTTTGGTGGTGGTGCCTTGGGTGGTGAAGAAGACGGTGAAGTTTTCTACCAGGTCGAGCAGGCGGGTTTTGTCGCAGGTGCCCTGCACGATGGTATCGAGGGAGATGATGCCCGCTTCGTTCTCATCACAGATTTTCTTCCACTCGCTGAAGTGCTCCCAGGTGGCGGTGATGGTGCCGATGCAGCTTTTGCTGCCGTTGGAGAGGAGAATGAAGGCGTTGTACCAGAACAGATGGGGGATGGTGGTTTTGTAGTCTGACAGGTTGTTCTTATAGGCCAGCTCTAGCCTGCGGTGATGGGCCTTGAGTTCAATAAACACCAGGGGTAGCCCGTTGACGAACCCCACCAGGTCGGCTCGTTTGTTGCCGTACTCGCCAGACACCCACAGTTGCGACACCATCAGGAAGTGGTTGGGGTTGGGGTTGCGCCAGTCGATGACCTGCAGGGTCTGGACCTGCTGTTCGTAGTTGTCGTCGCGGAAGGTGACCCGCACACCTTTTTTGAGCAGGTCGTAAATGTCGCGGTTGGCGCTGGCCAGGGTAAGGGTGCTGCGATCGCGGGTCAGGTCTTCTAGCGCCAGGTTGATGGCTTCGGTGGGGGCGTCGGGGTTGAAGCGCTGCAGGGCGTCCCGCAGGTAGCGGGTGAGGACGACTTCATCCCAGCTGTTGCGGCCCAGGGTGCCGTCTGGGCCGAGCCTTTCGCTGTAGGCGACAACGGGTTCCCAGCCCAACAGTTGGTCAAAGATTTGGCTGAGGACGGCGTTTTCTAGGGCTTCTTCTGAGTCGGGGTGGGGGCGACGAGGCATGGTGAAGCAGGGGAAAGCGGCACACTATCAGGGTTCACCAAATTGGGTTAAATCCCATCAGCAGATGTCATTATCTTCAAGCCGACAGCTATCCACTACGATATTGGGCTTCCAGGCAGGTAGTTCTTTAACCTGAGTAGCAGCATTGTCTACAGATAAAGAAGGTTGAGTTACCGAAACTACCGACTGCCACCATTGCCCTAGGGTGCCAGTAGAGGAGTGTTGGTGGAAATAATCAATGAGTTCCTGTGGGGTCATATGGCTAGTCTCTTCATAAATTTGTTCCTGGCTTTGTTTCTTAAAGGCCAGGCTGTCAAATGCTTTGTGTAATTTAGCCGGGGTATTGTTTGGAGCCATCGTAAGCATTGTTGCTAAGCAGTTTTTTGAGGGGCCTCGCCCAGGTCATACAAAAACTCAGGGGCAAAGTCAGCCCCGTTGGGCCACTCGATAGTATTGGTTTCAGGATTAACAGCAGCCTGCTTAAAAAGCTCAGGGTTTTGTAGTGGTTCAAAAATTTCGCCGTGGAGTTCTTCAGCCAGGTTGACGGTGAGAGTTTCCTGGTTATTGAAAGTGAGCTGCAGTTTGTAGTCCTTTAAGTAATCGACAGAGACAATATGTAAAAACATTTAAGCCTCCTAGTTAAGGGGAGAGATCGAATTGAGTGCTTGGCGATGTCTGGCTCTGTTCCAATTTTCTATGAGTTCTGCCTGATGCAGAGCCGTAGGTTGGGTGGCGCGTTAGCAGAACCCAACAACCCCCAGCCTGCCCAGTGTTGGGTTCCACTGCGTTTCACCCAACCTACTAACTGTATTTAATGTTACGGCTGCAGAGGGACCGGGTGCCTGTTGCTGGTGCCAGAACCTCTGAACCGTGGCCAGGGCACCCGGTCCCTGGGGCTACTCTCAACGATTCCCCCGTAATACCGAAAGATTTCCGCCTGCGGCTGAACGATTCCCGCTTGCCACTGAACGATTCCCGCCTGCGGCTGAACGATTCCCGCATGCGGCTGAACGATTCCCGCCTGCCGCTGAACGATTCCCGTCTGGCGCTGAACGATTCCCGCCTACGGCTGAACGATTCCCGCCTGCCACTGAACGATTCCCGCGTGCGGCTGAACGATTCCCGTGTGCCGCTGAACAGCTGTAGGTTGGGTGGCGCGTTAGCAGACGCTGTTGGCGAATTCCTCAAATGCCCTGTTTTCCCTCTTCCCCCACCCCCTACTCCCAAAACGGGAGCAGGGGAGCCGGAGCTTTCAAGGTCCCTCGCCCAAGCTTGGGAGAGAGATTTAGGGAGAGGGCCAAGCTTGGTCAAGAAATATTTCGCCAACAGCATCCGCGTTAGCAGAACCCAACAACCCCAAACCCGCCCGAGGTTGGGTTCCACTGCGTTGCACCCAACCTACCGTGGAGATGATGCAGCTCGTCAGGCGGCTAACTCGTCTACCTCAAGGTCAGAGCCCAGTTGCTCAACGTCGATTTCACCAGAGATGAGCTTGGGTAGCAGCAGGTCACGAGTCTCTCTGAGGTTATGGTTCTTACGCTGCAAAAGCTGAATTTGCTCAAGGATTGGTTCAACAATCTCATTGAACTTTTCCATAATCACCTCAGATGGCTTTAGCATCTCTAGTCCCTTGATGACTGTTTGGCTAATGTTTTGTTGTGCGGCTCCCATGCCTAGACTCAAGATTTTCAAACGATTTTCCTTGAGGGCCAGAAAGCCGTAAGCATGAGTAAATCCAGCTTCTTTCGCCAAAAGAGCGCAGCAGGCTTGGTTAGTCGTGGCAGGAACTGCCAAAATACCTAGCTGCCCAATGGTCGCTCCGTACATAGCCATGAGGACTGTATTCTTAGGAAAAATTTTCGCTGAGGACTTTTGCAGCCCTAGTTCTGTAATTTGTTCCTCTGTCTCAAAAAGGAAGCAGTCTCTTAGTTCACGGGTCTTAACCCAGTTGATTGATCCACCCTCGTAGTATTCAGACTTCTTACGGCTAGGTGTTCCCCCAGAACTGGTTTTGTACAAATCTCCCAGTAGTACCAATTTCCACCCCTCAGGAATTGGCCCCAGCTCAGACTCCACAAACTTCGCCTGCTCATGGCCAGGGAAGCGGAAATTGACAAACCACTCCTGGTAGAGCATCTGCGCCATCTCTTCCAGAATTTGGATGCGGCGGGTGTTGTT
>CAZPYG010000247.1:0-1373 GCA_964590465.1 uncultured bacterium | reverse complement strand
GCTTCGCCCCGGTACAGCCGCACAATATTCGCGATGAACTCAACCTGCTCGGGGGTAAACTCCCGGTGGGCGCGGTCAATTTGGGTAAAAATCTGGCGGGCATCGATAAAGAGCAGCTTGTCTCGCCGCAGGGTATCCACCTTGCCCCTATCCAAAAACCACAGGGTACAGGGCAGCGTCACCGTGTAGAAAAAGTTAGAGCTGATGGCAATCATCACATCCACCACCCCGGCCTGAATCAGCTTCTGGCGAATGTCCAGCTCTGATCCTCGCGCATCGCTGGCGGAATTGGCCATGACGAAACCGGCTCGGCCAGTCTTATTCAGGGCGCTGTAGAAAAAGTGAATCCACAGGTAATTGGCGTTATCGGCCCTGGGCATCCCAAACTCAGCCACGCGGGGGTCGCCCTTCATCCGTTCCTTATCCACCTTGTCGACATTGAAGGGCGGATTGGCCATCACAAAGTCGAACTTGTCATAGGCCCGGTGGACATCTTCGTAATAGGTATTGCCCTGGCGAATATCTCCAGAAAGGCCATGCACCGCCAGGTTCATGCGGCAGAGGCGGCGGGTCTCGGCAATTTTCTCCTGACCGTAGACGCTGATTTCGCGGCTGGGGTTCTTCTGGTGGCGCTCCACAAACGAGGCCGACTGCACAAACATACCCCCAGACCCACAGGCCGGGTCATAGATGCGCCCGTGGTAGGGTTCGATGATTTCCACAATCAGCTTCACAATCGAGGTGGGGGTAAAGAACTCACCCCCCTTCTGCCCCTCTGACATGGCAAACTTGCCCAGGAAGTATTCGTAAATCTTGCCGAAGGCGTCCCCCTCCAGGTCTGCCCCAAAGTTAACGCGGTTAAAGTTCTTCAGCAGCTCCACCAGCAGGGCGCTGTCGAGGCGGTTGTAGGTCTTGGGCAGAACGTCCCGCAGGTCTTCGTTTTCGGCCTCAATGGCCCGCATGGCATCGTTAATGGCCTTACCAATGTCCGCATCTTCCGGCAGGTTCAGCAGAGCCGAGAATCGAGCAGATTCCGGCAGGTACATGACCCCTATGCCCTGGTAGTCGGTCTTATCCAGCCCTCCCCGCCGCCGTCTAGACTGGCTTTTGAGCTGGTCTTCCGCCTGGGTAAACTTCCAGTCGGCATACCGCAAAAAAATCAGCCCCAGCACGGGCACTGAGTATTCTGAGGCTTTGAGCTTTGAGTTGGCCCGCAGGGAATCGGCAGCATCCCACAGGCGTTTCTCAATATCGGTATAGTTGGCGGGCATTGATGGTGAAGACATAGGGACAGTCCCATGTATACCAAGTCCAGCTCAAGATAGGGCGCTTTCGTTCAGGAAAAACTACACTTCTGGACTTGGAACGGGTTA
>CAZPYG010000246.1:2797-6617 GCA_964590465.1 uncultured bacterium | reverse complement strand
CCCTGCTGAAGCCCCTGCTGAAGCCCTTCTTCCAGGGTGGCTTCGCGCCATTCCAAATACGCCGTCGATAAGTTCATAAACACCTCCCGGTCATCTTCATCTAGATCTTGGCTTGTTTCTAAGGTCAATCGCCAGTTAAACAGCAACTCTAAAGAACTGGCTCGAAACGGCGAATCTCTGGGCAATGCCACCAGTTCTGCAATGGCGCGGCGCTGGGTTTCGCCCTTGCCCAAAATACGTAACCATAGGGTTTCCGGCACCTCTGGTAGCTGGTTAATCGCCACAATTGCCGTCCGCAACCAGCGGGGCAGTTGATACACCCCAGCAATCCACCCGGTTTCATCCACCTGTCCCCCGAACCCCTGCACCAGAGCCTCCGAGGCCGTAGTCGCCAGCACCCAGAGATAGGGCAGTACGGCTTCCTCCGACCGTTCTCCCTCTCGCCGCGCCCTGCGCTGACTGTCGGCCTGCACCAAAAACAGCTTCAGCAAACAACTGCGAATATCCGTTGGGGTGGGTGCGTTCCGGTAAGGTTCCAGCAGGCAAGGGGTTTGGGCCATGCGTCCCAGCAGCCCCAGGGCATTGGGTTCCCTTGGGGGCGGGTCATCCGGCGCAAACCACACATCCACCTGGCGCGATTCGCCCAGCACCTCTAGCCCCACCCGCACCTCACCCACCGAAGTCAGTAGTTCCTCCAGGTATTGCTTCGCAAACTGATCGTGGGGAAATCGCGTCATCTATTCACCTCGCACGTAGGCTCCCACGATCGCCGCTAAATCATTTGATACTCCGGTGCTGTAATCCTCTACATTGTTCTTCACCACATAGCCCAACGTATCTGCCACGGCCATAAACACCGACTTCTGAGGTTCATCCTGAAACCGTTCCGGGTCATCCTCCCGAGCCTTCCGCTTTTGTAGGTATAAGATGCTCGTCTTTGCCCCCGTCCCCGATAGCTTGAAGGTATCCGACGGCAAACTAATCACCGCTTTTACAATCGCCTTTCCCCCATGGAACTGTCCGGTGGTTTCATCCTTCTTGCCCATGATGTACTCCCGCACATAGCGGTCACCGGAGTTACAGAGAACGCCATCGGGCACCACAATCAGCAGTCGTCCACCAGGCTTCAGCAAGTGCAGACATCGGTCAATGAACAACACCGCTGGGTCAATGCTGGTGGGTTTTACGGGTTTCCAGGTTCCCTTACTATCGGGCTTGGCTCCCATGGCCCGACCGGAAACTGTCGGTTCATAATCGTAGGCATCCCGCTTCCCCTCCTTCTCGTGCAGGTCAGAACGAAACTCCGCGAGAATCCGCTCTTTCGCTTCCTCATAGGCCTTCTTTGCCTTCGTCTGACTCTTGCTAAACTTTGGCGTCCCAAAGGGGGGATTCGTACAGATCAGATCAAAAGAGCAGGGCTGTAGTTGAGGACTTACCAAGGAGTCATCCGTATAGAAAATCTTGGCTTTTGGAGCGCCCAACATGGCCATATTCACCCGCGCCAGGGTAATCATCGTCGGTGCCGAGTCAGCTCCCACAAAGCTGTGCTGGCACATCTTCTTAAACAGCGGATCTCGCCTGGCATCCGGAGCAGTTTCTTTACCTAGAATTTCCATCATGGCCCGTTCCAGGTGCCCCATGGCCACCACACCAAAGCCATAACTGCCGCAGGCCGGGTCACAAAAACGGAAGACGGGTAGCCCCTGCTCCGTCGCATTCAGCAATTCTGGGGTTTCTTCTTTAATGTCGTGGAACGCGATGGACAACATCGCCTGCTTCACAGGAGCCGGTGTCAGGTAAACACCCAGGCCGCCTTTTGACTCAAAATTGCCTCGCAAAAAGACATCAAAAACTCTTCCTAAGACATCTCCGGCAATGTGAGAAAGGGTACCTTTCACTTCTACAATCCTGGGCTTATCGCTGCTATGGGAATTAT
Source organism: uncultured bacterium (assembly GCA_964590465.1). Taxonomy (GTDB): domain Bacteria; phylum Cyanobacteriota; class Cyanobacteriia; order Phormidesmidales; family Phormidesmidaceae; genus CAZPYG01. Next base: position 4,681 of record CAZPYG010000246.1, on the reverse strand, counting down.
GGGTAACTGGCCCCAGGTTCTGAATTAAATCCAAAAGCGTTTCGTAATTTTTGGGGCGAGCTAGCAGTAGGTGAGTTTGCGCATCAAAAATAGGATGCGCCTCTCCGGCATCGGTAGTCACCACATAATCAGGGTGTACTTTGAAATGATCGAAAGCAGACTGAATTTGCTTGACGGCTTCATCCCCATGCTTACGGACATACTCCACCGTGAACACCTGGTCGAGCTGCAGCGTCTGATTCTGATACTCGAACTCCAGGTCTGCTGATTCGTGATTCAGCCGAAACGCCTCCAAAAAGAGGATCTTGGCGACCTCTAGAATGATGTCATTCTTGCTTGAAACCCGGTCCTTCACATTCTGGTAGACCTGCTCGTGGAAGGCATCGAACCCTCGCATCAGGCGGTCATACATTTTGAGCGACCACTTATAAGTCGGGTCTGCCTTTATCCGCTTATACTCGTTGATTTCCTCAAGCTTGGGCAGCCGGTCTATCTCATGGGCCGGGTAGGAAACATCAAAGAAGGCCGTATGTTCGTCATCAAGGGCGATGCCAAACTGCGGGTACTGATCTTCGGGGGTATCTGCCGGGGTCAGCCCCCAAGATACCGCCTGCACCTCGTTCTCATTGGCCTTATCCCATTGCCCTGATGCCAATGCCCACACAAAAAAACGCGGCGTCGGTACCCCCTGGTGACTACCCCACACAATAGCGGCAGCCTGGGTATCGTCACTCACCTCCAGGCGTTCAACACGATCAAACCCCTGGACCTTAAGCTTTGCCAGATACGGCTCTAATACAGACTCTTGAAGCGAGAGTTCTACTTTTTCAGCTGTTTTCGCCATGCCAAACTATCCTTACAACAATTACTTCAGTTTCAGCAGACCAGGGCCAAAGACTTCTAGTTCAGTACTGCTTTTGGCCAGGGCCTTAATTTGGGCTGCGGTGGTGACAAACTGACTCGGCAACAGTTGCAACACCTGCGCTGCTGGGATCGGCCTTCCCCCTCTTGACCTCACCACATCCACCACGGCGGCTAGCAGTAACTCCTGGGTAGACTTCGCCCCCATACTGACCTGCCCATCGCTGCCCGCTTCTACCCCCTCCATGCAAGTGAGGAAGAGCTGCAGCTGGGGGAGAGACCAGTCACTGCCCAATTCCTGCATCAGGCCGTGGATCTGCTCTAAAGATTGTGGCCCCTGATTAAGCTGCCGGGTCAGATCGTCATAGAGCGTTGGTGTCATAGATCCCCTCCCCGGCTCGATAGCGCCCAACTTCGTTGCTTTTGCCTGTTTGGTAACTCATGCACCTCGTTAAACACCTGCTGTGTTTCCTGCCAGACGGACTGCCATTTATGGTCAAGCTCCCGCTTTCGCTGGTGGTGGTTTAAGACCACCTCCTCCCATCGGTGACGGAGATCTTTGTCCACCTCGGGCAACAGAAGCCTTTGAAGGCGATCAGCATAAATAAACTGCTGAATGGTCCCCATTGCCAACCCTTGCATCTGTTGCTGAATAGGTTTGGAATTAAGCACTAAAGCCCAGGCCGCAGGAGTTTCTGTAAACCTCAGACGCGCCCAATGGTCAGTGACATAAACCTTTTCTTCCAATCCCTTATCGATAAAGGCGACACTGGGATTCCCGGCAAAGGTAGAGAGCAAAACCTCCCCCTTACCCAAGGGGCGTTTATAGATGCGAGTCGCTTGGGTAACTGGCATAGGTTCGACCTGCTTCACCATCAGATCTTGCTCAACATCGCTGAGCCGCAAGTAAGGGATTTCACCTACATTCTGGTTTAAGCGTTCCCGATTATTGCCGTCCATGATGCTTAACTTTGCAATGGGTTGCCATTGAAGGATTTTTCTGAGCTGTCGCCGTCGATAGGC
>CAZPYG010000246.1:0-2697 GCA_964590465.1 uncultured bacterium | reverse complement strand
ACCTGGTTCAAGCAAAACGCAACCCAGACGCTCTCGATACGATCAAGCCCTCTTATTAATAGACAGTTCGCATCGACGGGATGCCGATAGGTGCGATCGGTCACAAGGGCAGCTCGTATAGGGACCAGCTTGTTTAAGACCACATCTCCTGGCTGAACGCACCATTCTTCGTTTTCAACCTCAACATTAGGAGATTCCCAATGCTCAGGGTCTAACTTGAATCGCATTTCTTCCAGGTTGACCTGCCGATAGATCGGGGTTCTACCAATGCGCTCATCGTAGTCAGAAGCTTCTGGGTTTGTGCTGACTCGCCATCCTTCAAAGCATTTTCCACATAGATCCTTTAAGGAAACTCTATCCCCCTTCCCTAAAAGAATGTGAACTGCCGGTCCACAGAACAAATCCGCACCCCACACCTCTTCTTGTTCAAGAAGGTCCGGAGGAATCCATCTTGAAAGAACAACACTGGGGACAAACGAATTAGGGGGCATTAGCGGTTTAATCATTAGAGGGTGGTAGAGCTATCAGCCAGACTAGGTAATCAAGTTACCCAGTCTGGCTCAGTGGCTTGCTAATTACAGCCAATCAACCGTTTCACCTGCTTCGGGAGGTTCGGTCTGAGCGTAGGGACAGATATCCCGCAGCTTACAGAACCGACACTCGTGTGCACTGGGCTGCGGGTCTGGGGCCGTCGGCTGGGCAGCGACTGCAAGAATGTCACGAATTGACTGCTTAAAAGCATCATCAATTTCGTTTGGAGGAATGAGCTTATCTTCCCCCTGCTTGTAAACGATTCGCCCCCAGGGGACTTCTTGGATCCCGTGGAGCTTTTGCGCCGGAATCAGAGCCTGGTACAGATTAACCTGTGCCCGGTCCTTAGCCTTGGGTTTCCCCGTTTTGACATCAACCACCAAACCCTGACCGTTGCGAGCAACGATGTCGGGTTTACCAGCCAGCACTACCCCAGAGGAAGTTTTGAGGTACAGGCTGTTAGCGTCCTCTTCCTCCACTTCGTAGCCGTCTTCCCGGAGATCGTGGGCAACCTCGTTGAGCATACTTTGATGCTTTACCAGCCAGTCAGACGGTGTATCCCCGTTAGAGGGCACTCGAAAGTTAGCTTGGTTCCACAGGCTAAACTTGCACTGACTGTCTCCCGAAGCATAGGGAGCAACCCAGGTCACCCAGACGTAGGGGCCGGGGCGCTTTTCGAAACCGAACGGATTTGTCGCATCCATGAGCGAATTACCTCGCGTGAAACTACATGGCCCATCTGGACTGCCTTCATCTCGGAGCCATGGATGAAGCAGATGGTTCGCCATAGGCGAGAAACTCAGACTCGATAAGCTCGTTAGGTCCTAGCTCTGGCGCAAAAGCGACAGCAGGGAAAATGCTAGGATGGGGTCAGGAAAAAAATATTAACGAGGCTTCGCTAGCCAAAGGGTTGGCGGAGTCTCTTTTTTGAGCCCTCTGACTTCACATACATGTGGGCTCACAAGAAGCAAAATCAGAACCATGTATTAAATGTAACCCAGGGCAGAGGGTGGGTCAATACCTTTGACAGGAAATTTCTGATTGATTTCGTGAGTACTCATGTAAAAGAACATCACTGGTGAGGAGAGTGAGCCGACTAGCGCAACGATTGGATGGCTTTCGACGGAGGTAGAACTTGGCGTGAAACTAAATGGAAGGTCATGGTCCCGACGTTCTGCCTTCCCCTCCCAGAAAAATAGTCCCCCTCCAGCGTTCTGCCGTCGGGGGATATTTTGAGGCTGGCATTGCCCCGATGTAGATGCATTGTTTCGAGGCTCAGGGCAAAAGGCTCGTTAATGTATTCATACTTAAGCCCTGCCTCAGAGGAGCCAGGGGTATTAACCGCCGCCATCGTGGAATAAGAGCGTGAGTTTTGGGTTCGAAGCTCAACTCCTATCCGAGTCCAGGTCTGCCGAATATGGAGTACGACATCCGGCACTTCAGTTCGTCCGTTATAAGTAGAGTGAATCACCCCAACCCAGGTGCCGTTTAAGTTCGGAATGTCGGAAATGGAGAACGGTCCTACTTTCAGTCTCCATAGATATTTGTCGAACCATTGGCTGAAAATTCCGTAGAAACCCATTACAGAGGGGGCATCGACCCACCAGGGAACCGACAGATTCCACTCCTGCAAGGCCCAATTCAGAAAAAGCGTGCAGGCGACAGCGATTGATGCTCCCCAGATGGGGAGCTCCCGCCTATCTTTCGCATCGGTTGCGTAAACATGCATGGCGCTAATCCGTCCAAAGATGCACAAGTCCTTCGAGTAACTCTAGGGCATCGGTTATGGTCCACTGCTCTTCGGTAGCCCCAAAAAGTAGGGTTTGCTCGTTTTGGCAAGTAAACGAATCCGCAGATCTGCTTTTGAATGCTTCGATCAACCAACTGACAATGCCGATGTAACTCTGCTGCAGATTCGAGATGAATAAGTGGTCCGGTACGTTGTACAGCAAGCATTCCAGAAAATACGAAGGGGCAACATCCTTAGATATCACCCCTGAGCTTACTAGCGAGCTTCGTGCATTCTTAAACATGCGGACAATCGGCTTATAGTTACCGTTTGTCCTGTTAGCGTCATTTTTGGCAGCGCCATTCTTATAGTGCTCCTTGGGGAAGTTCACTACCGACCGGTTTTCCCGTTGGGTCCAGAACTGCATTCCCTCTATA
>CAZPYG010000245.1:0-6665 GCA_964590465.1 uncultured bacterium | reverse complement strand
GATGCTCAAGAGGTATACAACCCCAGCCTCCAGAACTCTACCCCCTCGGCGGGGCAATCTTTTATTGCAGACAAAATTATTGCAGACAAAATGTCGAGAATATTTGGCTTGCAATTAGAAGACTGGGTAGTTTAATACACACCACAAAAAAAGCGGATGGCTTTCGCCACCCGCCTTCTTGCTAGCCGGAGCAAGTCCAGGCGCTAAGTTCTAGCCCTTGGCCAGGTCCAGAAATGGAGTTTTGCTTAACAAGAGCAACTGCCCTTGGTCTGGACCTGACGTAACGTTGCGTGGTTCATCCAATTACTTGGACTCAGTATCGGTGAACTCAGCGTCGATGACGTCGTCTTCACCGCCAGAGGTACCACCTTCAGCGCCAGCTTCAGGACCAGGAGCACCGGCGGCGGCGTCACCACCGGCTTGCTGATACAGGTTGGTACTGATGGAGTAAAGGGTTTGCTGCAGCTGCTCAGTGAGGGGCTTGAGCTTGTCATAGTCCTCAGCGGCGACCGCATCCTTCAGCTCTTTGATCTGACCTTCGGCCTTCTCTTTGTCAGCGGCGGGCACCTTGTCGCCCATGTCGCTGAGCTGTTTCTCGGCCTGGTAGGCCAGGGAATCGGCCTGGTTTTTGAGGTCAATGCGCTCGCGCCGCTCTTTGTCGGTTTCGGCGTTTTGCTCGGCATCCTTCACCATGCGGTCCACTTCGTTGTCATCCAGGGTGGATGCGCCGGAGATGGTGATGGTCTGCTCTTTACCGGTGCCCTTGTCCTTCGCGGTGACGTTCAGGATGCCGTTGGCATCAATGTCGAAGATAACTTCGATCTGGGGCACGCCGCGGGGTGCGGGAGGAATGCCGGAGAGCTGGAAGGTCCCCAGGCTCTTGTTATCGGAGGCCATTTCCCGCTCACCCTGGAGTACCTTAATTTCCACATTGGTCTGGCCATCCTGGGCGGTGGAGAACACCTCAGACTTCTTGGTGGGAATGGTGGTGTTGCGGGTAATCAGCTTGGTCATCACGCCACCGAGGGTTTCCACACCCAGAGACAGGGGGGTCACATCCAGCAGCAGGATGTCTTTCACTTCACCAGCCAACACGCCACCCTGGATAGCAGCACCCACGGCCACCACTTCGTCAGGGTTCACGGTTTCGTTGGGCTCTTTATCGAGGACGCGCTTCACCAGTTCCTTAATGGCCGGAATCCGGGTAGAGCCACCCACCAGCACCACTTCATCAATGGCGCTCTTATCCAGCTTGGCATCCTTCAGGGCCTGCTCAACGGGGATGCGGCTGCGGTCGATCAGGTCAGCGCACAGTTCTTCGAACTTGGCCCGGGTGAGGGTCATCTCCAGGTGCTTGGGACCGTCCTGGGTGGCAGTGATAAAGGGCAGGTTAACTTCAGCCTGGGTGACGCTGGACAGCTCAATCTTGGCTTTCTCAGCGGCTTCGGTCAGACGCTGCAGGGCCTGCTTATCTTTGCGCAGGTCAATGCCTTCCATGTTTTGGAATTCAGCGGCCAGGTAGTCCACGATCTTCTTGTCGAAGTCGTCACCCCCCAGGTGGGTATCACCGGAAGTGGCGAGTACTTCAAATACCCCATCGCCCACTTCCAGAATGGAGACGTCGAAGGTACCGCCACCCAGGTCGAAGACCAGGATGGTTTCGTTGCTCTTGCGATCCAGGCCATAGGCCAAAGATGCGGCGGTAGGCTCATTGATGATCCGCAGCACTTCCAGACCGGCGATTTTACCGGCGTCTTTGGTGGCCTGACGCTGGGAATCATTGAAGTAAGCAGGAACGGTAATCACCGCCTGGGTCACTTTCTCGCCAAGGTACTTACCGGCATCATCGGCCAGCTTGCGCAGCACCTGGGCAGAAATTTCTTCAGGGGCAAACTGCTTGCCCGCCTGGGGACAATCCACTTTGACGTTGTTGCCCACGTTCAGTACTTTGTAAGCGACTTCAGTGGATTCAGTCTTCACTTCGTCGTAGCGACGACCGATAAAGCGCTTCACAGAATAAAAAGTGTTGTCAGGGTTCATCACCGCCTGACGCTTGGCGATTTGGCCCACCAGGCGATCGCCATTTTTAGCGTAGGCGACGACGGAAGGAGTGGTGCGGAAGCCTTCTGCGTTAGCAATAACGGTAGGCTTTCCCCCTTCCATGACGGCTACCACCGAGTTGGTGGTTCCTAAGTCGATTCCGACTACTTTTCCCATAAGATTTCTTGCTCCGGCTTGACAGCTATATCTATAGTGCTGGCTAAGCCGGTTTACCTAAAGGTGGGGATACCGAACCGTTTGAGGCGGGGTTCGCGATGGGCGCAAATGGGCTGGTACCTCGGCCTTTGAAGTGGTCGGCTCTGGACCTGGCAACTGCTTACGACGCTGTCAACAAGATCTCCAGGTCTATGGATAATGCTCAGTTATCGAACACCGACAAATTGAGCGGAACGGCCTCTCCCAGCCAGGCTGCATGGTCAGTATGATCTGCCAGATCATGACCCGTCAGCCCATGTACCAGGATGGTCAGGGTGTTGCGGTTGTCCTCAAGCCAGGGAATCAACTCATCAAATTGAGTCTTGTCAAAGGACAGTTGACAACTCCAGCGGGGATGAGGCCCAACCTGTTTTTGATGAACTCGCCCCACTTGTACTCCGAATAACTCTCCTGCTTGCTGACACAGCTGAGTCGCCTGTTCCACAGAACTTTCATTAAAGTAGACGTGGGCGTGATAGCGGTCATAGCTGTTCATAGGACGTTTCGTCATGGTTATCCTTCGGTTTTAGAAAGAGCCAGGCACTTTGTTTTTCATCAGCAGTTATAACCCTGTTGCTTCAAAAATTGCCCCATCAACGCTTCGCTGGAACGGCTGGACATGGTCAACCAATTTAGCCGTAGATGAGTTTTTTCTTCATCACTCAGGTGCCAAAGAATGTCTTGCTGCCTGAGGCGGCGGGTAAGAATGTACAGGCATACTGCAGCACTGACGGAGACATTGAAGCTTTCCAAGAAGCCATCCATGGGAATCTTTACGCCATAGTCGGCGTACTCCAGGGCGTATTCCGACAGGCCCTCATGTTCGCTGCCCATGAGCAGGGCAACGGGTTTGTCGAGGGGCAGATCTTCCGGAGCAAAAGCCTCCCCATGGGGACAGGTGGCCGCCAGCTTGTACCCCCGCTGCCGCAGGGCCTCGAAACAATCTGCCGTGTTATTGCGCCCCTCCTCGTTGTACTGGTGCAGGGTCAGCCACTTGTTGGAACCGCGGGTCACATCCCGATTCAGCTTGAAGCTGTTCTCGTTTTCGACGATGTGGATGTCTTGAATCCCCAGACCTTCCGAAGTGCGCAGTACCGCACTGGCATTTTGCGATAGGTGGAAGTCCTCTACCATGACGGTAAGGTAGCGGGTGCGCTGGCTCAGGATGCGCTCGATTTTGATCTGCCGCTCCTCGGTGACAAACTGGCTCAGGTAGTCGCTGAGTTCTTGCTTTTGGGCCAGGGTCAACTCGGCCACCACAGGGGGCACTACCGATGCCACTCGGTAACTCCGCCGGGTTTATCGATCAGGGTAATGCCCTGGGCCTGGAGTTCGTCGCGGATGCGATCGCTTTCCCCAAAGTTCTTCATCTCCCGAGCGGCTTTGCGTTGGGCCAGAAGTTCCTCAATTTCGCCGTCAGTGAAGCCTCCTGGGGGGGCCTTAGCGGCTTCGGGGTAGGCCTCTAACCCGAGCACTTGCGCCAGGCACACCAGGGTTTGCCACTGCTGCCGCAGCACCCGGGACTCCTTATCCGCTTTGCCCGCATGGGTGATGAGGTTTCCGGCCCGGCGCAGTTCTTTGGCCAGTTCAAACAGTACCGCCAGGGCTCCGGCGGTGTTAAAATCATCATCCATCGCGGTCTGAAAGGCCTGAACCGGATCCGTTTCCCGATTAATTCGCATGGCAGCGGGTTGGCCGAAGGATTCGTCTTCAACGTCAGGCCATCCCAGCTCTGCGCCGAACTCGTAGCCGAACAACATCCCGGTTTTGAGGCTGCGCCAGCTGTTTTCGGCGGCGTTGATAGATTCTTGAGTAAAGTCTACGGGCTTACGGTACTGCCCCTGGAGCAGGAACAGCCTCACCGCCATGGGGTCTGGCCCGTTGGAAGCATTCAGCAGTTGGCGAATAGTGGTGAAGTTGCCCAGGGACTTGGACATCTTCTCGCCGCCCACGTTCACCATGCCGTTGTGCATCCAGTAGCGGGCCAGGGGTTCGCCGGTGGCCGCTTCCGACTGGGCAATTTCGTTTTCATGGTGGGGAAAGACCAGATCGCCGCCGCCGGTGTGGATGTCGATGGTGGGGCCAAAGCGATCTCGAATCATGGCCGAACACTCAATGTGCCAGCCGGGGCGTCCCGGTCCCCAGGGGGATTCCCAGAAGGGTTCTCCTTCCTTAGCACCTTTCCACAGGGCAAAGTCGAAAGGATCGTGCTTGATGGCCGTTGCCCCTGCGACCCGACCGCTGGCTCCCGCCTGCATGTCCTCTAATTTGCGACCTGAAAGCTTGCCATAGCCGTCAAATTTGCGGACGGAGTAGTACACATCCCCATCGGCAGGATAGGCATAGCCTTTTTCTTCTAATTCCGAAATCAGCCGTTGAATACCGTCCAGAGTTTTGGTGGCGTAGGTGTAGTCGTCGGCTTCCATCACATTGAGCCGTTCCATGTCCTCAAAGTAGGCGGCGGTAAATTTTTCCGCCACGGTCTGCATGGAGGATCCTTCTGCCTTGGCCCGGTTGAGGATTTTGTCGTCGATATCCGTAAAATTCTGCACGTAATGGACGTCGTAGCCCCGCCACATCAGGTAACGGCGCACCGTATCCCACACGATGTAGCAGCGGGCGTGGCCCAGGTGGGAGTAGTCATACACCGTAACGCCGCAGCAATACATCTTCACTTTGCCCGGTTCCAGGGTTTCGAAGGGTTCTTTTTTGCGGGTCAGGGTGTTGTAGATGACGAAACTCATGGATCTAACGGCGCAACAGCACAGAATGATTCAACACTGAAAGGGGTACAGGCGCAATTCCTCTACAGTTTAAGGCTAGGAGAATTCGTAACGACCCTACCGCTGCCAATACAGCACCACCGTCCCCAGGAGGGTTAGCACCACCGCTGTCAGGTAGATGATTTTAACCCAGCGGTCGATCCGGGCCGCTTCATCCTTAAGGTGTTTAGACCACAGCCGTTCGGAGGTGAGCACCCCCACAATGCACAGCAAGCTGAGCCCAAAGAAGACGTAGAAGACGTACTCGACGGCGATGGTATAGCCAATGCGGCCCAGTTGGTTGTTGATGGCGGTGAGCAGCACAGCCCCCGATAGGGCACCGGTAATGGCCACAGAAACCTTCTCTTTGACCAGGGCCACGGGAAAGTACAGCGAGGCGTACATGATAAAAGTCATCAGCAGCAGGCCCCCTGGTCACTGTTTTTGAACACCATGCGAAAGGTAAGTGGCGCTATCGGTAATGGTGTCAGAGGTGGCGGTGGCGGGCAAGGACACTAACCCGGCATCGGCAAAGGTTGGGCCAATTTCCAGGGAAGTTGTGCTGAATGAGAGTCCCAGGGTGAGCAGGGCTGGGCTCTCGACAATTTGCTGGGCAAGTTGCTTAGCCCTTTCCAGGCTGCTTTCGTCGTCGTAGGTGGTCAGGCGAGGGCCTGATTTGCCAGCGTTATATTCTTCCAGGGCCAGCTCAATGCCTTCCAGAACGGGCTGTCCTGAAGACGCACCATCAACGGTCAGGGAAAGAATGACGGCGATTTCTGCCGGGTTAAAGGATTGCTGGGAAACTGCGGGTTGGATGCTGCCCAGCAACACCGTTATAATCCAGGCCAGGGCAAAGGAAACGACAACCCCGAATCGTGTGAACCTTTTTAACCACGAGTTGCCCATAAACTTAATGCAACTTCTTTCTCAGCACAATAATCTTGCATCATACCCCGAATTGCAAAACCGCTAAGCTGCGGTTAAGGTACACGGAATTTTGCTTTTGACTTGGGATGAATAAAGGTTTGATTAGTTTTGCCCCCAGGGTTCCATCTGCCCTGACTGGCGCTATCGTTAAACCAGCTAAACCGAACGCTGTCGCTGGAATTGCTCAATTGCCTGGGATATGAAATTTTGGCTGGTTAGCTTTTTGATTTTGTTTTTTGGGGCTGAAGCTATTCAGTGGTTTGCCCATCTCCACTGGTTCAGTGAGGTTGAGCTGTCACTGCCGGCGGTGGTGACGGGGGGCATTGGGCTGGCGATCTCATCCAACTACCGCCAGTTACAAGCCCTGGGGCTATTTGCAGAAACCTGCTCCCCGGCAGAACTCTCCTCCGGTGCAGAATCAGCCTCAGTACCTTCGAAATCCCAGGAGTTTCATCCTGCGGCCTCTGCTCCTGGGGAGACTTCGACCGCAGGAAAGAAAGAGAATTCTATCTCCTTTGACATTCGCAAACCCAAGCCTGTTTCTTTTGAAATTCGCAAATCGCGTAAGTCCTAATCCTGGATCAACGCTCCAGCCCATGGCAGCTTAGATATTAGGCTAAAAATTACGAAATTGATTAACTTACCATCGTCCGCGATATGGGCAAATGGCTGTGCTTCCATACTCCAATGCTTGATGCCAGATTCATTAGGACAGGATCC
>CAZPYG010000244.1:0-6736 GCA_964590465.1 uncultured bacterium | reverse complement strand
TCAGCCGGGGCAGCTTCCGTAGCCTCAGGCACGGTTGGGGCTGCCGTAGCAGGCATCTCTGAGGCGGGGTCCGGATCCTGAGCCTGGGCGGTAGCGAAGGGCAACATCCCCAAAAAGCCCCCAGCCATCAAGGTCGCTGACAGCCCTAGAATTACCGTTTCCGGTTTGAATCGCTTACCCATGGGATACCCTTTCCTCACTCATGCTTAGGAGACACTCTACCGCAGTCTTTAGTTCCCAGGGGCCAGACCTCTCGCCCTAGTACTCTGCGGCCTAGGTCGACCAGTTCTGGCCCCTGATACCCGATACCCGGCCCCTAGCCTCCTTCGGCTTGCTTCGCCACAAAAAAAGCCCCGGCCAGAAGACCCCCGATTATACCCAGCCCCGCAGCCAGTAGATCCCGATGCCGATGTATTCCTTCAGGGACCGGGTGAAGTTGTAGAGGTTTTCGGGATTCGGAATCAGGCCCAGCAGACTGCCCTGCCAGGTGTTTTGAGGCCGATGGGGGGCGTCTTTAACGATATGAAAGTCCGTAGGGGCGGGGATGGCAACCATACCCAGCTTGCGAAAAACCGCCAGGGCCCGGGGCATATGGAGGGCGGAGGTGACTAATAAAATTTGCTGCAGATTACGCTGATCCAGAATGGCTTTGACATTGGCGGCATTTTGGTAGGTATTGAGGGCATCGGGCTCTATCACCATGGCGGTTTCGGGTACCCCCAGGGCCAGGGCCAGCTCGGCCATGTCCTCAGCTTCGGACCGATCTTGCCCCTGCCCCCAGGTGATGCGTCCGCCGCTGAGAATCAGCAGGGGAGCTTTTTGGTCCAGGTAGAGCATGGCTCCGTGCAGGACCCGGTCTCCCTGCTCGGTCACGTCGATCCAGGGGCGGGGCGGATCCTGGGATTTGATGGCTCCGCCCAGCACCACAATGGCCTCGGCCGGGGGCAGGGGGGCAGGGGAAAAATGCCGCCATTCCAGGGACCGCATCATGGCCCCCGCAATGGTGCCGTTACTGCTCATCACCAGTAACAACCAGGCTGTCACAATCGCAGCTGCCGCCCAGCGGGGTCGCCGCCAGAGCAAGATTAAGGCCACGGCCAGCAGCAGGGTGGCCAATCCCAGGGGATACACCAGCAGCGGCAGCAGCTTTGACAAAAACAAAAACATCGTGGGGCTCGTCTCCTAACGTCGCTCTGCCAATAACTGCCGCATTTCCTGCAGCAGATTTTCTTGCTCCGTTTGCAGGGCTTCCAGACGGGCCATGATTTCCCCCAATCGGTCGGGGCTGTTGTCGGTGGCAGGGTCCTTACTCCACTGCCGCATCACCAGGACGGTGGTCGTGGTAAATATCCAGGTCACGACCCGAAAGGGCAAACCCACCAGGGTCAGCCAGAACCCTTCGGTGAGGCGGGCAACGGCACTCCACAGGCCGGCAAATAGCAAAATCGCCAGGGCCAAAAGGGCCAGGGCCCACAGGGGGTGGGACACAAACCAGGCCACCACGGGGTGTTCCAGCAACCAATCCTGCAGGGGTCGGAGCAGCACCGACTGCAGGCCATCGGTCAGACCACCCCCCGGCCAACTGGGGATCTGCAGCCCCCCCCGGAAGCCCGCTGGTAGCCCCAGGGCTGGCGCCAAGTTAGGGAGAAAGGTGAGGGTCTCCATCAGGGGTGAGCAGGGCTATGGAGCAGTTTCCGTAGGGGGAAAGCCCGGTTCTCCCGGGGGAGCCGGGGAGCGGGTCATAATCCAAATGCCGGTGATCCCCAGAATCAGGGCGATGGCGGTGAGCACTAAGGCCCACAGGGGCAGTTTGCGATCGCGCCCTGAGGCTTCCTCCTGGGCGGGCACATCATCCTGGGATGGGCTTTCGCCGTAGAGCATCGCGTCTTCTGTTGGCACCCGATCCGTCTTGCTGGGGGGCTTTTCGCCGTAGCCCTCCGGCGGCACCACCGGAGACATCACCTTATGCTGCATCAACACCACCGCTGTATTGTCGTGGCCATTTTTCTGGTTGGCCAACTCAATCCACGAGGCCACCGCCGCATCCAGGGTGACAATGTCTTTCACAATCAGCCCAATGTAGTTGGCCCAGGCATCTTCAATGCGGTGGTTATCGCTGAGGCCGTCGGAACACAGCAGCAGAATGCCCGTCTCATCCAGGGTAATCCGCTGAATGTGGGGATGCAGATGGTCGCCCCCCCGGGTGCCAATGGCCTGGGTCAGGGCCCCGGCATCCGACCGTTCCTGGGCCATGGGGAAGGGCTGACGCCCTGCCATCACCTCCCGTCCGGCGATGTCATCATCCACCGTGAGCTGGTGGCAGTAGTCGGGGGTAATCCAGTAGGCGCGGCTATCGCCCACATGGGCCAGGTAAACCTCTTGGACTCGCTTTAAACCGTCTTGGGTGTTGAGCCGTTGGGTAACCACCAGGGCCATCACCAGGGTGGTGCCCATGCGCTGCTGACCCGCCCGGCTCTGGTTATCGTTTTGAAAGTTAATCAGCTCATTGACGATGCGAATCACCGCTTCAATTTGCTGAGCAATCACCTGGGGCGGCAGCAGTCGAGACTCTTGCTGGGTTTCCGCCAACAGCGCCTGCAGCTGAATCTGGAGAGATTGCATGGCCAACTGGCTGGCCACTGCTCCTCCCTCGTGGCCCCCGACCCCATCGCAAATAATGCCCACCTTAATCCCCTGCTCATCCCCGGCCTCAACCAGGCCCTGGGGCAGGCAGACATCTTCATTGCGGGGCTGGGTCGGCCCCTGGGCAGTTTGACCCGCCAGGGCAATTTTGGGGGTCAGGTCTGCGGCCTGCAGCAGCAGCAGTTCGTTGAGCTGGACCCCAAAGGTTTCGGCATCCAGGTGGCCCGCTTCCAGCTGGTCCAGCAGAGTCACCAAAGGTTCAGCCACAGAGCCATGGAGGTGCTGGGCCAGGGCCCGCCAGGCGCGGCTGAGGGCTACCACCCCGGGGGGTTGCTGGTCGGGCAGCAGCTCCAGTAGCCGTAAGCGCCATCCTTCTACCCGCACATTGTTAGTAGAAAGCAGGCTGGTGGCCACTCCGTGGGTCACCAGCAGAGGCCACAATTCCCACATCTGCCACAGCCAGTTCATCTGGCGCAGGGGAGTGGCCTCGGCAGCACCCGTAATCATGTCTGGCAACAATTCCCCCGACTGGGGATGAATGGGCGCATTTTCCAGCATCAAAATGGCCGGAGTAATGGCCTGCTCCAGGGCACCGTACACCCCCGGCACATGCAGTCGGTGGTGGTGCAGCTCCATGTAGGGCCTGGCCAGGGTGGGAATTTCCTCCGGCATATCCGGTCGTTGGTCGGGCTGGGTATCTAACCAAACTCGAGGGGCAACCACTTGATAGCGCTGCATCACCAGCCCATCAATCGGCAAAGACTCAGTGCCTTCCCCAACGACCCACAAGTAGGGTTTATAGCGAGACGGTTGTCGCTCAGCACGGTTCATAGACACAGTTTGCAGCCAGCATTTCCCTTAAAACAATGTAATCAGCCCCCACAAGGGCAGACCCCTAAGGATAGATTAATCCTAGAGGATAGCGGCAATTCTAGCGGGCAACCAATCAACAAGCATGAACTACGTCTTATTTTGGGTGATTTTAGGAGCAGTCCTCTGCCTGATGGAGCTATTTTTACCCACCGCTTTTGTGGAGTCGGCCCTCGGCCTCAGCGCTTTTGTGGTAGCCCTGGTGGCCCTTGTACTGCCCTGGTTTAGTGTGCAGATTGCGCTGTGGGCGGTTTTGTCTCTGGTCTTCATTTTCTTGTTAAAACGGTTTGTGCCTAAAAGCACCCCCTATACCCTGCAGGACTCTACCGAAGCTCGTACCCTGACGGAAATTCCGCCGGGCCAAACGGGCCGAGTGCTGTACGAGGGCAATTCCTGGCAGGCCCGCTGCGATGACGAAACCATTACCATTCCGGCGGATCATCCTGTGGTGGTCGTGGGCCGAAAGGGCAATACGTTATTCGTAATTCCGGAAAGTGCTTTAAGAGCGTGAAGAAATTAAGGTTTTCAAAGTAAAGGGTGCTGGAGTGACATTCGGGGCAAGCTTATTTTGAATTTCTTCCCCGGTCCTGTGGCCTGTGTTGTTAGATACCCAAGGAAGTAAAGACTATGGGCAATTTGTTTGGTTTCCTGATGATTTTGTTTTTTGGTGGTTCTGTTTCGGTGCTGGCTAGTTCAGTCAAAATCATCAACCAGAGCGACGAAGCCCTGGTGGAAAGATTAGGCAAGTACAACGGCCAAAAGCTTTCCCCCGGTCTTAATTTCATCGTTCCCTTCCTCGACAAGGTGGTGTTTAAGCAGACCATTCGAGAACGGGTACTGGATATACCGCCCCAGCAGTGCATCACCCGCGACAACGTTTCCATTTCGGTAGATGCGGTGGTGTACTGGCGGATTGTGGATATGGCAAAGGCCTATTACAAGGTCGAAAACCTGCAATCTGCCATGGTGAATCTGGTACTCACCCAGGTTCGCTCTGAAATGGGCAAGCTGGAGCTGGATGAAACCTTCACCGCCCGGTCAGAAATCAACGAACTGCTGCTGCGGGAACTGGATATTTCCACCGACCCCTGGGGGGTTAAGGTGACTCGGGTAGAACTGCGGGATATTGTGCCCTCCAAGGCGGTGCAGGATTCCATGGAACTGCAAATGGCCGCCGAACGGAAAAAGCGCGCTGCCGTGCTGACCTCCGAAGGAGAACGGGAATCGGCCATCAACAGCGCCCAGGGGCGGGCCGAGTCGGATGTGCTGTCGGCCCAGGCGCGGCAAAAGGCGGCAATTCTCGATGCTGAAGCCGAACAAAAAGCCATTGTGATGAGGGCTCAGGCCATGCGGCAGGAGCAAATTCTCCAGGCCCAGGCCGCGGCTGAGGCGATGCAGATTCTGGCGAAAATCCTGACGGAAGATCCCGGCACCCGGGAAGCGCTGCAGTTCATCCTGGCCCAGCAGTATTTAGAGATGGGCCTGAAAATTGGCAGCAGCGACAGCAGCAAGGTTATGTTTATGGATCCCAAAAGCATTCCCGCCACCCTGGAAGGGGTAAAAGCCATTGTGGGCGATGGCAAGTTACCGGAATAAAGCCGCTGGCATTCGTGAAGGACGTCAGCGGCCGTCAGGACTGACCCTGAATCCGGTCTTTATAACTTGATTGCTAAGGGCAAACGGCGTTGGCCCCTACAGGATATTGGTGACAATTAGGGGAGCTTGACTTGAGCCTGGGTATCAGGACGCAGTTTCTAGCTTCACCCTAAGCCACTGCCGAAAGGCTCGAATCAAGCTGGTTTCTCCCATGGTTTGGCTCAGTTCCAGGAACCGTGCCAGGTCGACCTGGGCCATGAGTGGGAGAACACGGGAGATTTCTTGGGGAACATATTGATCCCCCTCTAGCACCAAAATAGTGAACGTTGTGCCATCGTAGCGCCAGACCTCGGGCACTCGTAAGGCCGCATAGATGGCCAGTCGGTCAATAGAGCTACTGGTGTGATTAATTTCGATAGCTAAGTCTGGGGGCGGGTCTATTGATAAATCAATGGCCTGCTTGCCCCTGACCAGAGGTTCGTTTTGAATGTAGTAACATTCATCGGCCTCTAAACCTTTGGCTAAATCTACACGGCTCCAGGTGGTTGAGCCCAGGCTGCGAATTTCTGTCTCGAATTCTTCTGTCGCAGTCTCGATAAACCGGCCAACCAGCTTCTTGTAGCTTTCGTGGGGTGGCAACGGCACCATAATTTCTAACATCCCCTGGTCGTAGGTGAGTCGTTTACCTGCATCGGCTTCCAGGTCTTTCAGCAAGGCTTGATAGGTTTCCCAACCAACCCCTTGTAGGATAATTTGTTGCCGTGGGGGAGTGTCTACTGTCGCCATAGCACTGCTCTGCTGAAACTAGTCGAGATAAGTAAGCTGCCAAAAAGCTGGAATCAAGGGAAGGTATCTTAATCCTACCGACCTAATCTGCTAATTCTCATTTTTCTAGGCAAATTGAAGCCTTATCGGCAGGGACGGACCCGATCATGCTAAAGCTCGTCATCGGCAACAAAAACTACTCCTCCTGGTCCCTGCGGGCCTGGCTGTTTTTGAAGGAAAGCGGCATCGACTTTGAGGAAGTCCGGATTCCCCTATTCACCGACCAGTGGCGAGAGCAGATTGGCCTCTATGCTCCCGCTCGTCAAGTGCCGGTCCTGGTGGATGGGGATCTCTCTGTCTGGGATACCCAGGCGATTTATTCCTATGTGCGAGAGCTATACCCCACCGCCATAGGCTGGCCCCAGGACCGGGCAGCTCGGGCTGTGGCCCGGTCCATTGCGGCGGAGATGCACGCGGGTTTTATGGGGGTGCGCAACGATTTGCCCCAAAACATTCGCGCCCGTCGCACCCTGCCCCTGGAGTCATTGCCTGCCGCCACCCTGCAGGAAATCGAACGGATCCAGTTCATCTGGGCCGACTGCAAAAAGCGCTTTGGCGATTCCGGCCCCTGGCTGTTCGGGGAGTTCACCATCGCCGATGTGGTCTACGCCCCCGTCGCCCTCAGGTTCCTGACCTACGACATTCCCGTCACTCCCGCCGCCAAATTTTTTATGGATGAGGTGGAATCCCTGCCCGCCATCCAGCAGTGGGCGACCGAGGCCGCCGCCGAACTCGAAACCCTGGACTTCATCGACAACCTGGGAACCTAACTTTCCCCACACCCTTACCCCACGGAATCCCT
>CAZPYG010000243.1:0-6779 GCA_964590465.1 uncultured bacterium | reverse complement strand
TTTGGCCTCTTTTGAGTTTTCACCCTAAATTCTTTCTATTTTTCGAGGTGCCCTGTAGTGTGGGTTAGGCTCTCGCCAGTTCAGAGGGTAGTTTACAAACCCGTTGCGCTCCGTTTAACCTAATCCACTGCCTCTAGCCCTCATCCTTTACTGCGGTAAAGAGATCCTGAATAGCAATGTTCAAGCTACTAATTTGAGAGCTTTCCAGCACGTCGACGCCCTGCAACAACCGACCTTCCCCGTAACCACCCGCCTGCAGGTCCAGTACCAAAACAGTTTCTTCCTCGGGGTTCACAATCCAGTATTCGGGAACCCCCAGATCTTGATACTGCATCCGTTTCGCCACATAATCGCGGTTGCGCTGCACTTCTCCAGGGCTGACAATCTCCACCACCAGTAAGGGCGGCGGCATAGTCAGGCGAATGGTATTGCGACGTTTGAGCAGAGCAATGTGCTCTTCGCAGATTACGGTCAGGTCAGGGAAGCGATTTCTGGGTTCTCCCCGAACCTCCAGTTCCAGGCCGTGGCCCCGCACTCGTTGATGACCCACCAGGCGAGCAAATTGCAGCAGTAAATAAGTGGCAATTTCAACGTTGAACCCTGACTCTGGCGGCACCTCAACCAATTCTCCGTTAAACAGCTCATACAGATTGTCTGACCCATCATCGTAGGTCAGGTATTCCTCAAAGCTCAGAAACCGTTGTTTAAGCTGAACCATTGTGTCGGCCTCCTGCCTACCCTCGACCAGCGGCTTTCTCATAGCATAGTGCTATCCAACCTCCGCCATGATTGTATGGGACGAAAATCAATCGCCCCCCTGCTCCCCTGCATCAGGATGTTGCAGGATTAATCACGCACTGCTCTGAGGGCGATACCATTCCATCTCCCGCTGCACCTCGCTTTTCATCTGCTCCCTCACCACCAGCGGCGCAATCACCTCCCCATTCGGTCGCCAGTCTCGCAGCCGCATGGTCACATTAATATCCCCCAGCCGTATCCAGCCCCAGTAGTAGGCATCCGTCACCGGTCGTTGGGCAATCAGCTCCAGCAGTTCTTCTCGCTCATCTTTCGCGGCTACATAGGTCTTCACCAACCCCACCAGCTCCCTATACTCCACTGGGGCAAAGGTCTCGTGGCGCACCGTATCCTGCACATACCAGCGGGCAAACTCCGGGGCAAACCGCATAATTAGCAGTCCCTTAGGCAGGTAAAAATTAAACCCCCAGGCTTCCTGTAGCTTTGCTTCTACATCCTGAGGGGTTGGCAATTGCCCGGCCTGGCGCATGGCTTTCAGGGCCTCTGGTACCGCCGGGTCACCCCAGGGCAGCACCTTAACGCGGGGTGAGCGAATGCGATCTAGCCGGTAGTTATGCCACCCCGATTGCCCATCCGGGCAGATCCCGTAGGCACTCAGGTACTTCGCCCGCCGGGCATAGTGAAAACATACCGGGTACACCGTAGCCCGGCTCAACTGCTGCTGTCGGGCCATCCAGTTGTCAAACTGAATTACCCCACCATCGGGGCTGTGCCAGAGCTGTTCGATATCCACCTGGTGCTGGTCCACCTGGTCCTGCATATCAGGGGGCAGGATGTAGTCGAGGTGAACGAAAATCCGGCGGGGTTGCTCCTGGTTGGGGGGAGAGGTGGGCTGGTGGGTTAGTTGTTTCCAAAGGGTATCCACCACCACGGCCAGCTGGGGCTGTACAAACGTGAGGGGTTCCAGCAGCTGTAGCAGCTCCCGCTTATCCCTGGTAGATAGGGCCGCTTCCTGACTGCCGTCTTCTAGACTCTGGGGCAGTTGGGGCCATCGCTGGGCGGGGATTGTCGCCCACCTCCCTCGCCCAGCGGCAGTTAACCAACCCTGCTGAGCCAACCAGGCCAGGTCATCCCGCAGGGTGCGATGGACGGTAGCAAAAGGGCATCGGCTGAGCTGTGCTTCTAGAGTTTCGGGAGTCATGCCGCTGAGATGAGACGCACCGGCAAGCCAGTCATCGGGCAGCAGGTCGGGTTGGCGACGAAACAGCAGATCGCTGGCAGGCACCTGGCACAGACAATGGCTGCCCTGGCACTGGCGGTTCATATCGGCCACGGTGGCGGTGTCATCGTGGGGATGGCTGGGGGCCAGGGCCAGCCGCCGTAAGTCGCCATAGCGAAAGGGGTCTGGCAGGGCAGATAGGGTAACGCGATGGCCATACAGCAGCGACAGCCACACCCAGCAGCGCACCGCCCGCAGCAGACGATTGGCCAATTGCCCGCCACTCAGCCAGTGGAGCACTCGGGGGGTGGGCAGGTAAGAAAAGTGCGCCATGGTTAAGCCATTACAACCTTGCGTAACAGGACCTGACAAAACTACGGAAAACTCAGATAAAGCTCTGGTAATGTCTCCGGGTTTTCTGGGAATGCTCTTGAAAGCAGAAGTAGCGACCCCCAATTTCAGCGGTGCGGTGTGTTCTTAAGAATGCCCATCACTTTCAGCGGAAATGGGGTGTAGATCCTCCAGACTGCAGGCGCGAGGTTTTATCTTCCCGGCCTATGCCCCAGCTTTAGCCCATGCCAGACTCTGCCTCACTCCACAATTTTACCCGGTCAAACCCTGCTTGGAAGAGGGGTCTTCCATGTGGATGCCATAATAGCGGCGACCCCACCGGAGCAAAACAGGGCGGCGCCCCTTCTCCGGTCAACGACGAGGCAGCTATGGCATTTGAGGTTCCATCATCGATTCGGCTCCGGCTTTCATCCCCCCAGACGTTGGAAGGGCTGAGTTTTCAACTGCTGACCATTGAACTGGCCAGCCCAGACCGGCTGATTGAACCCCAGGATCTGGCCGGCCTGACCCTGCCTGAGGGCATAGATACTACAGGGGGCGTCATCATTACCGGGCGAGCCCCCATCTGGCTCTATGCGGCCCTGGTCCACGAGCTGCACCCCACCGCCTGGGTGGCCTGCTTTGATCCGAGGTTGAATGGCGGAGTGGTGGTGGCTACCCATTCTCGCCAGACCCGCATGGGCCAGGTAATTCCGTTACCCCGGCAGCAGCCCACCGCCGCCATAGCCCCAGCTCTGATGATTGTGGGCCCACCGGATAGCGGCAAATCGGTGTTCAGCCATGCCCTGTTTACGGCCCTGCTGCCCCAACATCCAGAAATCTTTCTGCAGCGGGCCAACTGGGACGGCGAAGGTAACTGGATTCTGGAACTGCCGGACAATGCCACTGCTGCAGAAGAGGAAGTGTTCAAACAGTTCTACAAGGGCAACATTAGCGATCGCTTTTTCACCCACCATGCCCAGGCGATTTTGCAGCTGCGCCACCTCAAATCCCTGGTGATTGTGGATGTGGGAGGCAAGGTGCAAACCAGCAAAGTGCCTATTCTAGAAGCCTGCACCCATTACCTGATCATCAGCTCCAACCCGGACCGTGTAGATGAGTGGCATGAGTTCTGCCGCGACCGGGGCAACCTGAAGCCGGTGGCGGTGATCCACAGTCGGCTGGAGGAAACCTTGGAAATTCATCGGCGACAGCCCTACCTGGAAATTACCAGCGGTCCCTGGATTCGTGGACAAACAGAGGGTGTGCCGGGAGTGCTGCTGGAGCAGGTGCAGGGGTTGCTGGGAGGTAACCTATGATGCCGAAGGCTTACCAGACCGACCACCTCTTTCTGCTGATGGGGGGCAATCCGCTACCCAATGCGGTGGCTGCGTTAACTCTGCTCTCTCCAGGGGGAACACCCCACATCATTCATACGCGGCAAACTCGAACCCAGGCGGCAAACCTGATGGCTCTGTTGGAAACAGGATTCGGTTTTCGATCTGCCCCCCTGATTGATTTAGATCTATCCCAGGCGGAAGCATCGGTGATTTACAGCAAGGTGCAGCACCGGGCCAAAACCCTTACGGGCACGGTGGGGATGAACTATACGGGGGGTACCAAACCCATGTCGGTTCATGCCTATCGGGCCGTGGCGGCGGTGCGACCGGAAGCGACGTTCAGTTATCTGGATTCCAATACGTCGAAAATTACGGTGGAGGCGGAAACCAGCCCCAGTCTGCAATTGAATCTGGAGGTAGAACTGAGGCTGGATCAGTTGTTTCAACTCCATGGGTTGCGCTGGCGGCCCGACCAACCTCCCTTGGCGGACCCGATTCTACCGGATGCAGCATTGCAGATGGCCAGACTTTATCAACATTGGCCTCTGGTCAGAAGCTGGCGACGGTGGTGTGAGACTGCACTGTTGCCACTCACTAAGGATGGCAATCGCTGGCGGCGAGAGTGGGAGTTGGCTCAGGTTGAACCCATTCCGCTGAATGGTCTGGCAACTCCCCTCAAGGATGTGCTGCAAACTTTCCTGGGGGCCAGTGCCAATGAGCTGTCGCTGCAGGACGCCTATAAGCAGGGGTTTGGGTCAATGACGGAGGTTTGCGCCTGGCTAGATGGCATTTGGCTGGAGCATTACACCCTGGCCCAGGTGCAGGGGTTGGCGCAAAGCTATGGTTTGCAGGATAGACGGTTGGGCTTTCATATGGTGCAGCCCGATGCGCCGAACCCCCGCTTCGACAAGTTTGAGTTTGATGTGGCGTTTATGCGGGGGTATCACCTGTTTGCCCTGTCTTGCACGACAAGTACGGGGCGGGCGGGGTGTAAGCAAAAGCTGCTGGAGGCGGCGGTGCGGAGTCGCCAGTTGGGCGGTAGCGAAGCCAGGGTGGCCCTGGTGTGTGGGCACAATCGGCCTGATGGGTTGCGCTCTGAGCTGGAGGTGATGGGGCGAGATCGGCGGGTAGCGGTGTTTGGCCGGTATGACTGGCCGAAGTTGGGGAAAAAAGTTGCTGAGTGGGTTGAAGGGAATGGATAAGGAACAAGCTACAAAGTCGATCAAAATTGCCTACGCCTGGTGTTTAGCCTGGGGAGACGGCCTGCAGCCTCAGGTTGACCTGGATACCCTGGCGCAAATGCGACGGGCCATGGCAGATGGCGAACCAGTGCCTGCGGCGGTGCAAACCTACGTTGAAAAAGCTCAGACGCTTGAAGCGCTCCCCTATCCCCAGACGCTGGATGAGCTGAAAGCTTCGGCAAACAAATATCCTGAGCTATGGAACTCAAGCATTGGCCTGGTCTACGGCGGGGCAACCAAAATCAAACAATATGTGTTTGAAGCATCCAAGCTGCAGGACATTCGCGGGGCTTCGGCTTTATTAGATCGCATTAACCTGATTGATTTACCGGCTTTCTTTAATAAGTCGCCTAAGTCACCCCAGTTTGACGCGCAATTCATAGCAGCCAGAAACTGGCTTGCTGAAAATACGCCTAAACAGGGTGAGTATGGGCTCCTTGATGCCCTCATTCCAGAAATAATTATCTATTCCACAGGCGGTAATATCCTTGCCTTCTGTCCAGCGGCCTATGTGCATCAACTGGCTAACGCCATCGAGAAGCGATACACCCAGGAAACCCTAACGGCGAATTCCTGTGCTGTGGGCGATACCTTCCGTTTCTTGGAACTGCGGTTTGGCCTGTTGAAAGACCCCATAGAACAGACCAATTGGCTGGAGTGGTATCGAGACCAAGCTTCTGAAGATTTGGTCAAAGCCTATTATGGCGAACCCGAACGGGACCTAGCTGCACAGTTCGAACGGCGCAAAAGCTTTAATGAGCTAGTCGGCAAGCTGGCCACCCGCTTTAACCAACGGCGCAGTGGCCACGATTGGCCGGAAGAAGAACGGCCCAGCCGGCGCTATCCGCCGATGTTTGAAACTCATCCTTATGTACGGCGAGACAACACCGATAAACGCCCGGCTGTGCGCCAGGTTGAAGCTTTGCCCAACTCCCCCTGGTTTTCAGAAACCACCGCCCGCAAGCGTCTGGTCGGGCAAAGGGCAAAACGGGAGGACCAAAGCAATCACTGGTTCCGACAGGCCGGGTTCACCTGGGAGGCTGGCCAGGTTGAAAGCTGGGTTCAGAAATATGAGAATTTCTTGAATTTAAAGGAAAATTCTAGGCTGAAGTCGTTATACAACTCTCAAGGATTGTCGCTGCAGGAAGCGCGATCGCTACGAGAAGTCGGCAATGCCAGCAAGGGTTTCGTCGCCTACATCTACGCCGACGGCAACAACATGGGTGGCTACATCCAGAAGATTAAGACCGCTGAGGAGTACAAAGCGTTTAGCGAGGTTGTTTCACAAGCCACCAAAGATTCGGTCTATCATGCCCTGGCTCGTCATCTGCGTCCCCATAAGCTGCACAACGTTGACGATGCCGAAACTCATAACCGGGATGGAAACTACGTTCACCCCTTCGAAATTCTCACCATCGGCGGCGATGACGTCATGCTGGTAGTGCCTGCCGATAAGGCTCTGGCAATTGCCAAAACCATTAGTGAAGAGTTTGAGCGCATTTTGCTGGATTTGGATTCATCGCTAGCAGTCAAACCAGAAGATCTGCAACGTCCCCAGAAAGACATTCATCGCTATCAACCTACTCAAGCAGAGGCATCCCGTTGCCAGCTCAGCATGTCGGCTGGGGTTTTGATTACGGCGAACGATACTCCGATTTATTACGCCGAAAATCTTACCAATCAGCTGTTGAAATCGGCTAAGAAAAAGGCGAAGGATCTAAAGCGAGATTTGCATTACTACGGCGGCACCATCGACTTCTTGGTGATGAAGTCAGTTACCATGCTCTCATCGAAGGTTGGGGAATTTCGCGAGTCGGGTTTGGTTGTCGACAGCAAGCCTAAGCTGAAGCTCTATGGAGCCCCCTACACCCTGCATGAAATCGGTGGGTTGAT
>CAZPYG010000242.1:0-6871 GCA_964590465.1 uncultured bacterium | reverse complement strand
CGGGATCAGTTGAGGCTTTGGACACAGAAGACAAATTAAATGCCTTCCATTTTAGGGAGATCTCTGGGAACAAATTTACCCATTTTGTGAGGCCCTTGCCAAGGGTGCAGGCCCTGCGCCCCTACTCGAAGGTATTTTCTTTCCCAGAATTCTCCTAGCTTGATTGATATAGCTGTCCTATTGCTTAGGTTTCAAAATGTGAACCCCGCTAAATCCTTTAAATGGCAAGAGCTTTAGTGGGGTTTACAAACGGAAACAGAATTGGTTGTTTTAACTCCAGTCTACTTATCGAAATATTATTTGGTTTGGCAATTCAAAAGTTGTTTATTGCGCATTGTTCCGAATGTTACATTCTCCTTAAGTATTACCTACTTTTATGTGAGTAAGGATTAGGTTAGATATGTCACCACAAATAACCACGTAACAGTTGGTTAACATCTAATCAATTTCGCAGGCATTTTCGTTTCCATTTCTGCTAGTAGGGTTCATTTACTTAATGGCTCAGAATTATCCGAATAGGCGCAGATGTCATCTTCGCCATTTTGGTGCCGATAAAGTCTGAAATTTAGACTGTCAAGATGTAGTGCTCAAGTGAGCTTAATCATCAGAGCTATATATTGACATGCTTTGTTAGGCTGTTTTAGCTCTTATTAAGGAGAAGATCATGAGTATTTCTTCAAAAGGTCTTGATCTCATTAAAGGATTTGAGGGGCTGAGACTAGAAGCTCATCTTTGTCCAGCAAAAGTTGTCACTCATCCATCTTGACGAAAATCAACCGGGCAAAGCGTGGTGCATCGGCATCCATATGATTGCTGACTTCAAGCGTCTTGTGAGTTGGCTACGAGGGACCAATACTCGCAATTTCTTATATGGATTGGGGTCTTAGTACCTGGCCTAAACCTGCGGTCACCAGACAATCTACTAGTACCTGATTTTTGCTGGACTTAGCATTACCAAATAGGTGGCCTGGGTTGAATATATTTCAGGAAGTTTAAATTTCTTGAATGAAAATACCCTCGACTCAGTTCACCTAATCAGGGGCAGCTTTATCAGACTACCTTAAATTACTAATTTTCCTGATGGAGGTTGACATGACTACTACTATTGCACCGGCCCTTGGCCTTTTAATGTCTAGAATCTCTAAGTACAAAGCCCTTGCTGAGGAAATCAACAGAGCCTGTAAAGAAAAAGGATGTCCTCCAGCCTTCGACATTCAACTTTCACCAACCTCAGAAAACGACAGCATCCATATCAGAGCTTCTAAGGAGTACCGTTTTGAAGGGTTTG
Organism: uncultured bacterium; assembly: GCA_964590465.1. Taxonomy (GTDB): domain Bacteria; phylum Cyanobacteriota; class Cyanobacteriia; order Phormidesmidales; family Phormidesmidaceae; genus CAZPYG01. Next base: position 5,583 of record CAZPYG010000242.1, on the reverse strand, counting down.
GGTTTGTATTTGGCTTTCCACCCAAAATGTCATTCTGGGTTCACTATCTCCTGGAAGACGATAAAACAATTGAAGTTGGGCGGTTTCTAGTTCCAATAGCATTTAGCGACTTTCGCAAAATCTAGCCATAGAAGCATATGAATTCAGATGACTTAATTCTCAGGAATATTCATTCGATCTTGATAGACCTGAGATGGTATTGAATGAATTCAGAATACTTTTCTGAGGACAGAAAAATGACAACCACAACAGCTAAAAGGCAATTTGAAATTAACCTAATCGAGCCTGTTTATGGGCTTAATTACAACAAAGGATATATTGGGTTCACTTATGATGGAACCCATCCCGTTGGACGAGGAATTGCTTACTTTACCAAATGGTACAAGATGAGTAACATCCATGCCACTCATGTACTCATCGTAACAGGGAAAAACTCTTGCATAGAAGCAGATGCAGCTAGCAACATGGTCAAAGAAAGTCCTCTAGAGCCATACTTTGCACCCTCCAATCGACAAATCTTTTTCCGTAAGCCTAGAGACATAAGCGATGAGATTGCTGCTCGTATTGTTAGCACGCTCGAGTCAGAATTAGGCAAGAAGTATGATTATAAGCTGATCTTGGCTCATGCTATTTCGGGTGGACTACCTGGCTACTTGATGAATCGCCTATCAAAAGGCGTACTTAAAGAGAGGCTTTCCAGCGTTCTGGACTGTCCTAATAGTTATATTTGCAGTGAGCTAGCAGCTTATGCTTTGGATGAACAACCTGAATATAGAGATAGAGGGGTGCTTAATTTGCCAAATAGCACAATTAACCCTCAAAACCTTTTCGAAGATGATGAGATTTTTGAACCCTGGAAAAATGCAATTGCAGAAAGGATTATCCGACTAGTAATTGGTTGAATTTTCTGGTGATCAGTGTCTTACTTGAGATGACAATCTTGTCGAAAAAATTGCATCTTAAGTAAGACGGTGCAGAAGCTTTTAGATGTTGAGATTCTGATTTAAAAATTCATCTCTGTTTTTGTCGACAAGATATTTAACCCGAAGAATAATTATGCACTCTCTTTTCAAACAACTGGCTCAATCATATTCCACTCTCAACCCTGATATCGAATTTCCACACCTAAAGGCGATAACTCTTGCTCAGTGGCTTTTAGAAACTGGCCGTAACCCTAGCATGTTAGCCCAACAACATTTAAATTTTGGCGGGTTAAAGTGGCGTGAAGAAATGAGATCAAAGCCTGGCCAAAATATAGGGAGTGCAGTACCTGTAGAGTATGATGCCCACGATGAAACTGACTTGTACTGCAAATTTAGTAGTCTTGAAAATTTTATTAGAGGATATTGGAGGTTTATCGACCGTTCTCCTTATAACGGTTGGCGGAACAAGAATACAACTGCCGAAGACTTTATCCGTTTCATTGGGCCTATTTACACTCCCACAGTAGGCTACGCTGATACAATACTTCGCTTACTCCCAGAAACAGAAGCTTTACTAGCAGAAGTGCAAAGCAACTCCGATGAAGTAGATCTTATAATCGATAACTCCACCTCTTCAGGTGCTGCTACTTGGGTCAGAATATGGGATGATTCAGCAGGTCATGTAGCAGAAATGAGTGGTTCTAAGCTCCTCAAGTTACATCGCACAGACCGCCAGATCCATAAGCTTGCTGGTATTCTGTCTAAATCAGCGGCAGGCACCTATATGACTGCCTCCGTTTCAAGTATTCCAATTCCCGAACAAGAACCAGAGATAGTTAAACCTATCATTCCTATGGATGAAGAAGAAACAAGCCAGGAATTGAGAGACTTATCTGTTGCGATAGATGGTGGACATGGCTATTTCAAGACTATTAAGAATGGGCAAGTAGTCTCTGGTTTTGATCCTGGCGCTCAAAATCAAGGTGCAAGGATTCGTGAATTTGATCTGAACCTTATTACAGCAAAAGCTGCTCAAGAGATACTTGGGAAACGAGGTGCAAAAGTCACGCTTCTTTCTTATGAGGATGATAGTGAGAAGCTTTTCTTGGAAGAAAAAGGTGCAAAAGCTCAAGGCAGCGATCTATTTGTATCATGTCACCATAACTCTGTCCAGGATTCTAGTGTTCAAGGGACTGAAACTTTAGTCCATTCCCAGCTCGCAAGTTCAGAAGATAAGAGGCTTTCAAAAGCAATCCAAGATCAGCTTATAGGAGACCTTGGCCTTTTTGATAGGACTTACGGTGTTGGCTTTAAATCACAGGGTTTAGGAGTATTAACAGGTGCTCATCCCCACGTCAAGGCGAAATGCCTAATCGAGCCATTCTTTATCAGCAAAAGTGGATTAACTAAAGATAGAGCTGAGGCAATGTCTAAGCAGGCAGGAGAAGCTTTAGCCAGGGGGATTGCTAATTATTGGTTACAACGATGAACATCACCTAATCCGTGAAAAATCTACAGGAATTGCGAAAGCTGTTTTCACAAGCGTTTCATTTTTAAGAATAGATGCCTATGCTGGATTCAAAAGTCAAGTTCAGTTGCTGTAGGACAATTTTTCTGGGTAAGGCTAACAGACTTTGAATGGTTTAATCGCCAATCAAATTTCAAATCTTTGTTCTAGGAGGACAAAATGACTAAGGTTGTGGAAGATACAAAAGGAAAAACACGTGATTTGCCAATTGACAAAAACTTAAAAGCTATATTGCTGCGAGCCGGTGAAGAAGCCGGAGTTGATAAAGTTCGTGTGATTTCAGGCGGTCAGCCTGCAATAGGAACCTCTAACAAGCGCGTAGGGTCAACTCGCCATGACTTAGGTCGAGCCGCTGATTTAGAATTATGGAAGAATGGCAAGGCCTTAAGTTTTACTCCTGAATCTGATTTGCCGACTTTCAAAACATTTGTGACCGCTGCTGCGAGATTGGGGGCTATAGGCTTTGGTGCTGGTACTAACTATATGGGGCCACAAAGGATTCATGTAGGATTTGGACTTCATGCAGGATGCAACGCTAAAGCTATTTGGGGTGCAACTGGTTCAGTAGCTCCAACGTGGCTAAAAGAAGCTGCAAAAGCAGGTTGGCAACGACCGATCAGTGTACAACACGCAACCGGCATCACTACTGCAACATCACTTAGTTTCCGGCGAGGACCGGGAACTGAATACGAAAAGACGGGGTCCCTTCCAACCGGTACAGAGATCACTGTGCTTGCTGTCCAGGGAGATTGGTACCAGGTTCGTACACCTATGGGTTATGAAGGTTGGGTTCATAGCGGTTATGTACGTTTGCTTGATACGGCACCGACTCTTAGTACAAGCACTTGACCGGTGCCATGCTGATTCTGAAGTTGATACAGCTTGTGCCTAACTTTTTGTAATTCCATTCTGATTAAGGAAAAAGTCATGACTCTTCGAATTCTTGATCAAAGACGTCTTGCTCGCGTCCCAATGATTGGCATTATCGAGCACTGGACTGCTGGTGGCCACACCGCTAACTCGGTAGATCTCAAGTCTTATCACCTTCTGACTCAAGGAGATGGGACAATTCGCTATGGGGTAGACATTGCTCTTAATTCGGGGTCTTGCAAGAGTGGCTATGCGCCCCACACTCAGAATGGGAACACTAACTTTATTGGCCATTCTATGTGCGGTATGCGCGGTGCGTCTGAGAACCCCTGGAATCCTGGTCCTGAGCCGCTAACAAAACGTCAATGGGATAAACATGTCCTAGCAGCAGCGGATCTATGTGAGTTCTATAGAATTGCAGTAGCGCGAGACAAACTACTGTTCCATGCTGAAGTGGCAAGGGAACTGGGTAGACCTCAACCAGGTAAATGGGATGTAACTCGCTTGCCCTTCGATAGCAGTGTTCGTGGTGCGCGTGCTATTGGTGATAAATTCCGCGACGAGGTGTTGTCTGCGCTGCGCGGCAACGGCCCAGAAACTCTTCCAAATCCCACAGAACCACCAGAACTGGTTGAGGGTGCAACCGGCATTACCACTGCGCGATCGCTTAATTTCCGTCGAGGACCGGGAACTGAACACGAGATCACAGGGTCGCTTCCAGTAGATACCAAAATTACTGTTCTTGCTTATCAAAATGGGTGGTACCAGGTTCGTACACCTATGGGTTATGAAGGCTGGGTTCATGGCGGCTATGTCCATTTGCTAGCTACGGCACCGGCTCCTGGTACAGGCACTATTCCTGACCAATCCCATGCTGAAGTTGATGCAGTTCTTGCCTAAACTTGACGTGTTTAAGAGGCCGTAAAGTGTTAGCTAGGCGAAAAGACCCGCCCGCCTTCGGAACCGTGTGAGAGAGTTTCCCCTCACACGGCTCGTCTTCTGCCTAAATCCCCACTCCAAGGTCGAACTGGGCAACCTCCTTGTCTGTCATACTTCGGTTTAGAGTAGTGACACACCCGGTGCAGTAGTTGCAAGTTGTCATAACGGTCATTGCCACCCTGAGATCGAGGTAGCACATGGTCTTCTTTCAGCACCTCATGCAGGTCGAATACCGTTCGACAAATTGGACATTGGCCCTTCTGTCGATACAGTAACTGTGCTTCCCGTCGTCCTGTCATGGGGTGGCACCCTCGTCTGGCGGCCCAGTACCGCCAATCTGGCCATGCTGTCGTTTATGACCAGTATCTCGATAGCTTCGGTGCCAGCAGCAGAGCAGCAGGCGAGCGCTGGTGGTCGGGGTGTCTGGGCAGATGAGAATTTTGTGATGCCGTGGGTCCATCGCCAGGGAGTAACAGCCCCAGATTCAGGACCCACCACAGCACCGCCAGCCACTTCTAATCAGGTGGTTAGCCTTCCGGCCTGCGTCAGCAAGAACTGCGCTGTAGCGACTTCAGCAGTTGGGAGGAGGCCCAGGCGGTGCTGGAGTCAGCCCCTGGTGACCCACATCGGTTGGATGGGGACGGGGACGGCGAAGCTTGCGAAAGTCTACGGTAGATGAAACCTTTATCACATAGGCATTTCAGGCTGCCATGCCAGGACCGGCTTAAAATAAGTTAGTCACTTCATAAACCCATGACACCGCCTATTGACTAGCCAGAACAAAACGGTAACAATAGCTACAGATACAAAAACGTTCATCTCTCTACAAAGAGACGGAAGTAAGGGGAAACCCTGAAGGAACGCGCCTCTGTTTACTCTTCAGCTATTAAGCGAGGCGACATTATGACTCTCCAATATCGTGGAATCCGTTACGAAACCGCTACTGCTCAGGCCCATGTCTCTGAGGAAGTGATCGGGCGCTACCGGGGCGCTGTGAATGTGCGTCATGTCTGCACCGATGAGCATCCTGAAGCCCACATCGAAGGTCTCAAGTACCGGGGTGCGGTGGTTCGCTAAACCGCTGACGACTCTCCTGTCTGGATGAGAAGACAACTTGAGAGAAATGCAATCTGTGGCACCTGTCCGACTAAGATAGGTGCCTTCTTGTATGCAATTCAGCGAAACCCCAGGTGTTCCTCAGGTTTCTCAGGTAGCCCTTAAGCATTCCTCAGGGAGCCGTCAGGGAGGGCTCAGGGTGCCCCGGCACTATAGGACTCAAGATGAACGATTCAAACAACCCTTGATTCCTAAAGGAGCCCCATT
>CAZPYG010000241.1:0-6891 GCA_964590465.1 uncultured bacterium | reverse complement strand
TGAATCCTTAAAATTGCCTCCCATGGAGGCAACCAGTGACCAGAATTTATTCATGTAACAAAGCCATTGCGTTCAGCAGTTTGGATCATAGAGACTAAAGGAAATGTCACTGCATTAAGGCTGGTGGGCAGTGCCCACCCTACGATAGATCAAGGCTTTCACCCATTTTCAGGGGTTGATTTCAACTTATTTCAGTCCACTTGAGACTACAGGACCAGCCTGCCTTAAGCATACCTAATGCCCGGTTGATACATAGCCCCAGTCAACATAGAGGGTTCCTCCACCCAGCTTTTTACCTCACGCAAGAGGCTAACCAACCTCGCGCAGCAGACAATTTACCTCGCTGACTAAGCTTTTTGCTTCAACCCCTTAGCTTTTTGCCTCATCCGAGAGGTTCAATCACCTCATCCACCCAGCAATTTGCCTCTATGGCTACGCATTTTGCTTGACTCGCCAGGCTTTTTGCTGCACCCCTGAGGCTAGGTCAACTCATTCACTGAGCAATTAACTTAATGGACCAGGCTCTTGGCCTAATAAGCCAGGCCGTTTGTCTCAACTGCCGAACTTTTAGCTTGATGCACTGGGCTCTGGCCAAGTTCATGCCTTTGTGAATTAGCATATCCAAAGCCAACTAAAAGTAAACAAATCAGACGAAATTCAACGACTTGTGCATCCTAAAACCCCCGAGGGCAACTTAAGCCTACTGACAGCTGCCCAGGGAGCATCGCCGAGTAGCTATCAGCGTCGATAGTGCTCGCAAGGAGACATACTCATGGCTTACCACAATATCAGTGCTCAGCTCAGCGACAAAGACATGGCCGACATCAAGGCCGCCATTGCTACCCTTGAAGCCAAGTTACCCTTCCTGGTCAACCTGACCGCCATCGAACGGCGGAACCTCTACAAAATGGGTGACAAAAGCCTCGCCTTCGTCAACAACAGCGTTATTGCTGCCCAGCACAATCAGACTATTCTTCCCGAGGCGTTTGATTTACCCGAATTCGAGCGGGATTTTGCCCTGGCCCAACATCTCAACGAAATTCACGCTCAGCTGCAGCAAATCACCGAAAAAGTCGATGATACCCTGGTGGCGGTCGGTAGCGAAGCCATGCGCAGCGGCCTCAGCGTGTATGACTATGTAAAAGCTGCCGCCAAGCATCAACCCGGCCTGAAAGCCCTTGCCGAACAGTTGGGAGAACGCTTCAAGTCTCTGGGCCGGGGAAAGTCAGGCCCAATTCAGAAGGGCTGAGGTCACAGTAAGCAACATTCCGCGAAAATTCCAGGGTCCTGAGATAAAGTTGCAAATGTAACAACCCTTCCTCGTTATGGCCGAATTATCCCCCCCTGGTCAGGAGTTAGGACCCGATGCCAGACCCACCGCTGCGGCAGGCGAAGTGCATCTGTTGGTCGGGGGGAAACCCAAGGGACGAAAATCTGACCCTGAAGCACAAGTGCCCTGGTGGCGGCGGCTGTTGATGTTTGTCGTAGCCAGTACCGGTATTCTTGGCGGGGTGGCGCTTTTGGCTGTTAGCTTTCGCTGGGGCCTGCTGCTCATACTAGACCCGGAAGCCCTACCCCAGGTGCAGTCGCTGCTGACCGCTCCCCTCACTCCACCGTCCCCGAGCACGGTTACTGAAACGGAATTCCGACAATCAGTAACCGAGGCAGGGCAGGCCATCGGTTCCCCCATCCGGCTAACCCGTGGGGCGGCAGGGGCAGACTGGCTGGTCTTTCCCATCCTGGCCCATGGGGCGGGGCCCATCGTTCAACTCAGGGTCCTGCAGCAGCACCAGGGGACCTCGACAGCGGGGGAATGGGTCGAGGTGGCCGCCGTAAAGCTTTCTCCCTTTTCGCCAGAGCAGGTTCTGGCCCCCTTCCCCCCAGAGGAACGACAGTCGAAAGTAACCCCCTCAGAATTTAAGGCCCAAACCCTGGTGCTGCTGCCCCAGCCCCCGACCCCCGACTCAAACTACTGGCTCACGGTAGAAGGGCAGTGGGCAAGCCAGGGAACTACGTTGCGGTATGGCCAGATCGTTATTTTTGATCCTGAGCGCCGCCGCCTGACTCTGGCTGAGACCTGGAGCAGCCCGGCTCAACAAATGCCCCAGTGGATTGATCTCGATGGCAGCGGCCCAGCTGACCTGATGATTGACGAAACCCTGGGCATGGAGCCAGCCCTGCGGGGGCTGCAGGTGTTCAGGCAATCAGGCTCAGGGCCATCGATGCAGGTATCGCCTGTCTCCTGGGTGGGAGTTCCCCTGGACGCAAAAGCCGCAACCGGCCGGTATCAAAAAACTCTGCGTCTGGCCCGAAGCGGCCTCTGGCAGGAAGCCCACAGCCAACTGCAGGCCCTGAAAGCCGACCTGCAGGAACGGTGGACCCCCCAGGCCGAGGCTCAGTTGCGGTTAATCGGCCGCCATGCCGCCATCAGCCAAAGCCAGGCCGAGCGAGACTGGTCCCTGCCCACCCAAAAAATTATGGCGCTTTTGATTAATAGCCAGTGGACAACCGCCCTAGACCATTTAGAAGCCTCTCCCAACCTGTTGAACCCGCTGATGCGAAGACTGGCGGCCGACCATGGCAGATTCTGGGAGCGGATTAGTGCTGCGGCTTCCCTGGCCGAGCCAGATCCGGCGGTGTTTATCTGGGGAGGGCTGGCCCTGGAGGCTCAGCAAAACCGTGAGGCAGCCCGACAGTGGTTAGCGCGTCAGCCGGCAGATACCGCCACCCGCGACCGTTTAACCGCTCTCCTGGCAAAGCCCAAAAATCTGTCACCCTCCGGGTTAACGGTGGTCAGCGCAGACGCCGCTAATGCTGAGGAAAATTCAGACCCCGCCCCTGAAGCGCCTGGGGCTCCCTCCATACAAGGAGTGATTGGCCAGGTCAAACCCCTCAACCAATTCCTTGAAAATGCCTGGTATTTTCCCAATCCCCAATCGCCCACCCTGGTGACAGGAGAGCAGTGGTACAGCGTAGATGTCCCGATGATGCGGAGTGACTGGCAATGGCAAGCCCCCGGGGCTCTGTTAGACGGCGATACCCCTGGCGATGTCCTCTGGTCGGCTCTACCCTTTGCCAGTCAGCCCGCCATCACCATGGTGCGCTGGGAATCTTCAATCCTTGGGGTTTCTCACACCCTTTATGTCAAAGGCTTCAGGACAGATGGCAAAACCCTGACCCTGCTGGCGGCGGGAGCCCAAACCCCTGAGACAACTTTAGAACCCATCGCGTTTTCTGCCGGGGCCCTGGTATGGCTAGCGGCGGATCACCATTCCACCCCTGCCACCAATGCCGTGATGACTCCAATCATGGACGAAATCAGGCACCATCATGGTCCCCTACCAGAGCAAGTTGGGACCGATACCTTCGATGCTCTGCTGCAGGAGGTGACACGCCATAGCCTGGATCTGACCGGAGATGGCCAGCTAGAACAGGTGTTGACCTTCGACCCAAACACTCTGGATCAGCTTCAGGAATTGGGCATCCAACTGGACAGAACAGCCCATAAAACGGTGATTTTGACCCACAATAACAAACTGCTCTACAGCGATCTGTTTTTGCCCCAAACCCTGATTGCTTTGACCAACCCTGCGGATGGTCTACCCCTCTCCCTGGTGGTCCATCGACCAGATGGATACGGATTGCTGCAATGGTATGCTGATCAGCAGAAATTCGGTCGGTAAAGAGGACTTCCAACCACAGGTAGATGTTTTTTTCTTGCAGAAACTTTTATTTTTCTGAAGGCATATCTGATTTTGCAGATATTGATGGGGATTTGTTTAGTCCTGGGATATCGCGCTAACTCGTGGCCCAAGGGTAGTCTTCGTTAGATGAAAGTTGACAAGAAACGGATAGGAATGCTTCCGGTTGCAAATCCCTTGACACTTGCCCTATTTGCGCTCGTTGTTACTGAAGGATCCGCATGCCTACCGCAACCCTTTCCCCCGATCAGGTCTATCGGGTGGTGGAAAACCGCCACGAAAACCCCTTTGAGGTGCTCGGTTCCCATGCTAAGGAACAGAATAACGGCAGCGTAGGATGGGTAATTCGAGCCTATTTGCCCGATGCCGAAGCTGCCTGGGTGATTCACCCGGAAGACCGACAAGAATATCCCATGCAGTCGGTTCACCATCCCCATTTCTTCGAGTGCGACATGCCGGGGATGGAAGACAAAAATTATCTGCTCAAGGTCAAAGAGCACGGCCACGAGCGGGTGATGCGCGACCCCTACGCCTTCAAGTCGCCCCTGCTGACGGACTTTGACATTTATTTGTTCAACGAAGGCAACCACCACACCATCTACGAAAAAATGGGGGCCCACCCCGTTGAGGTGGAAGGCGTCCAGGGCACCTACTTTGCCGTCTGGGCTCCCAATGCCCGCAATGTCTCCATCGTCGGCAACTTCAACAACTGGGATGGCCGCAAGCACCAGATGCGCAAGATGCAGGGGGGCGTGTGGGATCTGTTTATCCCGGACCTGGCCACCGGCGAAATCTATAAGTACGAAATCAAGAACCAGCAAGGACACCCGTATCTGAAGTCCGACCCCTATGGCTTTCAGCAGCAGGTGCGGCCCGACACGGCCTCTGTCATCGCCGATCTGTCCTACCAATGGCAGGATGACGACTGGATGGAGCGCCGCCGCCACAGCAATCCCCAGGAAGAGCCCATCTCCGTTTACGAACTCCACATCGGCTCCTGGCTCCACGACGGCATGGACAACCCCCCCGAGCAGGGCTATGCCGTCCAGGTGAGCCAGAAGCCAGAAGCCCGGTTCCTCACCTACCGGGAACTGGCGGATAAGCTCATCCCTTACATCAAAGAGCTGGGCTACACCCACATCGAGGTGCTGCCCGTGGCGGAGCACCCCTTCGACGGGTCCTGGGGCTACCAGGTGGCGGGACACTTCGCCCCCACCTCCCGCTTTGGCACCCCCCAGGACTTCATGTACTTTGTGGACCAGTGCCACCAGCACAACATTGGGGTGATTGTGGACTGGGTGCCCGGCCACTTCCCGAAGGATGCCCACGGCCTGGCTTTCTTTGATGGATCCCACCTCTATGAGCATTCCGACCCCCGCAAGGGCGAGCACAAGGGCTGGGGCACGCTGGTATTCAACTACTCCCGCCATGAGGTGCGAAACTTCCTGATTTCCAATGCCCTGTTCTGGTTCGACAAGTACCACATCGACGGCATTCGGGTGGATGCGGTGGCCTCCATGTTGTACCTGGACTACGACCGCAAGGACGGGGAATGGGTGCCCAACCAGTACGGCGGCAACGAAAACCTGGAAGCGGTGGACTTCCTGAAGCAGCTGAATTATCTGATTTTCGGCTACTACCCTGGGGTCCTGTCCATTGCTGAAGAATCCACCTCCTGGGCGAATGTGTCGCGCCCCACCTACATCGGTGGATTGGGCTTCAACTTCAAGTGGAACATGGGCTGGATGCACGACATGCTGCATTACTTCCAGCAGGACCCCATCCACCGCCGGTACCACCAGAACAACATCACCTTCTCCATCTGGTATGCCTTCAGCGAAAACTTTATGCTGGCCCTCTCCCACGATGAGGTGGTGCACGGTAAGGGCAACCTGTTTCAGAAAATGCCGGGGGATGACTGGCAGAAGCTGGCCAATTTGCGGGCTCTCTACGCCTACATGTTCACCCACCCCGGCAAAAAGACCCTGTTCATGGGCATGGAGTTCGGCCAGACCACCGAGTGGAACTCCTGGCTGGACCTGGACTGGGGCCTGCTCAACCACGAACCGTTCCGCCAGCTGAAAGACTTCGTTGCCGACCTCAACGGCCTCTACAAATCAGAGCGTGCCCTTTACACCGACGACTTTTCGGCCCACGGCTTCGAGTGGATTGACTGCAACGACGCCGACAACAGCGTCGTATCCTTCCTCCGCCAGGACAAGCATTCCGACGACTTTCTGGTGGTGGTGTGCAACTTCACCCCCCAGCCCCATTACGACTACTGGGTCGGCGTGCCCAAACCCGGCTACTACCGGGAACTGCTCAACAGCGACGCGGCCCAATACGGCGGCAGCGGCCTCGGCAACGACGGCGGCAAATCCACCCACGAGTGGGATAACCCCCGCTGGCCCCACGCCCTCAGCCTTACCCTGCCGCCCCTATCGGTTATGGTGTTCAAGCTCAACAGCTAGGGTATTGAATTTCTTCTATGGTTTCCCCGTGAATGCTGTGGGGTGAAATGGCGCTGATTCAAGACTGGTGGGCAGTGCCTAGGGTGTTCACTATGGGGTGTTCACCGTCGCTAAAGTTCATGCCCAATAAGGGTACATCGAGTAGCGTTAGTTGGGCCATGTTCCCGAGCGATAAAGGTTTACCCCAACGGTTCATCAGGCGTCTTCAGCACAGCCGAGAGGGTTGGAAGCAGCGAGCCGCCGAAAAGCAACGCCGACTCCGGGCGCAAGCGATCCGAATTCGGGATTTAGAGCACAGTCGAGCGCTGTGGAAGCAACGAGCGCAAGCGGCGGAACGCCAACTGCGAGCGCGTCAAGCGTCTGAATCCTCTGCCCTGCCGTGTTCATCAGGGGCTCTGGTCCCCCGTCCAGAGCCGTTTCCCCCCCTGGAGTGACGGGACCGTCTTAGCGGTGGCCGAACCGTCGGTCCTGCCCGGCTATCACTATTCGAGTGTGCTCATCCTCATCGCCGTCAGTGGAGTGGTCGAGAGTGGGGGCAGTTTCCGTGGTGTCGCGCAGGGGTTAAGTCGGCTCTCCCACTGGCTGGGGTGGGGCTGTATGCCCTACAGCGTCCCCGAGCGTCGCGAACGGATTGGTTGACGGTGGTGGATATGACCTTAGAGTTGGGACCACACAAGTGTTTGGTGATGCTGGGTATTGCCCAGTCCGCCTGGCAGCAG
>CAZPYG010000240.1:0-6937 GCA_964590465.1 uncultured bacterium | reverse complement strand
AAGTGGGCAGCAAAATGGACAGGGCCGGAACACTGACCATCGACTGCAGTTCTTTCAAATCATGGCGGGTAATCATATTAACGCTCTCTGAATGTAAGTAATTCCTCGCTGATGGCATCATGTCCTGGAGTAGGTCGGTGGAGCGTTAGCGGAACCCAACAAATCTGGCGACTGTTGGGTTCCACTTCGTTTCACCCAACCTACGATTGAAGGGTGAGGCCATCAGCATTAAGCCTGTTGGGGCGAGGCGGGTAGGTGAAAAAAGCGGAGACCCTGAAACCCACCCCAGCCCCTTCCAGGAGGGGAAATCCGCTATGTAGCGTCAACCTCCCCTAAACCTAGTAGTCCACGGCATCGCGAATGATCGGGCAGGTCATGCAGTGACCACCGCCCCGGCCCCGTCCCAGTTCGGCTCCGACAATGGTGACCACTTCAACCCCTTCTTTGCGAAGGGCGGTGTTGGTGGCAGTGTTGCGGTCATAGGCGACGACGACACCGGGTTCCAGGCAAACGAAGTTGTTGCCGCTGTCCCACTGCTGGCGCTGACGGGCGTAGATGTTGCCTGCGGTTTCGACAACGCGGAGCTTTTTCAGGTTGAGGGCCTTGGCTACCACATCTACAAAGGGTTCGGTCTCTTTCACCAGCTGATAGCCGGGGGCTTTGTCGCTGGGGTAGAGGGAGAAGGTCGTCACCTGATCCATAATTTCAGGGTACAGGCTGACCAGATCGCGATCGCAGAACGTAAACACCGTATCCAGGTGCATGGCCGACCGCAGTTTGGGCATCCCCGCCACGATCACCCGTTCCGCCGCATTCTTTTTGAACAACTCAATGGCCAACTGGGTAATGGCCTGGCGGGAGGTGCGCTCGCTCATGCCGATCAACACGCTGCCGTTGCCAATGGGCATCACATCCCCCCCTTCCAGGGTGGCGGATCCGTGGTGGACGGTAGGATCCCCCCACCAGATGTCAAACTCGGCATCTGCAAAGTCGGGGTGGAATTTGTAGATGGAGGTGGTGAGGATGGTTTCCTCGTGGCGGGCGGGCCAGTAGAGGGGATTCAACGTCACGCCGCCGTAGATCCAGCAGGTGGTGTCGCGGGTGTAAAGTGTGTTGGGCAGGGGCGGCAGCAGATAGCCGGTAATGCCGCTGGCGTCCTGGGCGACTTTAAGCATTTCCCCGGCAAAGTCTTCGGGAATGTCGTAGGGGGCGAGTCCGCCAATCAGGTATTTTGCCAGTTCGGTGGAGGAGAGCCCGTCCAGGTAAGACCGCACCTCCTCCACCAGACCGGGACCGACTTCGTTGGGAACGATCTGCTGGTCCAGAATCCAGGTTTTGGCCTCCGGTACGTCCAGGGTTTCTGCCAGGGCCTGGTGCATTTCGAGTACGTCAATGCCGCGATCGCGCATCTTCAACACAAAATCGTGATGGTCGCGCCTGGCCATGTCAACCCACAGCACGTCATCAAACAGCAGGTCATCGCAGTTAGATGGCGTCAACCGAGAATGGGCCAGCCCAGGGGAGCAGACCATGACCTTATGCAGTTTGCCCACTTCGGAATGGACGCCGTAGGGTTTGGTTTTGGGTTTGGTGGGGGTTGTGGTTGTCATTTTTTTAGGGAGGTAGAGAGCAAGGGAGCGAGGGAGGAGGGGATGGGTAGGGGGTGGATGGGTGAATGAGGAAGGCAAAATGCAAAATTGAAAATGCAAAAAGGGGAGCTGTAGGGTGGGTTAGGCCGGGACTAAATTAGGGCGAAGCAGATAACTGTTGCGTTGGCCGTAACCCACAGGGGAGAAATTTGCTGACAAAAATCAAATTTCCTAACAATCATCAACTCACCATTGGCCGAGAACTGGTCCCCTCCAGGGAGGGGCGAAGGGGTGGGTTAACTCCGTAATCTAAGAACTCATATCCTTCAGCCAATTCCTATTGGGGAACGCTCAACCCACCCCGCCCTGCGGGCACCCCTCCGAGGAGGGGATGGTGTTGTCAGAAAGCGATTTGCCCGGAAACCAGCCCCACCAGGGCGGTGATGGCGGCGATCGCAGCCACCGTAAACACAAACCATTCCACTGGGGTAAATACCTTTAACCGCTGCTCGCGCCTGGCCAGGAAAAACAGAATGGTGCCGGGGGCCAGAATCAGCGCGGCCAGGAGCAGTTTGTCCAGGCCACCGGCTACCAGCATCAGGATGGAGTAGGCGGTGGCGATGAGCGCAATGATCATTTCTCGATTGCGGGTGCTGGTATCCCGTTCATAGGTTTCGCGGGTGAGGGTGAGTTTCAGAGCGTAGGCGGCCACCGTCAGGTAGGGTATCAGGGCCATGGCGCTGGTGAGTTCCAGGGCCAGGTCGAAGGCGTTTTCGGCAAACAGGGTGATGATCAGGAACCCCTGCACCACCAGGTTGGTCATCCACAGGGAACGGGCGGGTACCTTCTGGGCGTTTTCCCGATAGAGAAAGTTCGGCATCAGGTTATTTTTGGCGGCCATGAAGGGCACTTCGGCGGCAAACAGGGTCCAGGCCAGGAATGCCCCCAGTACCGAAATCAGCAGCCCCACGCTGATGAACATATTGCCCCAGCGACCCACCACCACTTCCAAAGCACCAGCCATGGAGGGATTGCGCAGGGTAGCCAGCTCGGCTCTGGGCAGTAAACCGTAGGGCAGCACCGTCACCATAATCAGCAGGCAGAGCACCCCGACAAAGCCCAGCACCGTGGCCACCCCGACATCGGAACGCTTTTCGGCAAAACGGGAGTAGATGCTGGCCCCTTCAATGCCAATAAAGACAAACACCGTCACCAGCATGGTGTCGCGCACCTGCTGCCAGAGGGGTTCGTCGTAGCCCTGCCCCCCCATCAGATTGCCGACAAACACTTCGGGGTTAAAGGCAAACAGCAAAATAAAGACGAAGGTCAAAATCGGCACAATTTTGGCGATGGTGACAATGGTATTAATCCCCGCCGCCTGTTGCACCCCCCGCAGAATCATAAAGTGAAACAGCCAGATGATGATGGATGAGCCAATTACCGCCGCCACCGTGTCGCCGTCGCCAAATACCGGGAAGAATTCCCCCAGGGTCGATTTAATCAGCACAAAGTAAGAGACGTTGCCCACACAGGTGCTGGACCAGAAGGCCAGGGCCGCCAGGAAGCCGATGTAGTTACCAAACCCAGCCTTGGCGTAGATGAACACCCCGGAATCCAGTTTCGGTTTGCGCTGGGCCAGGTTCTGAAAAACAAAGGCCAGCATCAGCATGCCGACTCCGGCAATCAGCCAGGCGATCAGCGCCCCGACGACCCCGGTGGCGCGACCGAAGCGACCGGGCAGGGTGAAAATCCCTGCGCCCACCATAGAACCCACCACAAGGGCCGTTAGCGCCCACACGGAAAGGGTTTGCTTCTCTTGTTTTGCGCTAGAGTCCGGGTCTATAGCCGAGCCATAGTCCTGTGGTGATGCCATTGGCTTCTCCTATTGATTACTTGACGGCATATCGTCAACGATCTGAAAGAGCTAAAACTGCTCCATGCCACGAAATTGGGTTGCTCCGTCCTGAACCTGGGGGGTGCAATCGGCAATCACCACCAGGGAGTCGAATACTTCAATGCGGCAGGTGCCGGAGGTATTGATCACCCGCATACCATTCTGAGCAGAAGCGAAGCGATCAATTTGAGTTTCCAGCACAAAACCATTCACCCCACGAGTACCCGGCAGGTGACGGGTAATGGTACCGCTGTAGTTCACTTCCAGGCCAGGGGCATATCGAGCGGCCAGGGACAGGGAGTAAGCGTTATTGTTGAAGGTCAAAAAGGCATCGCTCTGCCGACCGAGGGTAAATATCGACCCCGTGGTTAAGCCCCTGCCGGGCATGGCACCTTCGACCGGCCCATCGAAACCGGGGTTAAACATCGGCGGCATCTGGTGGGGTGCATCCTGCTTGACCATTGCAGACTGTGCTAATGCGGCAGGCTTCTGAAATTCTGGCTGAATATTCAGGGCTTCGTTTGCTACGGCTGAACCGGATAGGCTCAGGATGCCTGCGATCGCACCACAACCCAACCAACATGAAACGTTTCTAAGCATCTAGACTAAATTCTCCAAACATTTTTTTTGAGGCTAGAAAGTAGCCTGGTTTACAGAGGCGACTCCTGTAAGAAAAAAAGTCGAATAGCACCGATTTAAGGCTAGTGGGCAGTGCCTACCCACCCCCGTCAAGGTGGTCCGACAAGGGAAAATATTGCTCTATAGAACCTGCCAACAGCTTGATTATGAGTAGGGTGTGTTCTCGGCCTCAAGTCCACTATGCAACGGGGCAAAGTCTCCTGCTTGGGCCGGAACGCACCGTTTGCGTCAAGCGAGAAGCCCGGTACCGTAAGCGATGCGTTACGGCCCAAAGTTAGAGTTTGTGGGGCTTTGCGTGGGTTGGAGGGCCGATAACGCATCCTACGCCGGTCTGCCTTTGAATAGCCGTCTCGGCTGGCTCACATGATTGAAATCCCATTCCTCAAGGGGCACGGGGGGGATCCTTTTCTAGAATTCCGCACCAAAGTCTTCCTTCAGCTTGGCTTCTTGCTCAGCGCTCAGGTTAGATTGCACCAGTTCGCCCCGCTCTTCGGGAGCAAAAGCATCTTTGACTTTATCAACGGTAACCTGGCCAGTTAGCAAGAACAGGGCAGACTTGCCTTCAGTCACTTTTTCCCGCACTTCTTTGATGAAGCCGTCGTTGATGCCGTAGTCGGTAAACTTGCCAGAAATTGCGCCTGCGGTGGCTCCCAAAATCATGCCGAACAGGGGCACCAGAAAAATCAGGCCGAACAGCATGCCCCAAAAAGCACCCCCCAGAGCACCCACGCCGACCGTACTCACGGCCTGGTAAGTCTTGGGTTTCTTACGGCCCTGGGGCCAGGTCACAATGGCTGCATCCATAACTTTGATCAGCTCTTGCTTCTGCAGCTCTTGAAGCTTATCTAGAGCGTTTTCAGCACCTTTGGCGCTATCGAATTTCCAAACGGTTAAAGTAGACATAGTTTCTTCCGAAGATATTTTTCGCTGTCGCTGACTGGCTTGAAATCGTCAGCCGAGACAAGGTTTGTAAGTCACTCACCATCCTGCTCATCCCACCCTAAAAGGCGGGCAATTTGGGCGAGTAAAGTAGACGGATTAAAGGGTTTACTGATAGCGCCAGCAAAACCCATTTGACGCAGTTGTTGCTCTGTAAACAAACTAGCCCTCGATGAAATCAGGAGAATAGGAATGTCCTGGTCCAGGGAATAGGTTTTGAGCTGTTCTGCAAAGAGCAAAGCATCTAGTTCTGGGGTAGAGGTATCAATCAAGATGGCGTCGGGACGGGCTTGCTCACACAGGTGAATGCCGTCCCGTATAGAACTTGAAAGAGTCACTTGCCAACCGCCAAATTCTTGCAGGCAAGCCCTCAAGACCTCTCGAAGACTGGCTTCATGCTCAATCAGTAGAATGGACTTCGTTGCCATAAAGTCACCCCTTTTCTGGCTAGCCGGGGTAAGGCCAGGACATTCAAAAACATTCTATTCCCAACGCTTCGTGTCTATCTTAGGCAAAGAAAATATGAAAGCTATAGGATGTGGCCAGAATATATAAACCTGCGCGCCAGCACCTTTGAGGTCAACAAGATCACCGGAATTTGCTGAGTTGCCGGATTCCCCTGCAGCGTCTCAAACATTTCAAAGCCATCCATTTCCGGCATGGAAACATCCAGCAGAATTGCGTCTGGATGTTCAGCCTGGGCAAGGGTCAGTCCTTCCTGCCCGGAATGGGCCAACACCGTCTGCCAGCCGCCAAACTCCTCCAGGGAAGCCTGCACCACCTGGCAAATGTCTTCTTCGTCATCGACTATCAAGATGCGTTTCATGGTTTCAAGAGAGTTAGGGAGAAGGGTGGCGGTGGGCAGGGGAGCAAGTTTCGACATACAGGTACCTTACATTAGTACAAAGTCTTAACAGCCACGCAACCTTACCTACCACCCTTCCCCCTTCCCCCTTCACGGGCACCGTAAAATCTTGCATCAGCCCCATCCCACCCTAAGCCTGGCTGACCCGGTAGCAGTTGCGCTGTTGTTTTGCCTGGTAAAGGGCTTCATCCGCACGGTGAATAGCTTCCTTGGGCAGAATGCTCAGGGGTTGGCTGATCACGGTAATACCAATGCTAACTGTAACTCGATCGCTCACGGCTGAGCCGTCATGGGGAATGTTGGCCTGATAAAGCGCTTTTTGAATCGTTATGGCCACTTGTCTGGCTCCATCTATATCGGTTTGAGGCAGTACCAGAATAAATTCTTCGCCGCCATAGCGACTTACCAAATCACTGGCCCGACTGACGCAGCTCCGCAATATCTGGGCCAATTGTTGCAAACATTCATCCCCCCGCAAATGGCCGCAGCGATCGTTAAAGGCCTTGAAATGGTCAACATCGACCATCAGGATAGCCAGGGTCGCCTGAGCCTGCTGGCACCGTTGCCACTCCAGTTCTAAAAAGGTGTCTAGCTGATAGCGATTAGACACCTGAGTCAGGCTATCTACCGTAGCTTGAATTTCAAGCTGGGCCTGCAGTCTGCGTAGTTCCAGCTCAGTCTGTTTGCGCTCAGTAATGTCGGTAAAAGTGCCCACCAGCCGAATTACCTGCCCCTGGGCATCCACAATCGGCTCTCCCCGATTGATGAAGTACCGCAGCACTCCATCGGCTCGAAGGATACGATGCTCAAGTTCGTAAGGTTGGGCCTGGGTCGTAGCAGCAATAACCGCCCGCTGTAAAGCTCTGCGGTCATCCGCATGAACCATTTGCAGAATCTCTTTCTCAGTGGGTACCGTTTGTCCAGGAGGTAACCCTATCAGCCGAAACATCTGCTGAGTCCAGGTCAGTTGCCGGGTGGTTACGTCTAATTCCCAACTGCCCATCTGGGCAA
>CAZPYG010000239.1:0-6955 GCA_964590465.1 uncultured bacterium | reverse complement strand
ACACCATCAAAGGGGGCGACTACCGCTCCCGTGAGGCCAACGTACACCGTCTGGCGGAAATCAGCAGCAGCATTATCGACCAGTGCGTAGCCCAGGGGGTGCCCTTTGCTCGGGAATACGGGGGCCTGCTGGACAATCGATCCTTCGGCGGGGCGCAGGTATCTCGTACCTTCTACGCCCGGGGTCAAACCGGGCAACAATTACTGCTGGGAGCCTACAGCGCCATGATGCGTATGGTCCAGGCGGGGGGCATCAAGGTCTATCCCCGCCGGGAAATGCTGGATCTGGTGGTGACCAATGGCCAGGCTCGGGGCATCATTGTACGCAACCTGGTCACCGGGGAGTTTGAGCGCTACGCCGGGGATGCGGTGCTGCTCTGTACCGGCGGCTACGGCAACGTCTACTACCTCTCCACCAACGCCAAAAACTCCAACGTCACCGCCGCCTGGCGCTGTCATAAGCGGGGAGCTTATTTCGCCAACGCCTGTTACACCCAGATCCATCCCACCTGTATTCCGGTCTCGGGGGACTACCAGTCCAAACTCACGCTGATGAGCGAGGGCCTGCGCAACGACGGCCGGGTCTGGGTGCCCCAGCAGCCGGGGGACAAACGCCACCCCAACCAGATTCCCGAAGACGAGCGCGATTACTACCTGGAAAAGCGCTACCCGGCCTTTGGCAACCTGGTGCCCCGGGACGTCGCTTCCCGCAATGCCAAGCAGATGACCGACGAAGGGCGCGGCGTGGGTGAAACGGGTTTATCGGTTTACCTCGACTTTCGCGATGCCATTCAGAACCAGGGGCGCGATACCATCGCCGCCAAATACGGCAACCTGTTCGACATGTATCAGCGGATTTCGGGGGAAAATCCCTACGAACTGCCCATGCGCATTTACCCCGCCGTCCACTACACCATGGGCGGCCTCTGGGTGGACTATCACCTGATGAGCACTATCCCGGGCCTGTTTGTGCTGGGGGAAGCCAACTTTTCAGATCACGGGGCCAATCGTCTGGGGGCCAGCGCTCTGATGCAGGGACTGGCGGATGGCTATTTCGTCATTCCCTACACCCTGGGAGACTACATTGCCGGGCAGTCCCTGCCGCCGATAACGACCGCAGACGATGCCTTTGCTGAGGCCGAAGCCCGCGCCAAAGCCCGGGTCACCAAACTGCTCAGCATCCAGGGCGATAAGACGGTGATGGAATTTCACCGAGAACTGGGTCGCCTGGTGTGGGACTACGTGGGCATGGCCAGACATCGGGAGGGGCTGGAAATCGCCATCACCCAGATTCAAGACCTGCGGGAAGAATTCTGGCAGAACCTGAAAGTTCCCGGCGAGGCCAACACCTACAACAAAAATCTGGAGTTCGCCGGGCGGGTGGCGGACTTTATGGAGCTGGCGGAACTCATGGCCCGGGATGCCCTCCAGCGGGAAGAGTCCTGCGGGGGCCATTTCCGGGAGGAATACCAGACCCCCGACGGCGAAGCCAAACGGGATGACGAGCACTTCGCCTACGTGGCCGCCTGGGAACACCGGGGGGAAGGGCGAGGGCCAGAACTCCACAAGGAAGACCTGCAGTTTGAGAACGTGCAGCTCACCCAGCGCAGCTATAAGTAAAGACGGCAAACGACCTGGCCAAAGCTATATTAGGGGTTCGTTAAGGAGGAACATTGATGTCGCAAGTTACACAAATTTCTGGAACGGGTATTCCTTTAAGGGGCAACGACATCGATACCGACCGCATTATTCCGGCCCGCTTTCTCAAGTGCGTCACCTTTGATGGACTGGGCGATCGGGTGTTCGCGGATGATCGTTCAGCTTTAGAGGGTAACCATTCCTTCGATCAACCCCAGTACCAGGATGCCGCTGTCCTCGTGGTCAACCGCAATTTTGGCTGCGGCTCGTCCCGGGAACATGCTCCCCAGGCCATTGCCCGCTGGGGCATTCAGGCACTGATTGGGGAGAGTTTCGCAGAAATTTTCTTCGGTAACTGCGTTGCCATTGGGGTACCCTGCTTAACGGCGGAACCTGAACTGGTGAACCAGATTCAGGCAGCCCTGGAAGCCCACCCCGAGCTACCCATAACGATTGACATAGCTGGTTTACAGGTCCAATTTGGGGAAGTCACCGGGCCGCTTTCTATGCCTGAGGGGGTGCGTCAGGCCTTTATGGGCGGCACCTGGGATGCCTGTGGGCAACTGGTGGCCCAGGCAGAGAACATTAAAGCAACGGCGACCCAGTTACCTTACGTGACCTGGTAAGAAATTCGTAGATTTGCAAAGTAGCTGTTCACTTCTGGCTGCAGGGAGGAACTCTCTAATAGACAACCTGTGACCCAAAGGGGCAGAGCTACAGCTATGATTGCACCTGCCGACCAAGCTCCATCTTCCTGGACAAAATCAACGGGGGCCTTAGTCTCGGCACCTAAAACGGCCTTCTTAAAGGACACGGTGTGCCGTTTAGACCAACGCACCATGGCCTGCCAACCGGCCATTCCCTCGGTTCGGGTCATGGAGGCCCTGAAGCAACTGGTGGATATTGTCATGCACCTGAAGTCGCCCATGGGGGGATGGCCAGTAGACCTGGAACAAACCCCCGAAAATTTGGTGACTTACGTGGGCGAAGAAATCGGGGAACTGCTGGATGCCCTGGATCAGGAGCAGAACCCGGCTCGGGCACAAGCTGAATCGGGCGCAGCAGCACTAACCTTAGTATCGATATCCGGCTTGATTCCCCATGTGCTGTGGCTGCTGGCCAGCAGTAATTATGAGGTGATGCGGCTGCTGGAGGGGGTGCGATCGCGCATCTACACGACCGATACTCAGTTCACTCTGGGGGTGGTACGCCTGGTTCCCGTCCTGAGCCTGACCCTGACAGATCAGGTTTATCGTCTTGATCTGGTCACTCAAGCTGAGCCGGATCATGCGCTTTTCCTGGAAGCGTCTCAACGGGTAAAACTGATAGAAAACGATCTGGATGATCAGCCCATGGCGGTTGCCCCCATGGTGGATCACCTCAATCAGGAAATCAGTCAAACCAAGCCTCCCCTTTCGCGGCTGCTGCAGTCGGGTTGGCCCACCCGGGCCTTGAGTCCATTCCAGGGGTGGGAAGACGGACATCTACAACTCTGCCTGCATCTGGCCAACACCCAGGAACGACCTTCTAACCTGGGTAAAAAGTCCGTCACTGCAGGACAGGGGGCTGTTTCTGCGCCCTCTTCTGCAACGGGGCCTACCCAGGAACAAACGACCTCCATGGGGTTCACCCTCGACGATTTTGCTGAGGTCTTAGAAGACGATTCTCAAGCTACAAGTCCCGGAGTGCTGGGCGATTGGCTCACCTTTACCGATGAAACCTGGGTCCAGGACTTCCTCAATAGCTGCGCCTGTGAAATCATGCTGCAGCACCTGCCAACGCTGGAGTCCATGGCTCCCTCAACCGCCGCTCGGGAACTGACCTGCATCGACCAGGTTGATGCCACCACCAATCTAATCCAGGGGGAGCAGGCCCTGTCAAAACATACCTTTGTCCATGAACCGGCCCTGGTGGCTGATGTCTGGCTGCGGCTGCGCTGGTACTTTGCCCACTGCTCGGAACAGGTTATGCAGCTGATGGGAGGCATGTCCTGCCGGGTCCTGACCCCTGGACGGGGATGGCAGCGGGGATATCTTTATCTGCGTCCGGTCATGACCCTAACGGTCCAGGAAGCAGCTCCGTCCTCTGGCGTAGAGCCGCGCATCTGGAGGCTTGACCTTGGCAATGGGCGACTCTTACCGACCCAACCTCTCACCCTACCGGAAGATACCGTAATCACCATCGTCGATCATCGAGATTGGGACCCTGCCCTGACCGTTGGCGAACTCATCACCCTGATCAATCACGACCTGGTCGATTATGCTCCAGCCATTGCCGCCCTGAGCCAGGCAGGTACCCCCATTCACCTGCACCGTCTGGAATCAGAACAAGGACGCCAATCGGGGCACCTTACCCTAAACTGGGGCTTTATCCTGGAGCCGACCCTGTAATCCTGCAGTAAGGTAGATCCGTCGATGGTGTTCAAAAAACGCGAATAACAATTGCAGTGCCAATGGCTTTGGAAGACCTAGTTTACGTTTACGGTGTATGCCGCAATCCCCCAACCCCAATGACCTTGCCCCTGGGGCTGGAGCGTGAAACTCAACTGGTGACGGTAAATGAACTGGCCGTTGTGGTGGAGCACGGCATTGATTTAGCAGCCCTGCAGGCGGAAGATCAGCGTCTATTAACTGCTGTCCTCAGCCATGACCGGGTGATCTGCGATCTATTCCAACAGGTCACCGTTTTACCCATTCGCTTTGGCATCCAGTTGGCCTCCATTGACAAACTCACGGAGTATATCACCGGCGAATACCAAACTTATCTGGAAAAACTTGCCCAGCTAGATCAAAAGTGTGAATACCAAATCAAACTAATGCCAGGGGATATTTCCCTTCCTCCCCCCCCAGAGGGATTAAAAGGGCGGGAATACTTTTTGGCTAAAAAGCAGCGTCTGCAGGATCAAACAGCAGGTCAAGAACAGCAGCAAACAGAACTAATCCGTCTGTTTGAGCGTATCCAGGCGGCTTACCCCGATGCAGTCGAGACCACACATGAAGACGGCACGGCAAAAGTTTACGTTTTGCTGGATACCGGCGAAGCCCCAAATCTCAAGCAACAGGCGAAACAATGGCAATCTGAAGCAGCTTATTGGAATGTGTCCCTCAGCGAAGCCTTACCTCCCTATCACTTTGTGTAAACCCTAAGATCTGCTATGGCATCTTTCACCCTTACCGTACCTGACATGGCCTGTGGAGCTTGCGCTGACACCATTACCCGGGCTGTCAAGGAAATCGATCCGGCGGCGAATATCGAAACTAACCTGGACTCCAAGGCTGTGAAGATTAGCTCTATCCTTTACCAAGAAATCCTCACCAAGGCCATCCGTAAGGCTGGCTACACCGTAGAACTGTAGATTTCGGCCTAACTCAAGCGCCACCCGGTTGAGGGAAATCCCGATGCGCCCTTTCAATGCTGCTGCCGTACCCAAACCACCCATAGGACCGGTTCCCCTGCCGAATGATCCACTTTTTGTGGAAGTCGGGGCGGGGCAGGGGTTGTTTGCCGTTCAATTTTCCCGGGTCCATCCCGAAAAAAAACTAATTGCCATTGAGCGCACCCAGGAACGGTTTGCCCAGCTAAAACAGCGCATCGTCAACAATCACTGCCACAATGTCATTGCCATTCGGGCCAACGCCGTCAACTGGATTACCCACGGCCTGTCCCCCCAGTCAGCGGATGGCTACTTTTTCTGGTACCCCAACCCCTATCCCAAGGCAGGGCAGCGGAACAAACGCTTCCACGCCATGCCGTTTATGGGCTACGTCATTCAAACCCTGAAACCTGGCGGCACGATTACCCTGGCCACCAACGAGGAGTTTTACTACACCGAAGCCAGAACATATATGGAGGAAGGTTGGGGCCTGACCTGCCGGTGCGATCGCCAGATTGCATCCTCAGAAGCGCCCCGCACCCACTTCGAGAAGAAATATCTGGCCAGGGGCGATACCTGCTGGGAACTGCAGTTTACAAAAGGTTAGGCCAGCCCATTTCCACACTAATCACACGCTAATCATAGGTGAATGGCACTGAAATAAGCTGAAATCAACCCTCGCAAATAGCCGAAAGCCTTGATCTACCGTAGGGTGGGCACTGCCCACCAGCCTTAAATCAGTGACATTCAATCATAGGTAGGATGAGCAAAACAAAGCGTGCTCGTTATGATCTGTTCGAACGCAACAGTTCTTCCATCCAGGCTTGATCTTCAACCGAGAACGGTGGCGGTGGAGGAGGTTCCCTGTAATCAATCCGCAGGTCATAGCTGGCCCGGTCATAAACCCCTCGAAAAATCTCTGATAGATTAACCATTACCGACTCTTCGAGGGACTTTAGCGGCAACGGGAAACGGGGCAATGGCTCTCGCACAGTTACCGCATATAGATCGGCTTGAGGGCGTTTCTCAGCCCGGCTCACCAGAATGCGATAGTGAGCGAGCTGCGCAGGTCCCTGTATGGGGAGGGGAGCGTCTCCTCGCAGCAGATCAATTTCAATTAAGTGGGAGGCACTGCCCAAAATCAGCTGCCGCTTATCCTCGTATACGGTACGTCCTGCCCCCTGGCGTTTGTTTTTGGGGGAAAGTAGTTCCACCACGGTAATTACGGCATCGCTACCCACCTCCCGCACTTCCAGGTAGCGTTCTTTGACTTCAGTTGGCATGGGCAGGATAACTTGCTGAGGAGAGGGCCGGGTCGCAACGGCGGCACGTTCTGCTCCTGCCGTTTTGTCAGGCTCCGTGGAGGATTGTTGATTCGATAAAACCACCGCATCAGGGATGCCAACTAACAATTCGCTTCCATCTGAAATGTCAGTATAGGTGCGAGTTTCAACTTCCACGTAATAGCGAGGCCGCAACTGGGGAGCCAGAGCATCTGCCAGAGCAACCATCAGCCGACTATGGAAGGAAGACCAAAACGTCGGCTGCTCTAGATAGGGGTCCATGCCGGGGAAGGGGGAAGGCATCGTCAAAGCTCCAGGCTCTATGATGACTATAGCTCTGGTTGAGGTGGGCTGAAGCGATGACTCTCACAGTTCAAGACTTAGAAAAATTACAAGCTGAACATCCCGATTACCGAATGGAACTGGTGGATGGAGAGATCCGGGTCATGAGTCCTTATCCCCAGCAGGAGAAGCAGGTTCTGGGCGATGGGGATATTTTGACCATGCCTGAACTCTTGCCAGGCTGGGAAGTTGCTGTTTCGGACCTGTGGCCTCTCGTGTTTGAGTGACCTTAAGCCCCCTGGAATCTGGACTTACGAGTGCCAGCGCCTTAAGGAGATTTCTGAGAAAAAAAGTACCCGCCGGAGGGGCGAAGCATCTGG
>CAZPYG010000238.1:5405-6973 GCA_964590465.1 uncultured bacterium | reverse complement strand
CCAGTAGTCTAATCGGGGGTTTTCTGGGTCAACCTGCTCCCACATTTCGAACCAGCGGCTGGCCTTTTCCCACTCTTTCTGCGCTGTGAGTAGATAGATATAGGCTTCGGAAAAGGCACCGAATTCTAAAAAATGAAACCGCTCTCGCTCCAGCAGGGGTAGCAGCAAGGCCTCTGCAGCTTCCAGGTTCCCTTCATCAATGAGTTCAGCGGCCTTTGACATGCGCGCAAACAGATAATCGGGGAACCGCTCTAAAATGTCTTCCCGCAGTTCTTGGGCTGCTGCTGTACGCCCCTGAATTTCCATAGCCTTGGAGAGATTATTCAGGATGTCGGGAGCATCAGGTTCCTGTTCCAGGGCCTGCCGCAGGAGGGCTTCGGCTTCTTGGGCCGCATCATCATCCATTTCTCGCAGCAGATAAGTCGCCTCTGTCAGCAACGCTTCGACTGCTTTGGCATGCTGAATGGGCGGTTCACCATGAAATTCGTAGGCCATCAGCTGAACTTCTCGCCAGTCACCCTGCAGCCATAGGGTGACTCTTTTCGGCATCAGGCTTTCCTGGGAGGCCAGAACTGCTGCACGATAGCGGAGTTGATCGGTACCGTTTTGGCTCAGGGCAAAAGTTTTGATCACTTCTAACAGTTCCGGTAAGCGCATTTGCTCGGCCAGATTCAAAATTAGCTCCTGAACTTGAGGGCCACCCCGCTCCAGCAGAACTGGCGCTTTGCGCAGGAAATCTGGATGATTGTCGAGATACTTGTGAAGATTTTTGTCCAGATTTTTGCCCCGTTGGGTAGATTGCAACGAGACACTGATAGTTTGCAACAAGTCCTCTGCAACGCCCGGTAGCAGCCATTGTTGCCAGAAAAATGGCCAGGCTCCGTGGCGCAAATCGACGGTATGGCGAATATCCGTCAGGTTTTCTTGGGCCAGGGGATAGGTATCGTAAAGCTCCAGCGCTGTTTCCCATTGGGCTACGGCCTCCTCTTTACGGCCCAATCGAGCCAGGGCGACCCCGGCTAGATGAAAAAACATCGGGCTAAGCTCATCTTCGGCTTCGACCTTGTCATTTTTGGCCTGTTGCCAAACTTCCACAACGGCAGCATCGTCCCGGAGGTAAGACAGTCCTTCAACTTTCTTAGTCCACACATCCCAACCTTCGGCCTGGCTGGCTTTGAGCCGGTCACCGTAGGAACAGGCGGCGGCTTCATCCCCGTTTAGCACTAAATAGCGAACCAAATTAGACAGGGCATGAATATTATCGGGATAGTTTTCAAGCACGGCCTGGGCGGTGGCAATGGCCTCGTCTAGGTTGCCCTCCTGCCAGCTGATCAGACTGAGATTGTTGCGAGCTGACAAAAACTCGGGATTCCGCTGCAGGACTTCGTTTTCAGCCTCACGAGCCGCCTCATAGTCACCAGATTCTAAATAAGCCTGCCCCTGCTCATGTAAAATCGCCGTGTCCCAACCCGCCTCGCCGGTCAGGCCAATTTCTGCAAGCAGCCGTTCTGCCAATTCTTCGAGTTCGTTGACCGTTGTACGGGCTTCTTCAGCAAACTCATGGTCTG
>CAZPYG010000238.1:0-5305 GCA_964590465.1 uncultured bacterium | reverse complement strand
TCAGCCATCCTTCGCAGGACTTTTGATACAGGAACATGTTCTCAGTTTCGTAGCTGAGGAAGTTCAGCAGTTCCCAGATCTGCTTCTCGCCTGGATGCTGTTCACTCAGGGGCAAGAGGATATTAATCGCAGTATTCCAATCTTGCTTGGCGAGGTACTTTTCAGCCCGCTGGAGTTCACTGTCTAAGTTCTTGGCCCCAAAACCAAGGGAGGCCACACGGGTGGATTTTTTCTTGCGCTTAGCCATGACAAATCTGAGAGCAACGACAGCCGTTAAAGATTTAGTGTTCGCCCGTGACTTAGACCTGTCAAGTCCCCATGGCGGTATGGTTGCCAAAAGATACAGTTTCGAATGGCAAGGTGTCTGGGCAGATTGGGTTGACCTATAATGACCCTATATCGGGCGATCCACATCAGCTGTGAACCGATGGGTTAACTTCCTTTCATTAATACCCGGAACCACCCTCACAATTTTGATCATCAGCATTGCCTTCTTGAGGTTCTACGATGAAACCGATTTTACCTTCCTCGGACAACTTGCCGGTCCCCGACTCGGTCGCAACCGACTCTCTGTGGCAGCCATCCTGGTGGCGCTGGCTAATTTCGGCATTGAGTGGGACCGTCGAAACCGAGAAACAGATCGCCTGGCTCAAGAAGAACAACGAAGAATTGAGGCAAAAGAACAAGCGACTCGCCGAGCTAGAGTCGAAACTGAACGAGATCTTGCACTCCTGAGCTGTTTATCGGATCCTTCAGAACAGAACCAGAATCAATTGAGTCAGGTAATGGCACTGCTAAACGAATATCGAGATACGCTGGCGTGAAAGCTATACCAATCGTTAGCTAAACAGCCTCGGATAAATCCGCATGGCCGCCAGTCGTGCCAGCAGAGCAGTCCAGCCCATTAACCAGAGCAAGAGCAAAGGCCACCATGGTGGTAACCCCAGCGGCCAGCGCAGCAGATCTACCAGGGAAGCCAGGGGCAGAATTCCGGCAAACGCCCCCAGCAGCGGCGGCAGAGTGTTGCGGGGAAAGTAGGTGCCGCAGAGGGTAAACATGGGGATAACGACCAGAAAAATCGGCACGTTGACCTGATCCACCTTGCGGACGATCCCCGTTACTAACAGCCCAAAGGCCCCAAACAGCAGACTTCCCAGCACAATCAGCGGTAGGGAAAAAACTAGATGCGGTAGTTCGTAGAGATTGGCGAGAACGGCGACCAGTCCGGTCAGAACGCCCGCAATGGTTCCCTTTGTCGTCGCCCAGAACCAATCCCCCAGAAACACATCCGTAAAGCTGAGGGGGGCCGTCAGCAGCGCCTGCCAGGTCTTCTGAAAGTTCAGCCGAATAAAGCTGCCGTAGGCCCCCTCAAAAAAGGACTGAAACAGCACCCCAACGGCGATCATCCCCGGCGCAATAAAACGGGCGTAGGAGATGGATTGGCCCAGATACTCGACCTCTCCCACCAGGGGCGTCAGGCCGTAGCCGAAGGCCAGCAGGTATACCAGCGGTTCTGACAGGGGCGGCAGCATGCTCACCAGCCAGGTACTGCGATACACCTGAAAGTGCCGCCACCAGACGGAGTAGACTCCCCAGGGAGTGGCCGTAATCCACTTCATTCCAACACGCTCCCGGTGAGGCGTAAGAACACATCTTCTAAGTTAGCCTGTCGCCGCAGCAGGCGGCGGGGATGGTAGCCTTCGATGGCCGTCCACAGTTGGTCTGACGGATCATCCGGCAGGGTGATCAGGTGACCACTGCCGAAATTGCGATGCCAGGTGCCGTAGCGATCCGCCAGGTCTTTGAGGATGGCATCGTCTACCCCTTCGACTTCCGCGACTTCTTTACCGATGACACGGGCTACCAGGTCGGTGGGATGGCCTTCATCAATGACTTTGCCCTGCTGCAGCAGCAGGATGCGATCGCACAACCGCTGGGCCTCATCCATATAATGGGTGGTCAACAAAATCCCACATCCGCTTGCCTTCAGATGCAGCACCAGCCGCCAGAAATCCTGTCGGGCATCGGGATCGAGTCCGGTAGTCGGCTCATCCAGAAACACAATCTGCGGCTGGTTCAACAACGCCCGAGCCAGCACCAGCCGCCGTTTCATCCCTCCAGACAGGTCATCCACCTGAGCCTGGGCCTTACCCTCCAGATTCACCAGGGCCAGCAGTTCCCCCGCCCGTTCCTTCGCCGCCTTACCGGTAATGCGAAAGTGGTGGGCAAAATGAGTGAGGTTGTTGAACACCGTGAAGTCGGGGTCCAGGTTGTCTTCCTGGGTGACAATGCCCATCTGTGCCCGGGCCAGCTGCCCCTGGGCCGGCAGCTGCCAGGGGCCAAACTTCACAAACCCTTTAGTGGGAATTACCGTGCCAAACAGCATCCCTACCGTGGTGGTTTTACCGGCTCCGTTCGGCCCCAGCAGCCCGACAATTTCCCCCGACTGCAGGGTAAAGCTAATGCCCTGAACCACGGCAGCATTGTCGTACTGCTTCCACAGGTCGTAGGCTGTCAGGCTCATGGCATTAGCGTTCATAGGCTACCAACCTCAACACACCACCATAGGCAGATAATGCCAATCTACAAGACTGCCTGGCAAACTGCCGAGATTCCTGGTTGTACCGCTGTACCGGGTCAATGCTACTTCCTGGCGCGAGGGGGCGAAAAGCAAGGGCTAATGCCGCCAGCATTGGGGATTGAAAACCAAGCCGCGAAAGCTCAATCCCAATCATTAACCAAAATCTAGTCAAAAGTTAACCCTATTTTTCGGACAGACAGTTATCTTAAGAATATATTCTGTAAATTTAGATACAAAATTAGAGGCGTCTCATGAAATCTACCCAGGAATCTGCCCGTCATCTGCTTGCTCGCACCCGTCGGCAAAAACAGAACCGCCGCGCCACCATGTTGGAAAGATCCGCCCAAGAAGTTAATCAACCTGGCATCAATCCCCAGGAATTGGCGTAGGTTTTGGCCAGGAGCATTCCGGGGATGCCAGCTGAGGCTCCCCGGAATTCAGGGTTTCAAACAGGTTTGCATTGCCCAGCCCGAATCAGCCCTACCCGCTTGGCCATTGCTTCTGCTTGAGATTCGTAGGGACCCCAGGTTGTAGCTTGCCCCTGTTGTTGGGGTGTGAGTTGGTCAACCGGGAGAATCTCACAATGCCCTGCTTCCGCTCGGACAATCATCCATTGGCTCGCCTGGGTCGTCATGGGCCTTGCTCCTTACCTTGCTTCAAAAATTTGCTCCAGGGTGGGAGAGAATTCACTTTATTCAATCCTAACGGGCTGTCTCAGTAGTCTTTCCCATCCTCAGTAGCAATAGCGGTCGTTTGAATTAGGAGTACTATGGCCTTCTCCTTTACGCATAGCTCCGATCAGGGTCGATACAATCACGCACCGTTCAACCCGGCCTCCGTGTGCCCCCGTTAACGTCACCGTTCCAAGGCGATACTTGACATCTCCCTGAAAGTTGAATCGAACGTAATGGACATCACTGGCCTCGGGCAAAGTGTTGTCTCTTTCAGCTAGAACCACCCCAGCCGGTAGAGCTTCCCAGTGGTTGATCTGTACTGGCGATACAGAGCGGGGATGACTGCTCCATTCCAGATAGTTACCCTGCTGACGAAGACTGAACTGCCGCTCTTCACGGTGCTGCATCGCATCGATTTGAGCTGAACGCATGGCTTGGTAAAGCATCTGCTGCACCGTTTCGACCTTGCGCCGTTCTCGAAAGCCTAGAAATGAAGGCGCGGCGATGGCGGCCAAAATGCCGATAATCGCCACTACTATTAGCACTTCAAATAAGGTAAAGCCACCGTTTTTTGCCATAGGACCATGGGACCGTCCCCTAGACAGTCGAATAAGAATATGCATTGCTGTTTTCAGCTGGTAAAAAAGACTTTTGCGGCATCACCGCTACGCTTACTTTGCCCCTGGCCCAATTGAATGCAACGAGTTCTTTACCGACTCCGCCATACTGCCTAGGGCAAGGAATTAGCCCTTTGGCCTCCGCCTAATCTTTCTTGGAGAAGAAACTTACCAGGGCGTTACAACCACCACTGTTTTTGAGCATCAAAGTAGTGTATTAATTTTCTTTAATCCAAATTACGACTTAAATCTTTTTATGAGGGGTCTATGACGTTTTCCATCGTTGCGTGGGATGAGCGTACGGGGATGACTGGGGTTGCTGTGGCAACCAAACACCTGGCGGTGGGGGCTCTGGTGCCCCATGCCAAGGCGGGGGTAGGGGCGATCGCAACCCAGGCCCAAACCAACCCTCTCCTGGGAATTCGGGGGCTACGCCTGCTGGAGCGTCGGGTCGCCACCGAGAGTATTTTTGATGAGACCCCGACAGACGCCGTTATTCACCTCCTGCTCGACCACGACGAGCAGCGCCACGAACGGCAGCTTCACCTGGTGGACCACAACGGCAACAGCGCCGCCTGGACCGGGCGCGACTGTGTCGACTGGGCCGGACACCGCACTTTCCCAGGTTTTTCAGTGGCCGGAAACATGCTGGTGGGGCCAGAAACCCTGGATGCCATGGCCGCAACCTACCAGCGGACGGTGGGAGTAGACTTTTGCGATCGCCTGATTATGGCCCTTGAAGCTGGAGACGCCGCCGGGGGTGATAAGCGGGGCAAGCAGTCTGCCGCCCTCTACGTTATGTATCAGGACGTTTACCCTCACCTCGACCTGCGGGTCGACCACCATCCGAATCCCATTAGCGAACTGCGATATCTATTTGAAGAATCTCGTAAAGACTATTACCAGTCTTTTCGCCGCACAATGCCTTCCCATACCCAGCGTCCCACAACCATGGAACCCACCTGGCTGAGCCGTGCCGTTTAGCAAAAGACCTTTTGTTTGCTGGCCTCAGTTCGGAATAACTTTTGATAGCCCTACCCTGAGCCACTTCCCCTCCTCGAAGGGGGGCGGAGGGCGGGGTTGGTCAAATCTGTTGCCAAAAAGAACTCACTCCCATAGAAAGGGCTTCCTCTCTCAGATAAGCGGCTCATTGGCATGATTAACCCACCTCTGCCCCTCCCTGGAGAGGAAAGCTAAAGCAAACTTTTACCGGTCTGATGTTGTACGGAATTCATGTTCTCCTTGGGCTCTGGCTTATTCCAGCCAAAGCCGTTAAGCTGGCAAAATGCCATAGCTCATACCGAAGGGCAGGAAATTCCTGGACGGTTTAGACTGCTGAAAATTGCTATGGGACGCCAACTTCACGGAGAAATTTGCCATGGATGTCAGAGCCGCTGTTGCCCTCGAAGCCGGTAACCCCCTATCCATCGGAA